>NZ_BATA01000032.1 GCF_000474235.1 Halarchaeum acidiphilum MH1-52-1
CGCGCGCGACGACGTCTTCCTCGCGACGAAACTCGACACGGGAAACCTCGTCGCGGACGCCGTCCACGAGACGACCGCGGAGAGCCTCGAAAAGCTCGGCACGGAGTACCTCGATCTGCTCTACGTTCACTGGCCGATCGAGACGTACGATCCGGACGAGACGCTGCCCGCCCTCGACGAACTCGCGGACGCGGGGACGATCCGGAACGTCGGGCTCTCGAACTTCACGCCCGAACTCCTCGACGAGGCGATCGAAGAGCTAGACGCGCCCGTCTTCGCCCACCAAGTCGAGATGCATCCGCTGCTCCAGCAGGGCGACCTCCACGAGCGCGCCGTCGCGGACGACCACTGGCTCGTCGCCTACTGCCCGGTCGCGCGCGGCGAGGTCGCGGACGTGCCCGAACTCGTCGAGATCGGCGAGAAGCACGACGCGACGCCGTATCAGGTGTCGCTCGCGTGGCTCCTCGCGAAGGAGAACGTCGCTGCCATCCCGAAAGCCACCTCGAAGGCCCACATCGTCGAGAACTACGGCGCGCTCGACGTCGAACTCGACGACGAGGACGTCGCGCGCATCGACGGGATCACGCGAGAGGAGCGACTCGTCGACTTCCCCGCGGCGCCGTGGAACAACTGACGGCTACTCCCAGCCGGCGCGCTCGAAGTAGTCGCGGATCGGCGCCGGGCCGACGCCGTAGCGCTCGACGAGCGCGTTCGGATCGGCGCCGAGGAGCGCCCCCTCGTTCACCCACCGATAGAACGCGGTGAGCGGGCGCGGGGCGTCGGTCGGGGGTCGCGGGTCGGCCGTGATCTCGCGTCCGAGCACGTCTTCGAGGGCGTCCGCGAGACCGTAGAGCGATCGCGTGTCCGAGAAGACCGGGAGACGCTCGCCGTCGGGCGTCGGCGTGTCCGGGTCCGCGAGGATCGCCGTCGCGGCCCGAGCGACGTCGCGCGGGTCCGTCAGGGGGACGCGAGCGTGTCCCTCGAGGGGGAACGGGAGGCGACTCTCGGTTTCGACGGTATCACGCGCGCGCTCGAAGGCGTCGAGCGGGACGCCGGGGCGAAGCGAGACGTGCGGGACGTCCCGCGAGGCGAGATCGGCGTCGATGCGCCCCCGGACGTCCACGCAGGGCACGCCGGGGCGCGCGTCGGCGCCGATGAGCGAGGCGTGGACGACGGTGACGTCGGTGCGGTGGGCGGCGCGAACGAGCGTCTCGGCTCGCTCGCTGGCGGTCCGCGCGCTCGCTCTCGGTCCGCCGACGGCGAGGAAGAGTCCGTCCGCGTCGGCGAGGGCGTCTTCGACGTGATCGAGTTGGTCGCGTCGGCCGCGTTCGAGGCGGACGCCGCGCTCGACGAGCGAACGGGCGGCGGGCGTCTCGAGATCGCGGACGAGCGCCGCGACGTCGACTCCCGCGTCCGCGAGCACGAGTGCGGCGGCGTAGCCGTATCTCCCGGTCGCGCCGGTGACGAGGACGCACACGGGTCGTCCGACGTCGGGACGCGTGAGGGGCTTTTCGGTCGACGTCGACGAAGCGACCCCGACGTGTCCGGAGTTCCGAGTCCGGAGACACCGCCGTGTCCGCAGTAATCGGCCGTCAGCGGGGACCCGGATCGGCCGACGGACCCGACGGACGACCCCACCGTGTCCGCAGTAATCGACACCGGGTTGCGACGTTCCCGAGCGCGCCGATCGCTACTCGAAGGACGCCAGCGACGCGTCGGAGCGATCGGCGTCGGCGGGCTCATCGCCCTCGGCGTGAGTCGCGGCCGCCGCGACGTCCGGCATCGCGTCCTCGGCGAGTTCGACGACGGACTCGTGGACACCGACGAGCTTCACCGTCTCGGAGAGCGCGCTCAACACCTGCTCGACGGGCATGTCGAGTTCGTACTCGCGGTACGTCCCGCCGCGACGCCCCTCGTTGCGCTCCGTCACCGAGATGATCCCGAGCATCGCGAGCTCGCTCAGGTGGTCGCGCATCCGGCGTGGAACGAGCGGGTCGCGTTCGGCGAGTTCGGCGAAGCGCGTGTAACGCGGGCGGACGTCGCGAGAGCGGATCGGCGTCTCGCCCTCGAGGTCGTTCGTCACGAGCGCGTAGAGGACGAGATGGCCGTGTTCGGTGAGCCCGCGGATCCCCTCCTCGATGCGGCCGCGTTCGAGGGCGGTGCGACCGCGATCGACGTGACCCTCGGTGATCGTCGTCGTCGTCTCGTCGTCGCGCGCGACGTCGCCCGCCTTCATCAGGAGGTCGATGGACTGGCGGGCGTCGCCGGCGTCCTTCGCGCCGTAGGCCGCACAGAGCGGGATGACGCCGTCCTCGAGAACGCCGTCGTGGAACGCGACCGACGCGCGCTGTTGGAGGATCGCCTTCAAGTCCGTGGCGTCGTACGCGGGGAAGTGAATCTCGTTCTCGCAGAGCGACGACTTGACTTTGGGCGAGAGGTCGTCGCGAAAGGAGAAGTCGTTAGAGATACCGATGAGTCCCACTTGGGTGTCTTCGAGTTTGCCATTCGCGCGGGCGCGCGGGAGTTGATAGAGGATGGAGTCGTCGCCGATGTTGTCGATTTCGTCGAGGACGATGAGGACCGTTCCCCCGTGAGAGTCGAGGTCCTCCCAGAGCATTTCGTACACCGTCGCGAGCGGGTAGCCGGTGGTCGAGATCTGATTGTGTTCGGCGCGGAGTTCGTTGACGAGGTGGGTCGCGACCTGATAGGAGGAGGAGAGCCCGTCGCAGTTGAGGAAGATGATGTCGAGGGCGATATCGTCGTACTCCTCCGCGTCCTCGCGGAGGTGATCGAGCAGATACCGGGTCGCGGCGGTCTTCCCGACGCCCGTCTTGCCGTAGAGGAAGACGTTGTTCGGCTGCTCGCCGTTGATGACCGGCTGGAGGGCGGACGTGTAGGTGGTGAGTTCCTCGTCCCGCCCGACCAGTTCGGCCGGCTGGTAATCCTCCCGGAGCGCGTCGCGGTCCCGATAGATGTCGGTATCCCGCTCGAAGAGTCCCATGGAGACAACCCTCTATGGACGACGCAATAAAACCACCGACCACCGCGTCCGGAGTGTCCGGAGTGTCCGCAGAGTCCGGAGCGTCCGCTGTTCCACAGATTCATATAGGTTGGACGATGGCATATGAAGATGTCGGCTGTAACCCTCCCCCCACTTTGTCCGCAGTAACGAGAGAACGAGAGGGGGTGGGGGGCGAGAACGGACTCTAGAAGAGCGACAGCTATAAGATACAGAAGCAGAAACAGTATCCGCACTAGAGGCAGTAGAAACAGTAAGATAGATGTTATCTTTAACATTTGTACCTGAGCTCTCTTTTCCTAATATCCTGTTCTGCCGGAATAATCTCACCACCCGGAACTCGCGGTAACTCTTACCGCTTCCCGCCACCCCCTCCCGTCCCTTTCCGCCATTACTGCGGACAAAGTGGGGGAGGGTTCCCCCGGTCGATGCGGTCCAATGACTCCCGTCAAGAACTGCGGACACGGTGGAGTGTCCGCTGATGTGTCTTTCGGCCGGGCGAAGTGTTCGAAGAGCGTCCCCCACCGGCCGCGACGGCGTTCCTCCCCGCCTCTAACCCCCTCGATTCCGAATTCCCCAGCGGACTCCGATCCCCCTCTGGATCGATCGCTCGAATACGATCTTCCCGATCAAACAAGGCTCTATCGACCATTTACTGCGGACATGGTGGTGTCCGCCTCCCATGCCGGTGGGTTCGACGTGTCATCCGCCATTCGGGTGACCGAATCGCATATCATGTGCACGGCGATGCGGATTATCCCGCGTTGACAACGGTCCACCCCGATTCCCTTCGCGATGGTGGGCCGCGTTCGATCGCGCACCCGCGTCGCCGCAGTGCCGAAACCGACACCACCGCGTCCGGAGTAGTTCCGTCGCCTCCGCCACCGGTGAGGCGGTAGATCCGTCTCGCCGCCGCTTTCGCAGATCCGTCTCGCCGCCGCTTTCGCAGATCCGTCTCGCCGCCGCTTTCGCAGATCCGTCTCGCCGCCGCTTTCGATTGGAAGCCGACCGTGACTCATCCGTTCCGCACGCCGCATCGCTCGATCCGCACACACCTCACCACGGTCGCGCACCCCTCACTCGATTCGCACGCGCACCCCATCGTCACCATCTTCCGCCCTCTCGCGGAGTCGTTCGACGCGTTCGTCGAGTGACGGATGCGTTGAGAACCACTCTCTGATCGGGTTCTCGTCCTCGTCGTCGCTGTGGATGTAGAGCGGGGAGAGCACCGACCACCCGGGTTCGCTCGCGCGTTCGATCTTTCGGAGTGCGCGAGCCAACGCGAGCGGATCGCCCGTCACGTCGGCCGCCCGATCGTCCGCGGCGAACTCCCGACTCCGCGAGTGCGCGTTCACGGCGAGCGTGAGCGCGACGAGACCGAGCGCGATCACGCCGTCGAGGGCGCGCCGGAGCGTTCCGAACGGTGTCTCCGCCCACGCGCCCGGTCGCCCGGCCGTCCACGCCCACGCCCTCGCCAACCCGGTCGTCAGCAGGACGGCCGGGAAGAGGACGACCGAGAGGATCCCGGTCAGCGTCTGACCGATGCTGAACGCGAGCGTCTGGACGAGGCTATCGTGACTCTCGAGGTGCGCGAGTTCGTGTGCGAGGATCGCCTCGATCTCGCTCGTCGTGAGGAATCGAAAGAGCGAGCGATCGAGAACGACCGCGCCGTCGCCGACACCGCCGAGTGCGAACGCGTTCGGCGCGGCCATCCGGCCGACGTAGAGATCGGGGAGAGCCACGTCCATCGACTCGCAGAGCGCGTCGACGCGCTCGTAGAGATCGGGCGCGCGCTCGCGCGCGATCGGCGCGGCGTCGAGCTGCGCGAGCAGGCGGCGCGTTCCGAACGCGTAGCTGAGGTAGCCGAAGCCGATGACCGCGACGGCGACGATGGTCAGCGTCGTCGTCGGATCCGGTCGCGTCGCCCACAGCGTCGCGAGCGCCCAGTACGCGAGGGAGGCCGCACCCGCGTACGCGACGAGGAGCGCGAGCCCGACCGTCGCCATCACCGCGCGAAGGCCCGGTCGTTTCATCGCGTTCACCTACGGGCGTCGTCCCGAAACGCGTTCCGGGTGACTCGACTTCGATCCGCCGGTCTCGTACCGGGACCGACCCTTTGGCGTACCGGGACCGCCCCTTTGGCGTACCGGGACCGTCTCTTTGGCGTACGGGACCGTCTCTTTGGCGTACCGGGACCGTCTCTTTGATACCGCTTCGCACGCTGGTAGGACGCGTGCACGAGTCCATCGCCCGGTTCGTCGACGACGCGCGCGAGCATCTCGGTGACGACCTCCAAGCCGTCGTCTACGGAGACGTCGAAGAGAAGGAGTACAGCGTCGCGTACGCGCGGACGGGGTTCGGCGAGCGTCAGGAAATCGAGGAGGTCTCGAACGTCGTCGAAGAGCACACCCTCGAACGCATCGAAGTCCCGTATCAGGAGTCCCTACACCCCACGCTCGGCGATCTCGAAGTGACGATCCGCGTCTACGAGGAGGGGATCAACGTCCTCGGATGGGGGTGGAACGGCGAGTCGAGCCTCGTCGTCGTCTACCTCGATCGCGACGCCTCGGCCCTCCCGTGGATCGTCGAGCAGATCGAAGCGTTCGGCGAGTGACGACCGTCGCCGACCTCAGGGCGCGGGATCGACGTTCGCTTCGAACGCCTCGCGCACCTTCTCGACCTTCGGCTGCGCGTGTACCGTGCAGTACGCGTCGTTCGGGTTATTTTCGAAGTAGTTCTGGTGGTACTCCTCGGCACGATAGAAGGTGTCGAGGGGTTCGACCTCCGTCGCGATGGCGTCATCGTACTCCTCGTCGAGCGCTTCGACGTACGCCTCGGCCCGCTCGCGCTGGTCTTCGTCGTGGTAGAGGACGATGGAGCGGTACTGCGAGCCGACGTCGGGTCCCTGCCGGTTCACCTGCGTCGGGTCGTGGATGGTGAAGAAGACCTCCAGCAGGTCGCCGTACGTGACGACGTCGGGGTCGTACTCGACCTGCACGACCTCCGCGTGCCCGGTGTCACCCGAACACACCGCCTCGTACGTGGGATCCGCGACGTGCCCGCCCGCGTAGCCGGACGTGACGTCCTCGACGCCGTCGAGTTCCTCGAACGCGGCCTCGACACACCAGAAACACCCGCCGCCGAACGTCGCTGTCTCCGTCGCTGCCATGTGTGGAGACACGGACCGTAGCGGTATGTAGTTGGCGCGCTCGCGGCCCGCGTTCCTCTCCATCCGATCCCGTTCGCCTTACGCCGGTCTCAGATACCCCCACGCGAGGAGTTTGTCGCCCTTGCCCTCCATCCAGCGCTCGCCGATGTCGTCGCGGTCGTGGAGGCTTGGGATGACGATGTCGTCGATGCGGTCGTACGCCTGCTCGCGGGCGGCGCCCACCGTCTCGCCCTTCCCGATGACGAGGGGCATCCCGTTCTCGCCCGCCGAGGGATCCACTCGTTCATCTCGTTCGGTCCGCGCTGCCGCCGCGCCGATTTCGCATGACGTTTTGTGCCCCGACGCCTCTCACCCGCCATGACGCACGACGTCGCTTTCCTCGACGCCCTCTCGCTCGACGGCCGCGTCGAGACCGATCGAGAGACGCTGGAGGCGTACAGCCACGACGAGAGTCCGCATCCCCCGAGCCTGCCGGACGCCGTCGTCCACGCGGCGTCGACCGACGACGTCTCGGCCGTCCTCGCGGCCTGCGAGGAGCGCGGCGTCCCGGTGACGCCCCGGAGCGGCGGGTCGAGCATCGAGGGAAATCCGATCCCGACCGCGGGCGGCGTCCTCCTCGACACGTTCCCGATGGACGACGTCGAGGTCCACGCCGCCGACCGCCTCGCGATCGCCGAGCCGGGCGTCGTCTACGACGACCTCAATGACGTCCTCGCCGAGTACGGTCTCCGCTTCGCGCCGGGGATCGCGGCGGGCGACCGCGCCACGGTCGGCGGAATGGTCGCGAACGACGCGAGCGGCCTGAACGCCGTGAAGTACGGCGTCACCGGCGACCACGTCCGCCGGCTGACCGTCGTCCTCGCGGACGGCCGCGTCCTCCGCTTCGGTCGCGACGTCGCGAAGTCGGCGTCCGGCTATCGGCTGAAGGACCTGCTCGTCGGGAGCGAGGGCACGCTCGGCGTCGTGACCGAGGTCGCGCTCTCGCTCGAACCCGTCCCGAAGACGCGGCGGGCGGCGCTCGCCGCCTTCCCGACCCGGGGCGCCGCGGGCGAGGCCGTCGCCCACGTCATGGCGTCGCGGCTCACGCCGGGCGCCATCGAGTACCTCGACGCCGACGCCGTCGCGCTGTTGAACGAGACGAACGACGCCGGACTCCCCGAGGCGCCGCACGTCCTCGTCGAACTCCACGGGACGACGGACGCGGGCGTCGAGACCGACTTGGACGTCGTTCGCGACGCCTGTACCGACGCCGAGTGCGAGTCGTTCGAGACGGCGAGCGAGACCGAGATCGACCGCCTCTGGGCGGCGCGACGCGACGTCTACCCGGCCGCGTGCGACTACCGCGAGGACGCGACGGTCGCGTTCATCGGCGACGTCGTCGTTCCCGTCTCGCGATACCCGGAGATCGTGGAGCGCGCCGCCGCCCTCGCCGATGACCTCGGTATCGCCGCGCCCTGCGTCGGCCACGCGGGCGACGGCAACCTCCACTTCCTCCCGATCGCGGATCTCGACGACGAGGACGAGTTCGGGCGTGCGATGGAACTCAACGACCGGATGGTGCGCGCCGCGATCGAGATGGGCGGCACCTCGACGGGCGAACACGGCGTCGGCGTCGGCAAGCGCGAGTTCATGCGCGAGGAGCACGACGGCGCCGTCGATGTCATGCGCGACCTGAAGGAGACCCTCGATCCCGCCGGGATCCTCAATCCCGGGAAGGTGCTCCCCGAGGAGTAGCGCGCCGCGGCGACAATCCTTATCGGAGATCCGACGGTTAGATCACCCATGCAGACTGAACGCTCGATCAATTCGATCGCCGACCGCCCGGTCGCCGCGGGGTGTCGCCCGTGAGCGAGTCCGCGAGCGGCGCCGCCGACGACGACTTCCTCGGCGGTCTCGGCCGCGAGCGCGCCGTCGTCCTCGGCGGTCTCATGCTCGGGATGCTGCTCGGCTCCATCGACCAGTCCATCGTCTCCACGGCGCTCCCGGTCATCGTCGGCGACCTCGGCGGGGCGGGCAGCCTCTCGTGGATCGTCACCGCCTACCTCATCACGGTCTCCGTCACGACGCCGCTCTACGGCAAGCTCTCCGACATCTACGGGCGATCGATCGTCTACGAGATCTCCATCGCGATCTTCCTCGTCGGGAGCGCGCTCAGCGGTCTCGCCGGTGACATCCCCGGTCTCGACGCCGCTCTCAGCGGGATGGTCCAGCTCGCTCTCTTCCGCGCGATTCAGGGCGTCGGCGCGGGTGGTCTCATCGCGATGGCGACGACCATCCTCGGCGACATCTTCAGCCCGCGCGAGCGCGGCCAGTACATGAGCTACATGATGCTCATCTTCGGTGCCTCCACCGTCGCCGGTCCCGTCTTCGGTGGGTGGATCACCGATCAGTTCTCGTGGCGCTGGATCTTTTACATCAACGTCCCGATCGGGCTGGCCGCGATCGCCGTCATCCACACGCGCCTCGACCTGCCGGTGCCCGAGGAGTCCCACGATATCGACTACCTCGCGCGTGCCTCCTCGTCGTCGCCATCGCCGCGCTCATGCTCGCCACCTCGTCGATCGACGACTACGGGGTGACGTCGACGCGGATCCTCGCGCTCCTCGCCACGACCGCCGTCTTCACCGTGCTCTTCGGCATACAGGAGCGCCGCGCATCCGAACCGGTCTTTCCCGTCCGCCTCCTCCGCGATCGGACCGTCGCCGGGGTCGACGCCCTCAGTTTCTGCGTCGGCGTCGGGATGCTCGGCGGGACCACCTACCTCCCGGTCTTCCTCCAGACCGTCCTCGGACAGTCCGCGACGAACTCCGGACTGCTCCTCCTCCCGCTCGTCGGCGGGCTGATGCTCACCAACTTCGCCACCGGACAGCTGATGACGCGCATCGGGCGGTACAAGCCCTTCACCGTCGCTGGAACGGGCGTCGCGGCCGTCGGCTACTATCTGTTCAGCACGATGGGCGTCGGGACGACGCACCTCGAATCGGCCGCGTTCATGTTCGTCGCCGGTCTCGGTCTCGGCTTCGTCATGCCGACGCTCA
This sequence comes from Halarchaeum acidiphilum MH1-52-1, assembly GCF_000474235.1. Classification (GTDB taxonomy): domain Archaea; phylum Halobacteriota; class Halobacteria; order Halobacteriales; family Halobacteriaceae; genus Halarchaeum; species Halarchaeum acidiphilum. Next base: position 9,227 of record NZ_BATA01000032.1, read on the forward strand.
CCGTCGCCGTGCAGAACGTCGTCGAACGCTCCGATCTCGGGGTCGCGACGACGTCCGTCACGTTCAGCCGGAGCCTCGGAAGCGCGATCGGCGTCTCCGTCTTCGGCGCCGTGCTCACCAGCCGGCTCGCCGCCCGACTCGCCGCGAGCGACCTCAGTCCCGCGGCCACCCGCGAACTCGCCGACGCCGGCTCGAACCTCAGCCCGCAGGTCCTCGCGGACCTCCCCCCGGACGCCGTCCCCGTCGTCCGCACCGCGCTCGCGCACAGCATCGACCTCCTCTTCCTCACCGGCGCGCTCATCATCGCGATCGGATTCCTCGTCGCGCTCTCCCTCCCGAGCGTCGAACTCGGCGAGGACGCGAACGTTCAGATTGACGAGGACGCGAACGTTCAGACCGACGAGGACGCGAACGTTCAGACCGACGAGGACGCGAACGTTCAGATTGACGAGGACACGAACGTTCAGATTGACGAGGACACGAACGTCCAGACCGACGAGGACAACCGTGAATCACCCTGACCCGTGCTCTCACGCTCCCGCTGTGCAGGACGCACCGCCGTTCGCGACACGTGGAGCTGTCACGACGGCCACCTTCGACGCCTGCTGCGAACGCGGCTACGCGGCACTCGATGCACGCCCCGGCGCCCGCCACTCCCCCGAGGCTAAGTGATTAGGGAGTGGTTCTTTGATGGCGTAGGCGCTGTGTTCTCATGTGGCCGATCCCGGCCACACGCGGTCGGCTATCCCCCCCTCTCCCCCTTTGGCCGACCGGGCGGGGATCCCCCGCCCACCGATCCCACATCGGAGTGCCCTACCACGCCGCGCGGAGCACCGCCGCCAGCGCCTCCGCCGAGACGTCGACGCCCTCGGGAACGTTCTCGACCAGCGCGTCCGCCGCCGTCGTCGCCGCGATCGCCGAGAGGTCGTCCTCCTCGATGTCTTCGATTTCCCGCAGCCGCGCCGGCAGACCCAGACCATCGCGAACGGTGGTTACGGCGTCGATGACGCCCGACGCCGCGTCCGCATCCGTGCCGACGCCGAGCGCGTCCGCGAGCAGGTCCCGCCGGCAGTCGCCGTGCTCGAAGAGGTGGGCGAGGGCGTGCGGGGCGACGATCGCGTGCGCCGCGCCCTGCTGGACCGACGAGTGAGCGGTCAGCCCGTGGCCGAAGGCGTGGATCAGCGCGAGCGTCGAGGCGTCCGGGCGCGAGATGCCGTACTGGACGAGGAGCGTCCCCCGGACGGCGTCGCCGTACGCCGGGTCCTCACCGCGGAGCGTCGGGAGCGCCTCGCGCAGGAGCGCGAGTCCCCGCGCCGCCGTCCCGTCCGTCACCGGCGTCGCCGCGCGCGCGTACAGCGTCTCGATCCCCTTGTCGAAGCCGTTCATCGCCGACGCGCAGAGGACGCGGTCGGGCGTCGTTGCCACGAGTTCGGGATCGAAGACGACGGCGCTCGGCGTCAGCGCGGGCGCGGAGACGCCGCCGTCGACCGCCGCGTCGACCCGTCCGTTTGCCGGCGTCGCGGTCAGCCCCGCGCCGTGCGTGAGATCCGCGCCCGCGAGCGTCGTCGGCACCGCGACGAGCGGCGGGAGGGCGTCCGGGACGGGGAGCGCGCCCGCCTCCGCGAACGTCGAAATCGCGGTCTCCCGATCGCCGCTCGCGACGAGCGCGCGAACCGCCTTCGCCACGTCGAGACTCGATCCGCCGCCGAGCGCGACGATCCCGTCCGCGCCGATCTCGTCGTACCGCGCCGCGCCGGCCAGCGCCGTGTCGAGGCGCTTCTCCGGCGTCGTCTCCGCGAACACGTCGCCGAGCCGATCGCCCAGCCCGTCCCGAACGGGACCGATCACGGCGGACGCCGTCCCGGTCGTCGTGCCCGCGACGACGAGCGCGCGCTCGACGCCGTGCGCCCCCAGTTCGTCGCGCAGGTCGCCCGCCGCGCCCGCGCCGTACCGGATCGTCGCCGGTCGGTAGTCGAATCGGAACCCGTCGTCGGTGATCGTATCCATGCTCCCTTCCTCGCCCGCCGGGCGGTTAAACGCGAGCGCCGCGGCGCTATCCGTCGTGACCGCTCCCGACTCGCCGGTTCGGCAGGTAGACGTAGAGCAGCGCGGCGGCGGCGGTGGCGGCCGCGATGACGTAGAACGCGCTCGCGAACTGTCCGCGGTCGGCGAGCCACCCGACGACGATCGAGCCGGTCGATCCGACGAGGAAGAAGCCGGTCCGGAGCATCCCCCATGCCGTCCCCTGTATCTCGTCGGGGAGGACGGCGATGATGTAGGCGTTCGAGATGGGCGCGATGCCGTTGCGCGTCCCGAGGAGGAAGACGACGACGGCCAGTGGGACGAGCCCGGAGACGAACGGGACGGCGACGAGCGCGGCGACGTTCAGGACGGCGACGGCGATGAGCACGATTCGATCGCCGTAGCGATCGGAGAGGTTGCCGGCCGCGACCTGCCCGAGCGCGCCGCCGACGAAGAACAGCGCGTACACTCCCGATGCGAGCGCCGAACTCAGCCCGCCGACGTCGTGGAGGTACGTCGGGAGGAACGCCGTGACGCCCTCCAGCCCGAACATGACGAGCGTGATGGCGAGGACGGGAATGACGACCGCCCGCCGATTGATCGCCCGCCACAGCGCGCTCGTCAGCGGGACGCTGGTCTCGTTCGCGTTCTCGCGCTCGTCCGACGTGCCCGATTCTCCGTCGCTCTCGTCGGCCTCGGCGTCGGTGGCGACGACCCACGTCGCGGCGCCCACGACCACGAACCCCGGGACGGCGAGGGCGACGGTCGTCCGCCAGCCGAGCGGGCCGACGAGGAGACCCGCGAGGAAGGGGAGGAGCGCGGAGCCGACGCTTCCGGTGGCGAGCGTCAGCCCGAACGCCGCGCCCTCGTTGTCGGGGAACGTCCGGGAGAGCGTCATCCCGCGCGCGGGACCGAACATCCCGGTGGCGAGACCGAACAGCCCGCACCCGAGGACGAACGCGACGAGCGACGGCGAGGCGCCGAGGACGACGAGGCTCCCGGCGGCCGCGAAGAGGCTCCCGACGAGGAGGCGCCGCTCGCCGAGCCGATCCACGAGCGCGCCCGCCGGGAACTGCATCAGGGCGTATCCCGCCCAGACGGCCGTGACGGCGAGACCCGCCGTCGCGTGGTTGATGTCGTAGTGCGCCTGAATCTGCGGGAGGAGCGCGGGGACGACGTAGCGCATCCCCAGCGTGAGGAACCAACCGAGGCCGATGACGAGCAGCACGCGTCCGCGGCCGCCGCCGCGAAGCGACTCGAACGCGCGCGACCCGTCGTCTCCAGTCGCTGTCATACGCGTACTTCGCGCTCCCCCGATTGAAGCTGTTGGAATCGGCCCGCCGCGCCTCCTGTGCACGTCACTCGGCTAGCCACCACTTGACACCCTCTCGCGGCTGAGGGAGGGGGGTGGCGCTACTGCGTGCTGAAAACGCCACGCAGCACACTCACACAACCGTCTCGCTCAATATGCCTGAACAGTATGTCTGAGCAGTATTACTATATACTTTATCTGTCCGGCTCGTGTGTCGGTCCGCTCTCCGCGACGAATACCCCGTCCCCGTAACGCGCCTCATCCGGCGTCGCGGCGCCGCCGTCGCCGAGTCGGGGGACCGACCGTCAGATCGCGGGATAGACTTACATGCCGCGGCGGCCAAAGCGAAGGTGTGACGACGTCGCATCCAGCCGTCGACACCACGTCCTGCGCGGACACCACCGGCCCGACCGACTCGACCGTCGCGGCCGTCGCCGTCGGGCGAGATCGGCGACATCGACGCTATCACGGGCCGATCGGGGTGGTCGCCTGATGGCGACCGCGACGATCGGTGACCTCCGGTGTGCCGTCTGCGACACCGACTTCACCGGCGTCGACGACCTGTTCGAGCACGACTGCGACGACGCTGCCGGCCACACGCTCGCCGTCGCGGACGACTAGACCGCCGCGACCGGTGGCTTGATTTCGCCGCCGGTGGCACGTCGAGGCATGGAGTACACGAAACTCGGTGCGACCGGCGTCGACGTCTCGAAGCTCTGTCTGGGCACGTGGCGCTTCGGCAAGGAGTCCGACGGCGTCGTCGAGACGAACCGCGAGGAGGCCCACGCGCTCCTCGACGCTTCGCCGACGCGGGCGGCAACTTCATCGACACCGCGAACGGCTACGGCGACGGGCGCTCCGAGACGTGGATCGGCGAGTGGCTCGACGAACGCGACCGGGAGGACTACGTAATCGCCTCGAAGGTCTACTGGACGCAGGAATCGCGCTTTCAGGAGAACCTCTCGCGCAAGACCATCCGCGCCGAGATCGAGGGCACGCTCGATCGCCTCGGCACCGACTACCTCGACGTCTACTACATCCACCGCTGGGACGACGAGACGCCGATCGAGGAGACGCTCGACGCCCTGAGCGCGCTCGTCGACGAGGGCAAAGTCAACTCCCTCGGCGCGTCGACGATGGCCGCGTGGCAGCTCACGAAGGCGCTCTGGAAGGCCGACGCCGAGGGATTCGAGCGCTTCGACGTCACGCAACCGCTCTATCACGCCGCCTACGAGCGCGACGTCGCCGACTACCTCGACGTCTGCGCCGATCAGGGCCTCGCGGTCTGCCCGTACTCGCCGCTCGCCGGCGGCTTCCTCACCGGGAAGTACGAGCGCGCGGGCGAGGACGCCTACGATGTGACGGCGCCCGAGGGGTCGCGCGGCCAAATCGACGAGCTGTTCTCGGACTACTACGTCTCCGAGCGGGGCTGGCACGTCCTCGACGCCGTCCGCGAAGTCGCGGCCGAACTCGACGCGACGCCCGCGCAGGTCGCGCTCCGCTGGCTGATCGAGCGCGAGGCGTTCACCTGCGTCCCGATCGTCGGCGCGCGCACCCCCGACCAGCTCGCGGAGAACCTCGGCGCCGTCGACATCTCGCTCTCCGCCGACCAGCGCCGGCGCATCCGGAACGCGCGCTACGACGAGGGCGGCGACTACCACGAGTCATCAGCCTGACGCGAGTCGCCGCTTGCTGTCGTCACTCGTCCGCCGAGTTCGCGTCGGCTACGGCCGGATGACGGCGCGCCCCCCGATCTCGTTGCGTTCGAGTTTCGCCGCGACCTCGTCGATCTCGTCGCGGTCGTACTCGCTCGTCGTGAGGTGGATCTCGCCCCGCTCGACGGGATCCTGTGCCGGCCGGTGGATGCGCCCGCCGTAGCCGACGATGTGGTGGTCGCCGCCGGGAGACTCCGATCGGCGGTCGGCTACGCCTAGGTCGCGTCGTAGACGCCGTCGAGTTCGGTTGGCGCGGCGTCCACGTCGATGGCGTCACCATCGGCGTACGCCTCGTCGGTGACGACGGTGACGGCGTCGATGGATCCGCCGCGGAGGACCGTCCAGACGCGCTGGATGAGGGATGGCGATCCGCCGCGGCGACAGACGGTGACGTAGTTGCCGGCGGCGCGCTCGGCGAGAACGGGATCGAGGTCGTGTTCGTCGATGTCGTCGGGGTCGATGACGTGGATGACCGTGCCCCGAATCGATTCGGCCATGCGCGAACGAGGACGGCCGGCCACATCCGTTCGTCGACATCGCCGTTCGTCGACATCGCCGTTCCCGTCGGAACGATAACGGGGTCCGATCGATCTCACACCGCGTCGTCCGCAGTATCGGGGCGTCAGGCGCATCGATACGGACGTTCTCGGTGGGTTCGAGGATCTCAGCGTACGCGCGGCGCGGCGTCGATGTGACGTCACCGCCAGCGGCGGCCGAGTCGCTGTGCGGTCGGGAGATGCCAGCCGCGAGTGACGGCGACGAGTCGGGTGCCGACGGTGGCGCTCGCGCAGAGCGCGGCGGCCGCGTCGGGGCGGGCGCAGACGGACGCGGTGAACCAGTACGCGAGTCCCCCGAGGACCGCGCAACTGGCGTAGAAGTCGTCGAAGAGGACGAACGGTGCGCGATCGAGGAGGACGTCGGCGAACGCACCGCCGCCGACGGCGTTGATGGTGGCGACGGCGACGATACCGAACCCCGAGACGCCGATGGTCGCGGCGACGATGGCGCCGGTGGTCGCGAACGCCGCGAGACCGATCGCGTCGGCGACGAGCGTCACGGGGTGTTCGTCGGCGGCGTCGAGGGCGATGTGCGCACCGACGGCGAGCGCGACGCCGACGAGCGCGAACGCGATTTCGCCGAACGACTGGAGCGCGAGCGGGACGCGATCGAGGAGGACGTCGCGGGTCGCGCCGCCCGCGAACGCCGTCGCGAGGCCGACGACGGTGACGCCGAACAGGTCGAACTCCTCGCGGATCGCCTTCGTGGCGCCGACGAGCGCGAACGCGACGAGTCCGATCGCATTCATCACGGCGAACGGGCGAACGGGGAGCGCGGCGACATCCGAGAGCACGCTCGGAGGCAGGGCGGGGGCGGTATTGAGGGTAGCGCTCTCGTTCCACTGCGTGCGCGCGGCCGTCAGCGATCGATTTCCGCGACCGCGCGGACCGGCGCGCCGTCCGCGTCGACCTTGAGCGGGTACGCGCAGAAGACGAATCGCGTCGGAACGTCGTCGAGCCCGGTGAGGTTCTCGAAGACGAGTCGGTCCGCACCGAGGAGGCGCCCGTGTGCCGGGAACCCCGATGGCTCCCCCGGGTCGGCGTTCGCAGTCGGCGTCGGATCCGGGCTGAGGAAGTCGATCGCGAGGTGGTAGTCGTGTTCCGCGCACCACGCCGCCGCGTCGGCCGTGAGATAGGGGTGATCGAAGTAGACGTCCGTGTCCCAGTGCGCGTCCCACCCCGTCCGGACGACGAGGACGTCGGCGTCGTCGGGTTCGGGGAGGTGCTCGATGCCGATGGCCTCGCGCGCGCCAGCGTCGACCGGCGCGAGGCGGGCATCGAGGCGGAAGTCGTCGAGCGCGAACGCGCCGAGAGTCGCCCCGTCGGCGTCGACGTGGCGCGGCGCGTCGACGTGCGTGCCCGCGTGCGTTCCGAGCGCGAGCGAGCAGACGTGATAGCCGTCGTCGGCGTTCGTCGCGACGGTCTCGATCACGGTTTCGGGGTCGCCGGGGTAGACGGGCATACCGGTCGCGAGTTCGTGGGTGAGATCGACGAGTGTCTCGGGAGACGATCGCTCACTGCCCGGATCTCCGCGTGTCGCGTCGAGCACCCGCGCGGCGAGCGCGTCGACGTCGGCGTCATCGGGCCTCGCCACGCGTTCGAGGACGTCGCCGTCGAACGCGATCGCCTCGGGATCGCCGACGACGAGCTTCGGGAGCGCTGACGACGAGAATCCCTCGACGAGCACGACGTCGACGTCGTCCGCGAACTCGTCGAGCGCGCGATCGAGGGCGGCGTCCGCGCCGCCGTCGTCCTTGCCGACGGGCTGGAACGATGCCGTGAGTTCGGGCGTGACGCCGACGACCCGCGCCGCGCCCGCGGTCCGATGGCGGTGGGTGTCCTTCCCGGGTTCGTCGAGTTCGACGGCGTGGTGGATGCCCTTCACCGTCCCGACCGTCGTACCCGCCCGATCGAGCGCCGACACGAGGCGCTCGACGAGCGTGGTCTTTCCCGCGCCACTCTCCCCGACGACGCCGACGACGTACATCACGGCATCGTACGCGACGCCGACGGGTAAGGGATTCGTCGCGTCCCGCACCAACTACTCGCCATCCTCTGCGTGCGCCGCGTACGCTGACAGGCCGTCGTCGACGATCTCACGGTAGCGCTCGACGTCGATATCGACCGCGACGGCCGCGTTCGGCTCCTCCTCGTAGACGCCGTGCTGATCGCAGACGACCGACCCGTGAGAGGGACCGCCGGTCGTGTCGATCTCGCAGTAATACTCCTCGAAGTCGAGGACGTCGGGATCGACGATGTCGGCGAGGACGGCCGCGTCGTGAATCGATGGTCCGGTCTCGTCGACGTCAACGGCGTCGGTAGGATAGCGCGCCCACTCCGCGATCGTCTCGAAGACGCCGCCGCGTTCCGCGTACGACTCGATGCGCTCGAAGGGGATCGTCGCGTCGTTCGTCACGTCGAGACCGACCATCCTCGGGAACGCGTCCTGCACGACGCGGCTCGCCGCCGCCGGGTCGTTGTGGAAGTTCGCTTCCGCGACCGGCGTGACGTTCCCGCTGGAGAGCGCCGCCCCGCCCATGACGTAGATCCGGTCCACGATCTCGGGGAGATCGGGTTCCTTCGCGAGCGCGAACGCGAGGTTCGGGAGCGGCCCGACGGCCGCGATCGTCAGGTCGTCGCCATGCTTGCGGGCCTGCCGGACGATGACGTCCGCGGCGTGCTCGTCGCCGACGTCACCGCTCGGATACGGCATATCCCCTCGAATGCCGCCCTCGCCGTGGACCCACTCCGCGGTCGCCAGCTCGTCGACGAGCGGGCGCGCGCACCCGCGGGCGACGGGCACGTCGTAGCCGCCGAGTTCGAGGATCGCGCGGGCGTTGCGCGTCGTGTTCTCGACCGTCGAGTTCCCGCAGACAGTCGTGAGGCCGACCACGTCGATCGCGTTGTGCCCGAGCGCCGCCGCGAGCATCACCGCGTCGTCGCAGCCGGGATCCGTGTCGAAGAGGACCTTGCGCGCCATAGGGAGACGGGCGCGCGCAGCGACAAGAACGTGCCGGCGGTCAGGCGAACGGGCCGACCTCGTCCACCGGCGTCACCGAGTAGTCGACCGTGAGGGTGTCCTTCGTCGCGCGGACTTTTCCGACGAACGTCGAAATGTCGTCGAGGCGCCCCTCGAGGATGAACAGCTCCATGCAGTGGTGGTCGCCGACGTGGCTGTGGAAGTTCGCCGCGACGAGCGCCTCGTTCTCGTGGCGCAAGTGCATCATCTTCTCCTCGACGTTCGTCGTCTCGTAGTCGAAGAGGACGGTGACGACGGCCATCAGGTCCCGGTCTTCGAGCCGCTTGTCCTCGAACTCGCCGAGGAGGTTGCGCGCGGCCTCGCGGACGACCTCCGAGCGGCCCGTGTAGCCGTGCTCGTCCGCGAACTCGTCGATGCGATCGGCGAGTTCGTCCGGCATCGAGATGGAGACGACGGTCATGGCTAGTAACTCAGCGCCTGATATATAATAAGGATTCGCTGCGGCCCGGAGGCGGTGTTCAGATACGGCTGTTGGGTGAGACGGTACGCTATCTGAGTGAATATGGCAGAAACCCCCGAATTAGTAGTTGTAGCGGTTGGATTGGCTCGGCGTTTGGGGGGCGAGAGCGGCACCGAGCAAATTAATGGGGATCGATATTCGACTCGATCTGTTCGATCCATCAACTTCGAATACAGTCTCGATATTAGAGGAGTACGATATCCAACGGTCACCAAAAGCCGTTCACGGCTGGGTACAGAAAGCCGATATATAGTCCGCTAGTGACGCGAATCCGGATCTCGTCGCGCTTAACGAGACTATGATCCGAGCCAACAGTCAGCAGTTCTGGCTGTACGCCGTCACCAGAAGCACGTCGCGTTTCTGGTTGGTGAACGAGACGCTTTGAGTCTCGGTAACGCCGTGTTTCTCGGCAATTTTATCCAGCATCTCGCAACTGCATTGCGTCGAGAAGGACTCCGATTTCAGGCTGTTCGCCACGGAAATCGGAACGCCATAGAACGTATACTTAGAGCGGTTAAACGGCGTACTTCCCCGTTTAGCAATATCTCCATCCACGTCGATCTAGAAACCGTAGAAACGGGGCACAAGATTTCGTTGTCTGGTGAAAAATCTCCTAACTAAACACGATGGGCAGGATAGCCGTTGTGTGTCCCGCGCAGAAATCTCACACAGTTGGGCACAGAGACAGGCGCTTCACGCCGTCACTACCACAGTAGAGAGATAGATCGGCTATCTAATTTCGTCGAAGATGAACTTCGTTGCTAGCGCCATCACACTACTGACACAGAGTAATCCCAGTCCGATCCACCAAAGCGGGGCAATATCGCTCACCGTACCAATACTGACTAGCGGCAGAACCGCGAGCAATCCGACAAAAGCCCCGAGATCGAGCCGCATCGGGTCGATATCTGGCGTTTCCTCGCTCATGCTCCACCTCCGAGGAACAGAACGCCACCAAGTACGAGAGACAACACGCCTAGCAAAGCCGATACTAGAAGCGTCCATTTCAGCGTGATCCGCAGTACCTCTCCTTCCCGGCCGATGATACCAGCCGTTCCGGTACCGAGAACGACGTTCGACGGGGAGATTGCGTTTCCGAGTCCGCCACCACTCATCTGCGCGCCGAGAACAGTCGGCTTAGAGAGATGCAGTACCGACGCGGTCTCCGCCTGTAACGGAGCAAACAGAATGTTCGACGCGGTGTTACTTCCGGTAATGAATGACCCAAGCACGCCGATCGCGTTCGCCACGAACAGGTACACTACACCGGGAAGTACCGCGGCGATTCCTAGCGCCAGTATGCGGATCTGTCCCGTTTTGAGCATGATAGTCGCCATAGACACGAGTAACACGATCGCGAGCGACGCAGGTACGGCGCTCTCGATCAAGCCACGCCGGATACCCGATTTCTCCTCTAGGCCGGGCGCCTCTTGTACTGTCCGCTGCCAATCCTCGTAGTACCCGCGATATCGATAGATACCCCAGGCGATGAGAACCCCTACGAGGATGATACTGCCGGGATGGGTCAGCGGTGTCAGCGGCGAGTACGGCTTTGCGGCTTCAAGCTCGACAAACCCGGTTTTCGCTGCCGGGAACGCCAAACCAATCTTGAATCGACCGAGCGCATTCGAGACAGACGGGACCGCCGACACGAGAGCGACCGCTGTCAGTACGAGGTACGGGATTATCGACTCGAAGAAGCTCATTACCGGTTCGGGTTCGTCCAATACTGTGCCACCATCGGCGACCGCGTTCCCCTCGGGGGTTTTCATCGCCGGACAATCGAATCCGTTATGTTGCGTCTGGAAGCGCCCCCACCGTGAGATCGGATACAGCGCAACGAGTCCGACCGCCGAGGCGAGAAAGCCGGCGATGAACTGACTGTACATTACCGTCGCGAAGAGCGTGATCGTCTGTACCGCGCCGATGATCGCGATCATCGGCCAGGCATGTTTCACCGCGCTCTGTCGACCGTACAACCACGCGACGGCGATGCCGGCGGCGAAGGTCACGACGCTGAAGTGAGCGGCGGTCTGGAGGGCTGTTTCGATGGGTGCTTGAAGATCGACGACCGATCGGGTTGCGAACCACGCGACAGCCAACGTCCCGAAGGTGTTGTTCCATGCATGTCCGATCAGGGGCATCGCGACCGCGTATACTGGCCGAACACCGATCGCGATCAACAGCGGCGCGACGATCGCGATCGGGGCGCCGAACCCGGTAAAGCCCTGTAAGAACGAAACGAAGACCCAACCGAATGCGAGAACCAAGAAGAGGTCATTCGAGCTGATCCGTTCAATCCCTTTCCGGAGCGCGTATAGCGCCCCTGCCCTATCGGCGACCATGTAGATCAACAGCGCCGCCCAGACGACGTACAGGACGCCAGACGCCTTCTCCGACAGCGATCGCGAGTGTCTGAATGGGCGTCTGAAACACGGTGAGAGCGATTGCCGCTGCGAGTAGCATCCCGACGACGGCGGCCGAATCGGCCGCCCAGTTAAATCCGATTAACAGAATTAAGAGAATCACGATCGGGAGAATCGCGGTCCCCCAGTGTAATACGTCGATCGGGAGTTGTCCGCCGATCTGGAGTGCCTGGACATTTGCGCTGACGGGCGTCAAGGCACTCATTCCAAACATCGTTTTCCGAATTCTCGATGCCGTTCGTCATCCCTAGCCGTAGATCCATCGAATAGTGGTGTGCGGCTTGATCTCAAACGCATGCACTCAGTATCTACACTTGGTAAAATATATGTGTTGTGGTACGGGTAAACAACCATCTATATGCATAATTGGAGGCGTATTTGACGCTGACTACTATATTAATAGACGATCACTCGATCGCACTATCTATGTTCTGTTCCGCTATTTCGGAGTGCACCGTGCGCATGTAGATGTCTTTGTGGGACGAGAACGCGAATTTCGACCGATTGAGGAGAACTGGCGAAATCGGAATTACGGGACGCGTGCGACGTTGGACCTTTGTTCGACAGCGCATGGAAACCCACCGAGCGAGTTAATCGAAGTGGACATCGGCAGTACGTTTATCGGCCGGTGCTGTGATAGGACGAACGGAAATGGAGCCACGAGGGCCGACGCGGGCGACGCGGGGCATGGTTTCGACGCCGCATCACTTGGCGAGCGCCGCGGGGCGACGGGCGTTGCGGGACGGCGGGAGCGCCGTGGACGCCGCGATCACCGCGAACGCGGTGCTCTGCGTCGCGTACCCGCACATGGCGGGATTGGGCGGCGACGGGTTCTGGATCGTCGCGGACACGGAGGCGGACGAGGTGACGGGCCTGAACGCGAGCGGGCCGGCGGCCGCGGCGGCGACGCGCGACTACTACCGCTCGCGCGGGTTCGACGCGATCCCGGAGCGCGGCCCGCGGGCGGCGCTGACCGTTCCGGGTGCCGTCGACGGGTGGCGGCGGGCGCACGAGCGCCACGGGAAACTCGCGTGGGAGCGGTTGTTCGCGGACGCGATCGCGTACGCGACGGATGGACTCCCCGTCGCTGACTCGCTGGCGTCGTGGATCCGCCGGGACGAGGAGGAGTTGGGAGCGTCGTCGGTCGCGGACGTCTACCTGCCAGATGGCACACCGCCGAATGCGGGCGCGCGGCTCGTGCAGGCGGATCTCGGGCGGACGTTCGAGCGGCTCGCGGCCGACGGTCCGCGGTCGTTCTACGAGGGTGAGATCGCGGCGGCGTTGACAGCGGATGACGCGGTCCCGCTCGAATCGGCGGACTTCGAGGCGTACCGCGCGGAGTGGGTCGATCCGCTCAGTCGCACGTATCGCGGGCGGACGGTGTACGAGCTCCCGCCGAACACGCAGGGCTTCAGCGCGATCCAGCTGTTCGGGCTGCTTGAGGGCTACGACGTCGGGGACTGGACGGACGCGTCCGCGGACTACCTCCACCACGTCGCGGAGGCGACGAAGGTGGCGTTCGCGGACCGCGACGCGTGGCTGAGCGATCCGGCGTTCGTCGACGCGCCCCTCGATCGGTTCCTCGACGACGCGTACCTCGCGGGCCGGCGCGAGCTGATCGAGCGGGAGCGGACGCTCCCGACGACGGTTGACCCGGGGATCGAGTACCGCGCGGACGACGGGGCGGTCGATCCGGGTGGCGATACCGTGTACTTCTGCGCGGCCGACGACGACGGGCTCGTCGTCTCCGGGATCCAGTCCGTCTACTTCGACTTCGGGAGCGCGTACGTCCCGGAGGGGACGGGGGTGTTCATGCAGAATCGCGGGGCGCTCTTCTCGCTCGACGGGCGCGACGCGAACGCCCTCGAACCGGGGAAGCGGTGTTTCCACACGCTCGTCCCGGCGCTCCTCCACGACGCGGGGCGGCCAACGGTCGCGTTCGGGACGATGGGCGGGGAGGGCCAACCGCAGACGCAGGCCGCGTTCCTCACCCGGCTACTCGACTTCGGCTACGACATTCAGCGGGCGATCGACGCGCCGCGCTGGCTCTTCGGGCGGACGTGGGGCGAATCGTCGCGTTCCCTCACCGTGGAGAGCCGGATCCCCGATCGGACGGTCGACGCGCTTCGTGCGCGGGGGCACGACGTCTCGATCGCGAAGGCGTACGACGGTCTGATGGGGCACGCGCAGGCGCTCCGCGTCGACCACGCGGCCGGGGTGATCGAGGGGGCGGCCGATCCGCGAAGCGACGGGAGTGCCGAGGGGTACTGATCACGGGATCGCCGTTCGATACGATGGAACGGTCCGGCGGCGTCCCGATCGTGTAGCGACTGGGTTGGTGCTCACTACCGTGACCCAAAACGGTATGTGCCCGATCGTCGTGCGTACTCGTATGACACACACGGCGACGAACCGCGTCGACACGTCGGCCAAGACGTTCCGAATCGTAGAACGCCTCGCCGAGCTCGAAACGGCGGGGGTCTCCGAGTTGAGCGAGGACATGGGGATCAGCAAGAGCATCGTCCACAACCACCTGAGCACGCTGCGCGAGCTCGGATACGTCCGGAAGAAGGGTGACGCGTACCGGCTCTCGCTACGGTTCCTCGAACTCGGTGCGACGGTGCGCGCCCGATCCGCGCCCTCCGGGACGGTCGTGCGACGGCTGGACGGCGTCGCGGAACGCCTCGAAACGACGGTGTACATCGTCGAGCGGGACGGAACGAGCGGCGTCGTCACACGCGTTCACACCATCGCGCCGGCCGGGGACCCCGCGTTCGCGCTCGGCGACCGGCTCGAATCGCCGACGTCACCGCTCGGTCTCGCGCTCCTCGCGTCGCTGCCGAGCGACGAGCGGACGTCGATGCTCGAGGCGACCGCGGGGGACGCCGACGGTGTCGCCGAGCGCCTCGCCGCCGCGGACGACGGCGTCTTCGTCGGTACGATGGACGCCGCTGGTGCCGACGCGACCGTGGCCGCGGGATACGCGAGCGATGGGGAGTTCGGCGCGGTCGGCGTCGACGTGCCGTCCGGGGAGAGCGAGCGGACGGTTCGGAGCGCGGCCACCTCACTCGCGGGCGCGTTCTCGACGTCGGGTGGGGACGTCCGGCGGTCGTTCGCGACGACGAAGCACGGGTGGTTCAGCGAGTGATGCTTACATCGGTATGTCTGTAACGTGGCGTCCGCGACGCGTTCCGCAAGCCATCCGATCGTTCCATAGTATGGAACGACCTGTGTCGACCCGGCGTCCGGGGGTGGATCCCGGAGACTTATGTGGGTGCCGAGCGCGAGAGGGAGTGTGGAGTCCCCATGAGTTCAGATCACGATACGCGGGCTGCGGATGCCCTCGGGTTCTCCCGGTGGTGGCTCGTCGTCGCCGCCGCTGGGATGATGGCGGTCGTCGGTCCCTACCAGTACGTCTGGTCGAGTCTCCGATCGCCGGTCGCGCGCCACCTCGGCGTGAGCAGCGCGCTGCTCTCGACCGTGTTCACGCTGTTCGTCGTCTTCCAAGCCGGCTCGCAGTTCCCCGTCGGCTGGTGGCGGGACCGACACGGACCGCGCGGCATCTGCGCGCTCGCCGCCCTGCTCGCCGGCGGCGGTTACGTCGGACTCGCGTACGCGACCACCGTCTGGCAGGTGTACCTCCTCTACTCGCTCGGCGCGGTCGGTGTCGGTATCGTCTACACCGTCGCCGTGAACACCGCACTCAAGTGGTTCCCGGACCGCCGCGGACTCACGTCCGGAATCGGAACGATGGCGTTCGCCGCCGGCCCGGCCGCGCTCGTGCCGTACGTCCGCGCGACCACCGGACCCGCGGCGTCCGACGGCGCGTACGTATCGCTCCTCCGGAACGTCGGCGTCCTCATCTTCGTCGTCATCCTCGTCGGTGCGTTCGTCATCCGCGACCCCCCGGAGGGTGGCTCGACGCCCGCGACGAGGAGGACGCGCTCACGGAGCGCGGGAAGCAGTACACGTGGCGCGAGATGCTCCGGACGTGGCAGTTCTGGCTCATGTACGCGATGTTCGTCGCCGTCTCCGGCTCCGGGCTGATGCTCACCGAGAAGATCGTCGACTACGCCGGCCACCTCGGACTCGCGGCGTTCATCGCGACGCTCGCCGCGACGCTCCTCCCCCTCTCCAGCGCCGTCGGCCGCCTCATCCTCGGCGAGGCCTCCGATCGCTTCGATCCCGTGTACACGATGTCCTCCTCCTTCGTCCTCTGTGGTCTCGGACTCTTCGCCGTCGTCTACTTCGGGATCCGCGGAATGCCCGCGATATTCGTGACCGCCGTCGTCGTCGCGACCTTCTTCTGGAGTCCGAAGTACACGCTCTTCCCGAGCGTCGTCGCCGACTACTACGGCACCGAGAACTCCTCCGCGAACTACGCGCTCCTCTACTCCGGGAAGATGTGGGGCGGCGTCGTCGGCGGCACCGTCACCGGCGTCCTCGCCACCTCGCTCGGCTGGAATCAGACCTTCCTCATCGGCGGCGTCCTCGCCGTCGTCGCCGGCGTCGCCGCGCTCGCCCTGCGACCGCCCGCCGACGGCGCGACGTCCGATCGACCGCAACCCGACGAGACGACGTCGTAACCGCGACGCCACCGCCCGATATCAATGACAGGCATCTAATCTATATCGGAACGAGACAGTTCGAGAACAGTTCTATCGTGACGGATCGACGCCCGCGAGCTCGGCCTTGCGGAGGATGTGTCGCGCCATCTCGACGGTCTCCTCGTCGACGACGCGCCCGTCTTCCGTCGGGACCTCGCCCGGTGCGGCCGTCTCGTACGTCTCGATGACGGTTCGCGCCCGATCGACCTCCTCGTCCGCGGGCGCGAAGAGCTCGTTCGCCGCCGCGGTCTGCGCCGGATGAATCACCCACTTTCCATCGAATCCGAGCATCCGCGCGTACCGACAGCTCTCGCGGAACCCCTCGACGTCCTCGACGTTCGTGTAGAGACCGTCGATCGCCGGGACGTCGACGCTCGCCGCCGCGTGCGAGATCCGCGAGAGCGGGTAGTGCCAGTAGTGACCCGGATAGTCGCTGTCGGCGCCGAGCACGTGCCCCTTCGACTCGATGGACGCGCTGTAATCCCCCGGCCCGAAGATGACGGCGCCGAGCCGGTCGGTGGCGTGCACGATCTCCTCGACGTTCCCCATTCCGGCCGCGTCCTCGACCTGCACCAACAGATCGATACCGCCCGGCTCGAGCCCCGCGTTCGTCTCCACGCTCTCGAGGAGGGTCTCGACCGTCCGGAGGTCCGCCGGCTCCCGGACCTTCGGAACGATCAGGCTCTCGATCTCGGTCCCCACGGCCGTCACGACCTCGATGACGTCCTCGTACCACCATCGCGTGCGCACGCTGTTGATCCGATAGCTGAGCGGCGTCTCGCCCCACTCGCGCGTGCGGACCGCTTCGACGAGGCTCGCGCGCGCGTCGGCCTTCTCGCTCGCGTGCAGCGAGTCCTCGAGATCGAAGAACACCTGATCGGCGTCGCTCTCGAGCGCGTCGTCGATCATCTGGGTGCTGTTGGCCGGCGTCGCCAGTTGCGACCGGAGGAGGTAGTCGATTCCGAACTCCATACCATCCCCTCCGCGGCGGAGCGCAAAAAACGTGCGTCCGAAAGCGCGGACGATCTATCAGAAGAAAATACAGTATTTCATCTGGTGTATTTCGCCGATCATGGCGGTTCCGCGTGCCGACTTCGCCGGTGAGGGGCGTCGCTCGTCAGGTCGGTAGAACGGCGTGAGGAACGTCTCGGATGCGATTCGTCCGGGGGTTCGACGCCCGCCGACGGTGCGTCGAGACGTGCTGCGATGGGTCAGTGCGTCGTCTCGGC
>NZ_BATA01000031.1 GCF_000474235.1 Halarchaeum acidiphilum MH1-52-1
GGGGTGGCGTTCTTTAAGTCCCATCCCATAGGTTGATGAGTCCGGTGAGGACAACCGGCTGAGCAAGATTACAGGTATCCAAGACCGTCTCTGTCGTATTAACCAACAAAAATATGGATTCCCGAGTCGTGTTGGTTAATACAAGGAGATAGCTGATGTCCTACGATCCACTAACCCCACCGTCAGACCTCCCCTCTAGATTAATCGACATCCTCAACGAGTCTTCGCCAGAACGCCTTCGGGACGTAGCTCGCTACGCCGAAGCACTCGCTGAACACAAAGAGCGTGAGGCCCGTCTTGAGGAGGAAGCGAGAGAAAACGAGATTGAAGAACGTCCTGACGATCTTCCGGATGACGTCCCGGCGAAGGCCACAATCACGATTAAGGAAATCAACGACAACCGCTACTACTACTGGCAGTGGAGAGAGGGAGACAAGGTGACGTCAAAGTACAAGGGACCGGTTTCAGACGAGTCATCGACCCACGACTGAAGTCGTGGGCTTGTCCGTGGACTCCCGGTCTGACGACGAAACGTCGTAGGCGGTGTAATCGCCATTCCCGTTCACCATCCCGGACTTGAGGGCGAGATGACCGTCGCACAACCCAGAGGGGCGTTTGCCCTCTGGCATAGTTAGCAATTTGAGACCGATGTTCTTCGCTGCGTTATAGTTGCCGTCCACCGAATACCCACACTCGTTACACTCGAACCAGCCAGTCTCGCTGTCGCGGTTCGTGCTTGATTGATGTCCGCACTTCGAGCACGTCTGCGAAGTAAACGCGGGCGGTATTCGCTCGACACGAATCCCATACTCGCTAGCCTTGTACGCGAGCATCTCGTGGAGTTCGCGGAACGCCCAGTTGTGCATCTGACGCTTCACTCGGTCGTTCCTCTTGATTCCGAGGTGGAAACCCCCCGCTTTAGCGGGGGGCGGAAACCGACATGGTGGGAACCAACCGCCGGAAGATGGCTGGCCGACTCCCCTATGCTACCGTATCACTTATGAATCTATGCCTCTACATATGAAGTATGGCGGAGGTACGTCGCACGGTCGTCGTCAAACTTGATGTAGACGACAGCGACGCAACTCTCCTCCACGAAACCATCAAGGAGTACCTGTGGGCGTGCAACTACGTCGTCCGCGACGCATGGCAGGACGACTACAAACCCACGTCCAAGACCAAACCCCACGAGCGGACGTACTCCAACGTGCGCGAACAGACACGGCTTCAAGCCAATCTCGTTCAATCCGCACGCAACCGGGCTGCCGAAGCTATCAAGGGCGTCGTCGCCCGCTGGCAGAACGGCAAGAAGGCGTCACAACCGCACTTCACGACTCCGTCCATCAGATACGACAAACGGAGTGCGACGTTCCACGACGACCACGTATCCCTCTCCACGGTGAACGGACGTATCGAAGCCGAGTACGTCCTGCCGCCGGAGGGGGACAATCCGCACACGAAGTACCTCTACGACGACTACTTCGAGGTTACGGGTGCGACGCTTCAGTACCGCGACGCGACGGACACCTTTTTCCTCCACATCGGAACGAAGGCCGACGTGGAGTCCGAGATACCGGACGATTCAGAAGGCGACACCGAGAACAGCACAGTCCTCGGTGTCGACCTCGGTATCGAACAGATTGCCGTCACGTCAACCGGGCTGTTCTGGAGTGGCGACTACCTCAATCACCGTCGCCGGGGGTACGAGCGGGTGCGTAGCGACCTTCAACGGACAGGAACGGAGTCGGCCCATCGAACTATCGAGCGGATGGGCGATCGAGAGACGCGGTGGGTCGAGGACGACCTCCACCGTATCTCGAAAGCCATCGTCCAAGAGGCCGTCACGCACGGGTGCGACCGGATCGCGTTCGAGGAGTTGACGGACATCCGCGACCGGATGCCCGGCGCGAAGAAATTCCATGCGTGGGCGTTCCGCCGTCTGTACGACTACACGGCGTACAAGGCCGAAGCGGTGGGTATCAACGCCACGCAAGTAGACCCAGCGTACACGTCCAAGCGGTACTCGAAGTGCGGGACGACGCTGGACGAGAATCGCCGGTCACAAGCGAAGTTCTGCTGTCAGAAGTGCGGGTACGAGGTCAACGCGGACTACAACGCGGCGAAGAACATCGGATTTCGGCTACTCCGTGCGGGGCAAAAGTCTCCGCACGGAGGGGCGACACGTCACCTCGCCCTGAAGTCGGGGACGCTGAACGTGAATGGCGGCTACTCGCCTGCCACCCAGTAGGGTCGGCCAGAACGTGAGTCCACCGACAAGCTCCGCCCTTTAGGCCCGAGAAGGTGACAGAACCACTCCTTGGCGTGGCTATCTGTTTCTTCGAAGCCTCGACGTTCGAGGAACTCGGCGAATTCAGCCTTAGAGTCTGGCGCGACGACGATATCGAGATCTGTGGAGAAGCGCGCGTTGAACGCCGAGACAGCGTAGCCACCGACGAGCACGTACCTATGTTCCTCCTGAGTGAACTCCTCGAGTAACTCGATGAGCGCGTCACTTCGGTTGTGGAAGCTCATAGTTGCGCCCGCTCCGCCTCCCGGTATGCGACGCCGAGGTCAAGGTCCTCGTACATCCGGTCAAGCATCGCGAGTGCCGACTGGAACTGGGTGTAGTGTTCGCGCATATACTCGATTGTCTCGGTTATCGGGATTACTGGGTAGCCTTCGACGCGATCGATGTCGAGTGATGGGTGTGGTTCGAGGACGATCTGCAACGGGCCTGTGAGAGTATCTCGGGGCTGTCGCTCGAATGCCGTGGGAAGGTCGAGTGAGTCGAAAAAGGCCTCCCAGGCGTCGACGTCTTGTTCACTGACGGCTAGGAATAGTGGATAGTCCTCGGGATCGCGGCCGACTTGATAGCCTCCCTGTGTCCACACGTAGACGGCGTCGATTCGCGTGAATGCGAACGGCCAGTCCCCGAACTGTGGGAGAACGTAGGCCTCCTCGATAGTGGGCGGACTAACGCTGGCGCTGGTCGCGACGAGCTCACGTGCGGCGTCCCTCACGCGCTCGTCGACAACAGAGAGGCCATAGTGGACGTACCCTGCTCTTCGAGACGGTTCACGGCCTGCCTCACCGTCTCGTACGGCCTGTGGAGGTTTTGGGCGACACGTCGGATGGAGTCACCACTCTCGATAGTGAGGATGACCTGCGCCGCCGTGTCGTCAAGTACCTCGTACATCTGACGGTCACCAATAATTCGGTAACAGTTAAAAGTCTTACTTGAATGGCTATGAAGCATGATCGCCCATTCCTCTCGAAGGTCGCTCCGATCTCCGTCGAAATGACTCGGAACGAGTATAACGAACTAAACGAACAAAACGAACAGAATGAGAATAACGAATGTGTTGGACGCATTCTGAGGAACGAACTGATTGCGGATGAGCTGGCTGTCCTGTACTCGATGAACGAGAAAAACGAACGAAACGAATAGAACGAACGAGTTGGTGGCAACGAGTATGTTTGATTCAACGAGCGAAACGAGCAATTGGTTTTAACACTGTAGTACTCCTTTCACCGAGTGAAATACCCTCACCGAACCAAACGAACAGAACGAGAAAAACGAACGAAACGAACTATCTGAGGAGAACGAAAGAAATGACTGACACTACTACCGCACGCATCGCCGTGGCGAACCAGAAGGGAGGCGCAGGGAAGACAACCGACGTCATTCATACGGGCGGCGCGCTCGCCGCACGGGGACACGACGTCCTCTTGGTCGACATCGACTATCACGGAGGACTCACCTGCTCACTCGGCTACAACGATCTGTACTACGACACCGACCGCACAACACTCTTCGACGTCCTTGACTTCGATCAGATGGAGTCGGTGAATGACATCGTCGTCGAACACGAGGAATTCGACATCCTCCCCGCGAGCGAGAAACTCGCGAATAACAAGAACATCCAGACGCTGCTTGAGGCGCCGAAGAGCCGAGAGCGGTTGGGGATGACACTCGACGCACTCGATAAGGACTACGACTACATCATCGTCGACACCCCACCGTCACTGAACGTCCTGACCGATAATGCGCTCGTCGCGACCGGGAACGTCATCATCCCCGTTATCCCCGAGAAACTCAACGCCAATAGTCTCCAGATTTTCGCGAAGCAGCTGGGCTCTCTCGAACCCGCGTATGGTGACATCAACCGGCTCGCGATTGTGTGCAATCGCGTCGAGCAGAATTCCGAGCACCGTGGAACTATTGAGGAAATCCAGTCCGCGTACTCGCTCCCCGTCTTCGAGATTCCGAAGCGCACCGACCTCTCCCAATCGATCGGTGATGGTGTCTCCGTCTTCGGCTTCGGGAAGGAGAACAAGAGGGTTGAGGACGCTCGCGAACTGTTCAACGAAATCGCGGATCTACTCGACGAGACGTTCGAGAAGACCGCGCCTGAGGAGGCCGAAGCATGACTGATGGATGGGGTGACGCCTCCGGCATTGAAGGAAATTACGACGATGAGGATGAGACGGCTGATTCCAACGAAATGAGCGAGGCAGACGAAGCGGGCGAAACTAGTTCATTGACCGAAACGCCCGAGCCGAACGCAACGAACGAAACGAGCGGAACGAACAAAACGAAGACGAATATCAAGGACGAGTGGAATGGGCGGACGATCTATATCCCAGACGATATCCTCGCTGATATGGAGGATACGTACCTTGAATCCCAGCTGAAGCTACGCAAAGCGGGTCGAGACGAGTTCAAGAAGAACCGCCATTTCTACCCGCTTCTCGTACAGTTCGGGATTGAGGCACTCTCTGACGCAGACGCCGATGAAATTCAGGCCCGGCTTTCCGACCTCGGGAGCGAGTAGTAGTGAAAACTTGTGGGTGAGATTGAGTCGAATCCCTCCATAAAACCGCTGTGAGTGAGGCTTCTTCGCACCGTTGGCGGACCACTGAGACGAGTAGCTAGTTTGACCGTATCCCGTTCAGCCAGTGTCCTAAGGAAAGGCCGGATACAATTCGATATAGCACGAACCACCTCAAGCTATATTAACACAGAGTGCGAACTATAGCCTATGTCTGAAGATGAATCGGCGTCCGAAAGCGGCCTTCTGTCTCGCCAGATGACCGGCGAAGACCGTGTCCGGATGGCCGCTCGGCAGCTATCGGAGCCGCGAACGGCAAACTGGATCGCTTCTGAAGCGAACTGGTCCCATGAGCCCACTAAACGCGTCCTTGCACGGCTCGTTGACGACGGTATCCTCCATCGTGACGAGAGTGGCACCCACACCACGTACTACCCTGACTACCGTCGCCAGGCGATGCAGGAAGCGATGCGCCTTCGGGACAGCGGGCATACTGTCGAAGAACTCACCGACCGGCTCGCTGAGATGAAAGCCCAGATTCGGGACTGGAAGGACGAATTCGACGTTGAGTCACCGAACCAACTCCGTGGGACACTCGCTGACGAGACGCTCGACGCCGACGAAGAGGAGCATCGTCGCGAAGTCGCACGCGAGTGGGAGCACCTCCAGCGTCGCATCCAGATTGTCGGGTTCGCCGTCCGCGAATGGGACTTCTTGGCACCGTCGACGAAACCAGATGAGGCGAGCAGCTAACCGATGTCGGTCCCGCATCCTGGCGGTGATCCGAACGCAAACCTCTACGCGCAGCTGAAACGGGATGTTCTTGACCGGGTTCCCCAGATAATGGCTGTTGAGTACGTCCCGGATGACGTCGAAGCCAAGCAATTACGAGCGTTCTTTGATCCGGACCGCCTCGATCCACCGACCGGTCCTGACTCGCCGAAGCTCACCATCAAGTGGTATCGTCAGGACCCACATGATTGGTTCCGCATTAACTACACCGACCCAAATACTGGTTTTCACGCGGGGTGGCATCAAGATGAGGACCATCCCGATCTGGGTCTAGCACATCTCCAGTACGCTACCGACGATGAGGAAGACCGATGGGGTATCTCGTTTGAACACGTGACTCCATCGATGGTTCTCTGGGAGATTGTTGAGGAACTACTCAACGAAGTTCGCCCGACACATCAATACCCGAACGACAGTTCGTGACTACTTCTACAATTATCACGGACTGCTATGAGACAGGTCGCTTCGGACGATACGATTCAGCTCTGGAGGTATCTGTCGAAGATGTCTGCGAATTCCTCCTGGACGAGGTCGCGCATGGCGTCAGCACGGGCTTGCCGCCGAGTTCGCTCGTCGAGGTAGTTGCGCTCGGAGACGGAGGCATCACGACTACCCTGTGAAGCCGCGACAGCGGCTGTTCCGGCCTCGATGTCAGGGCGCTGCTGGCGATAGAGCCGGTACCACGTCCGACGCCCCATCTTGGGAAGTGGGTGACGTCCATCAATCTCGACGTCCGCTCGCTCGCCGAAGTCGCGAAACCAACGGCGCGCCGTCTGTGTAGACATCGGCCGACTAATCAACTGTCCAGGGAGGAGGTAGCCGGTCCACTCCTCGTCTTCGGCGAGCGTGTCGATACGCTTGCGGACGGCGTCGACGCCGACGAGTAGCTCGACCGTATTGCGGGTGCGGCGGGCGTTCTTGCGCTGTCCGGCCTCGAAGGCGATATAGGGGACGTCGCCCTCCTCAGGATCGAGTTCGAGCTGATCGACGCGCAACTCGCAGGCCTCAACAGGTCGGAGCCCCCAGCCGGCGAGCGCGAGCAGCAAGAAGCGCTCGTCGGCGTTCGCGACGTCAAGGAGTGCCGCGACGTCGTCGCGTGAAAGCGCCGGATGGTCGTAGATGGGGTCTTCGTCCCAGCCGAAGCGATTCAGCAGATTCTCGGCGGGATTATAGAGGCCACGGCCCATCTCCTCGAGGAAGGTGTACCAGTTTTTGACTGCCGAGACGTACTTCTTCTTCGAGGCAAGCGTCCCCAGCTCGTCGTCGAGGACACGGAACGTATCCCGCACGCGCGCGATTTCGTCGGGTTTCGCCGTCTCGTCCAACAGCGGCGAGAGCAGGTCGCTCGTCTCGTTCATCTCACGATAAGTCGTGACGTACGTCTTTAGTCGCGAGCGCCGCGGCCGAATGGTCGTCGCGGCACGGCCACGGTCACGATCTAGCTCTTCGAGGTAGTCCTCAAGCCCACGAACCGTTGGCTCGTGGTCGATCCCCCACTCGTCGTCCGTCTCGTCCGGGTTCGGCGGGAGGCCGACCGCGTCGTAGAACTCGCCCGGTGAGAGGTCGTACTCCCGGCGCAGACGCTCGACGAACCCCGAGTAGTGGCCCTTCAGCCACGCGTAGGTGGGGGTTTCGCGCTCGGGGTCGACGTCGATATCGGGGTCGTCGCGGAGCGCGGGCGCAATCTCCTCCCGATAGAACTGGGCGAACTCCTCCAGGTCGTCGAAGCGCGCGTAGTTCGGCATCGTCAGTCACTCCGGCTGGTAGGGATTACTCGCGGTATCGAGACGGTAGACGTCGTCAGCGGCGTCGAAATCACCGTCGAACGCGTAGAGATAGCCGAGCCCCTCAGTCTGCATGTAGGCGACGACGCACGCATCCACGAACGAGAAGTGCTCGTACTGCCGAAAGAGAGCTTTTGCGGTGGCGAAGGCGTCGCTGGAAAGCGAGTCGAGGTGGAATCGGGCGTTCTCCTCGACGCGGTCGAGGAAGTCCGTCGCCGCGTCGTGTCCCGCGTGCGTCGTGAGTCCGTTCAGTGTTTCGGCAAGTACGTAGTCAAGCACGACTGCCTCGGGGAGGTCCGCGGTATCGACTCCTTGGAGGATCGGGAGGGCGGCATCGTGACGGCTGTCGCGGCGATACGCGGCCGCGAAGAGCACGCTCGTGTCGATGAGTGCGCGCGGCATCTACGTGAGGTCGACGCCCCAGGCGTCGTGTTCGGACGTCACGTCGGTTTCTTCGTCGCCGTCGTAGCCCTCAAAGTCGCTGAACGTCCCGCTTCGCTGTTGGACGACCTCTACCCGTAGCGTCCCGTCGTCTTCGACCTGCCAGCGCAGTCTGTCACCGTCGTCGATATCGAGCTCACGGCGGATGCGAGCGGGAATGTTCGCCTGATTCCCCGACACCTTGCTTTCCGAATCGACGCTCTCACTCATACTTTACACGAGGAGAGCGACACTTATAATCCTAGTGTGGAGACACACTGATTAATAGTCTTCTGCCTAGCACGGCCTCAGGCCGGTGTTTCGAGACTTTCTTGGTACTTTAGCTGTGTGCTAATTTCTCTGAGCTGCATGGGACCAGATGGGCTTGGAAGGATACGGAGGAGTGAGGAGAAAGCCCCACGTTTCAGAGCGGGGAGGAATCTGACAGCCCCTATACAACTGATTGATGGCACGGAAGGGTATTCCACGCCCGAACCCGCATTCCTGTGTAGGATTTCCTACAGAGATTACGTATGGCGAATTCAGATTAGCCAAGTTTGAGATAGCCAATTCTAAATTAGGCTATTCGAGAGTATTTTATTGGTGGACGCTGATGGATACCTATGGAGCGTTTCGTGGACCGCGAGGAGGAACTATCGCGACTGCGCGAGTGCTATGCGTCCGACAGAGGCGAACTGGTAGTCATTTACGGCCGTCGCCGGCTCGGTAAGACTCAACTCGTGCAACATTCACTCCGCGATCGAGACGACGCCGTCGTCTACCAGGGGACCGAGACGACCGCACAGTTCCAACTCGACGAGTTCGTTGACGTCGCCGCCGAAACGTTTCCCGGTATCACGAACATCAGGCAGAACTGGGAGGCGCTCCTCGGATATCTCGGTGATCAGAACGCCGTCGTCGTCTTAGACGAGTTCCCGTATCTCATCGACGCCGATGAGAGCCTCCCCTCTGTCATTCAGCGCCTCTGGGATCAGCACTTCCAGCAGACGTCCGGCACGCTCGTTCTCGTCGGGTCGTCGATCAGCATGATGGAAGAGGCTGCCCTCCTCGGGAACAGCCCACTTTATGGTCGTGCCACCGCGAAACTGGACCTCCGACCGCTCGACTTCGCTGCCGCCCAGGAGTTCCTCCCAGACGCCTACATGCCCGAAGACCGCGTGTTCGCGTGGGGAGTTTTCGGCGGTATCCCGTACTACCTCGACGGCGTGGACTTGAGTCGGGATCTTGGGACGGTGCTCACCGAGGAAGTCCTCTCACAGCGAGGCTACCTCCACAACGAACCGGAGTACGTCCTCCGCACCGAATTGACCGACCCGAATCGGTACTTCGCGATCCTCACTGCGATCGCAGCCGGGAAGACGACCTCGAACGAGATTGCACAAGCAATCGGGATCGACGGGAAGCAGATCTCGACGTACACGCAGAAGCTCGAACGGTTACGGCTTATCGAACGTGAGGTCCCGCTCACGGAGCAGAAGGCGAAATCCCGCCGCGGCCGGTATCGGCTCCTCGACCCACTGTTTCGGTTCTGGTTCCGCTTCGTCTACGGGAACGAAGACCGCTACGAGCGCCTCGGCGAAGACGCCTACGAGGCACTCATCGAGCCAGAACTCGCGGACTTTGTTAGTCCGGCCTTTGAGACGCTCTGTCAGGACGCGCTCCCGACTCTCTACCCGGACGAACTGTTCTTGGATATCGGGCGCTGGTGGTACAAGGAACACGAACTCGACGTCGTCGGATTCACTGGTGAGGGAACGATGGTCGTCGGGGAGTGCAAGTTCACGAACGCGCCGCTGGACTACAACGCGCTCGCATCACTGGAAGAACACGCCGAAGAGGTCCGGTGGACGCCACGAGACGGTGGAGACGTCGATGTGGAGTACGCGTTGTTCACACGGAGCGGTGCGACTCAAGCCGTCCGCGAAGCGGTCGCCGAGCGTGACGACCTCCAGCTGTTCGGCCTCCAGGACATCGTCCAAGCCACTTGATCGACGAGATTCTCTCCTCGAAGATGTCGGCGAACTCCTAGACGAGGTCACGCCTGGCGGAATTGGTCCTCGACTGCGGCCGCCCCGGGTGCGTCGTCGTCAGGCATACGCACGTCCCTCGGCGACGACGTTCCGAACGAACGGATTCCCTTCGTCCCGATAGCGCTCGAACGTCGATTCGCTCAGGATGTGGAGTTCGACGAGCGGGCCGTACTCGAGCATGACGTCGTACGCGATATCGCGAAGGGAGTCCGCGACGGCGTCATGCTCGACGTCGTCGCGTAGGACGACAAGGACGTCGACGTCACTCGACCGGCCGCTCGCCTCGCTGCGAACGGTCGACCCGAAGACGTACAACTCGGCGACATCGTCGCCGTGGCGAGACCGCGCGCGCTCGACGAACGTCGACGCTGCCGTCTCGTGGGCGCCGTCCGAAAGCGCTTCGTCCGCGGTCTCGCTCATGCGTCGAGTTACGTACTCGGTCGTCATTATCTTTCCCTGAGCAACCGCCGTTGGCTACGGGGAAGACGGCTCGCTCGGTAGTGTGGTGATTCTAAGAGCACGGTTCTGGATGAGTAGAGCGATACGGTCTATTTGCATAGTATTTGTGGTGTGGTGTTGTCCGGGCTAGACAACCAGACAACAGAAGATATTATCGACAACACTCCGGATTGATATGAACCATATCTCGCTATATCGAATTTGCATACCAAAAGATGCCACAGCTTCGGTGGATAGGCCAGTTTTAGGCCAGATTAGCATCAATTCGTGACGCATATCACCGATCAGTCACCGATTTAGATCCCTCTTGGTCGAACACACTCACCCGCGGTAAGTACAGGCGCGTAGTCCATCTCACCATCGACGTCCGCTTTCAGCAGGAAGTCGGTGAGCCGCCAGATATTGTACAAGAGCACCGCGAACACGAAGTAGAACAGGCGAACGCGGTAGTCTTTCGACGATGTCTTCGCAAGGAAATCGTGCTTGATGCTCTTGTACTCGTTTTCGATTTGCCAGCGCCGGCTGTAGCGCCGGCAGAACGATTCAGCTTCCTCCGGACCGACTCGGAGATTCGTCGCGAAGACGGCCGTACCATCGCCACTTGTCGAGGGAACGTACAGGAGACGCATTGGATGCGATCCAGATTCCACATGGACAGAAGCCGACTCAACAGCCACCTCTTGGTCGTCTTCCTCCATTTGTTTGAGTGCATCCCGTTCGGAACTGGAGACCCGCTTGGGAATGAGGTAATTCACATCGAGGTTAGAAAGCGTCTGAAACACTCGTATTGAGTCGAACTCCCGATCACACCGCACTGTCTCGATCGGAACCTGCTCTTTCGCTCGTTGAACGAGTCGCCGCACAGTACGATGAATCAATCTGATTCGATGGGTTCTCATCCCACTCGGAACTCTCTCGCACTGGTTCAACGGCGAGAACGAGCGGAATATTTTGTCCAATGATCGAGAGGGTCGCAAATTTGAACGCTCGACCGTCTCTGCCCTTCGTTCCACTAACCATCGGCATCCCTTCCACATCCCCGTAATAGGGAATAGTCGTGATGTCGATCGCAGCGGTAACTGGTCTCCGAAAGGATGCTTCAGAGGCGATCACGGAGAGCAAGCGGTCCGTCGTCTCATTGAAGCCGTTCACGAGCTCTTCAGGATCGAACTGTTTGACAGCGCGGAGATGAGTATCACCATGGGGGCCGTACTCTTCGCCACGGCGATATTGGAAACGAGTCGCACCCTGCGCGGTTCCGCACCGAACCATCCCCATGAACGTCTGTAACTCGAAAAACTGTATGTCCTCGTAGGAGGCGTTCTGTGCTCGACCAGAGTCGACTCCGTCAAATCCGTGGTCTCGTGCGAGACGTGTCGTCCGGTGAATCTGCTCGTTCGAGAACTCAACGGCCCTGGTCTCGTCTTTCCCATCGTCTTCGGACGACTCGGGTTTCGAGTGAGTGACCTCCCCCTCCGGACGAATAGCAGGGACTGTGATACCATAGTCGTGGATCTCTTTGACCACGAAGTGAGCTGCGACGGTCACGTACTCACGAACACCATCGTCGAATCGATTGTGCCAGGTCCGCGAAAGCACGGACTCGTCGGGGACGTGATCCAGTTCGAACGGTTCGGCGAGTTCCTGGTACGTTTCGAGCGTTCGGTAACTGTCGCCCGTGACCTCCCGGTAGATGAACAGTTGGACCATTCCTTCGAACAAGTCGGGTGCCGGGTGCCAATCCGGATCGCCGTCCATGAGATGTTCTGTGTAGAGGGTTACCCCGCTTACCGCAGCACAGAGACACGCTCCATCACGTAGCGTCTCTGTGAGCTCGATTCCGGTCGTGTAGGCGTGAGTCATCCGGCAGGCACGGTCCGACAGCGGATCCAACGTCTCCGGCATCGGTTCTAGATTGTATCGGCGGGATAGAAGTGGCCGCGGTCTCGTCTGTACAAACACCGTTCGTCGATAGAACCTCACGAGAGGGTTCACAATCCAGCTCGGAACCACCGGATTGAAGCGACTGGTCGTGTAAACCGTTCCCACACTGACCGACCTGATGACTGAACCGGACCAGCCGCCGACGCCCGATCGCTTGCCCGAACTCCTCGAGCGGGGGACACACAAGGAGGTCGTGGCGTATCTCGACCGGCTCGGCGCGGCTGAGACTGAGACCCGTAAGCGTGCGCTGCGGGCAGTTCGGGACGTTGCTACAGAACGGCCCCGCTCCGTCGAGGAACTCGTTGATCCGCTCTCGACGTTCCTGACCGACGAGGACCGAGCTGTCAGGCTGACCACCGCAAAACTGTTCGTCACACCGGCGCAGGCAAAACCGAACGTCGTTCTCTCCGCTGTCGACACTTTAGCTGACCGACTGGCGGACGACGAAGAGTTCTACTACGTCCGGGCACGATGCGCCGAAGCGCTGGACTACGTCGCGCTCAACTCGCCCCAGGATGTCGCCGACCCGGACATGCTGGCCGACCTCCGCATCTGACTGGTGTTCGACGAACCCGAGGTTCGGGATATTGACGAGGAAGCAGGGACGGCGACCGTCGCAATCGGCGACGCCTGTTCGGGTTGTGGCATCGCTCCGACGACGATGAGGACTATCGAACGCCGACTCCCCGAGAGCATCGAAGGTCTCGAAGACGTCGAGGTCGTGGAAGGTCTGCTATCCGAGAGCCCTGATTTCCGTGAAATCGTTGATGAACGCTCCGAAGTCGAGGCCACTCAGTGCTGATTTCGGGTACTGGTCACACGATATTCCCTTCAAGAATACATCAATAATACGTCCAGTGAGGATATATTGGCACACATGAATCTCGAATTCGAATCGGGGGCGCTCGTGTACGCGCTGCTCCTATTCGTCGGCGTTCTCGTGGCAGTGACCGTCGTGAACGTCGCCGTCCTCGGTGCGTCCGTTCGAGGCGCTGCCGTCCGCGGCGTCGCTGTCGGGTTCGGCGCCGTAGCCGCGAACTGGCACCTGAACTGACCCGGCGCGCAGCGAGTTCAGCCTGCATCCTCGCCGTCGAGCAGTCTCGCAGCCGACTCGACGTCCCCGAAGTACCCCAGCCTGTGGGTCTCCCCCCCGGCGGAACTGAGCTTGAGCGTGTCGTACCACTCGGGCAGCACCGCGGCGAAGAGGTCCGAGGACGCGGTCACCTCCGCTATCTCGTCGCGGCGAACCGACCACTGCGCCGCATCCGTCAACTCGTTGTGGGCGACGACCGCGTCCGGGTAGACGTGATAGACGACGTGTGCGCCGACCACCCACCCGACCACGAGTTCGACGAGCACCCGGCAGCCTACGACCGCCGCGACGCCGGCCGCGGCGCCGACGACGCGGCCGTACGGCGCGCCGAGCATCTCTCCGCCGACGAGCAGCCCGACCAGCCCGCCGAGCAGAACGGGGAATAGCATCAGCCCCAGCACAGAGGCGAGGACTCCGCTGACCACCGCGGCCGCGACCGTGCCGCGACGGTCGCTCTCGAACGACGCGACTGGCTCGCCGTCGGGAGTCTGGACCGGCCGCTCGTCCCCGACGGTCTCACCGCTGAACACCGTCGATTCGATCCACCCTGGGTGGTGGAGTTCGACGAGGTCGAAGCCGACCCTCGCGGCGACGACTGCGAGCCCGAGCCCGGCGCGGCCGACGCCCGCGGCCTCCGCGCCATCGATTGCGAGCGGTGCGACGACCGCGAGGACGAACACGGGCGCCAGATACGTCCGGGTACTGCCGCTGGTAGCGGCCGTCGACTCGTACCCCCCCGACCGCAGCCAGCTCAAGAACCGAGCCGTCTGGTCGACCACGACGGCGAGGACGGCCAGCGCGAGCGTCTCCGGTGGCGCGAACTCACCGACGAACGGCTCGACGGCACCGGTCAGTAGCAGTCCGGCGAGCGGCCAGAAGGCCGCGATTGGAATCAACGCCAGTAGCACGTACGGCCCGTTCCGCGGGTACACCGGCGGGAGCCAGCTTCCCGGCCGGACGCCTCCGCGGACGTCCGCGAGCGATTCGAGGGGGAACGGCATTCTCGTTCCGCGCGGCCTGTACGCCTCCGACGGCGGTAGCTCGGCGAACAAGGATTGGAGGGCGCCTCGACCGGCCGCGACCCCCGCTTCGACCCAGTACACGAATAGCAGGAGCTGTGGCCCCCACTCGAAGCGGAGGACGCCCGCGGCCAGCACCGCGGCGACTAGTGCCACCCGATACGATCTCCGATTCATGTTGAAATGATCTCTCACTCTGGTAAAGATACTTGCTTCCTTCGCCGGATGTTCGCCCGTGCTCGGGACGTGGACTCAACAGTGACCGCAGTTGCTGGGTCGCGATGGGCGTCGCGCTCCCGAGACGGATCGACGGGGTGAGGGAGGTCTGGCTGTGAGCGCGGCTACTCCGTTAGCACACCGACCATCCTGTCGGCTCGTTCGCCGCCGAACACAGCTCTCTGGCGTCCGGGAGCGCCGCGACCGCCAGCGAGCAGAGCGCCCCCAACGCGATCGTACAGGGGGCGGCCCCGAGACCGAGGTTCCACCAGTTCGTCCCGGCGCAGAAGGCGCTGACACCGAACCCACAGATGCCGACGTCCAGCGCCAGCCGAACCACGGTGATGCAGCTCCCGTAGGACCAGTCGCCGTCGCCGAACTCGGCGAACGCGTCGCTCGTGGCGACCGAGACGACCGAATCGTAACCGGTCCGGCGGACCTTCCACAGGAGCTTCCCGAGGTCCACGTCGCTCCACCTCGCCACGTCGTACACGTACTTCGTGTTGATGAACTCCGTCGCTAGGTCTTGGACCGCTGTGATCGAGTTGCAGACGATCTGCCCGCTGGAGATCGCGAGATCGTTCTGGTCGACGCCCGACTCCTCGATGACCGTCTGCAACATGCTCTCCCCGAGTCCGGCGATCGTGTCGGCGACGCTCGTCAACCCGTCCCAGATGTCCCCGAGGAGGTCGGACGCGTCGTCGATCAGTCCCTGCGTGGTCACGGAACCACCCGCGGACCGGAGCCGCTCCTCGGGGACGTCGTACTCCTGTGTGGTCGTCTCCACGGACGCGGTCTGGACGCTCGCGCCATCGGCCAACTGCAGGGACTCGCTGGTGACCTTCGACGTGGTATCGCAGCTCGTCTTCCACTCGTAGACCGTCTCGACGTGTGCTATCTCTCCCGAGCGCCGGTTCCGGGAGATGGTTATCGTCGCCTCGTCGCCCCTGGAGAGGTCGGTGAGGTAGTGGACGGTCGAATCGTTCGGCTCGTCGCCCGTCGTGTTGGAGACGAGATACACGCCGTCTACGTCGTGACGGACCCGTCCGTCGGCTTCGGACGCAGCGCGTCGGAACGCCTCGGTCCGCTCGGCGACCGCAGCAGCTTGGAGGCGCGCCGACGCCGCAGCGTCCGGATACCGCTCGGAGTCGAACGCCGCGGTGACGCCGCCGACGCCCACGCTCGTCACCTCCCCCATGAACTTGATGCGTTCCGTGGTGCCCGCTGCGACGGTCGTCGTGAGTGACTCGTGGACCGCATCGTCGTAGAGGATTGCGTCCGTCGCGTCGACGGTGAACTCGACCGCGCCGTCGCCCGACACGGCGGGAGCGACCGCCGGCGGGGATGAGACCGGACCGGTCGGTGAAGCAGGTGACTTGGAGGCGTTCTTCCTGCGCCACGGCGTTCTCGAGCCCTGTCAGGCCGGCGACGACCTGCAGCTCACCGACGAGTTCGAGACCCCGTGGGCAGCCGAAGCGACGTCCCGCGCGAACTCGGAGATTACGCCGGAGGCGGTCGCTGATGCGTTCGGAGTCGCTCCGGAAGCCAACGAAATCGACCTTGAGACTCGTGGCGAGACCCAGGTTCTCGAATCCGAATCGAACTCCCTCGGCCAGTGGCCGTCTCGGGCTGCACTCGCCGCGGACGTCGCCGCCAGTAACTTGCTCTCCTCACGAATCCCGCAGTGGCGCCGATTCGATTCGGAGACGAGGGGCCGAATTCTGAATGGGCTGCGGATGTTCCTCGAAACGTGTCCGTCCACGGGCGGCGGTGTTCAGCTGAACGAGGATGTCGTCGAGTCGTGTTGCAGCTCGCATAGGGTGCTCGCTGTCACCTGCGAGGACACGGACGAACGACTCTTCGAGCACCACCCGCCGTCGAGCGACAGCCGGGGTTGATCACTGTGGCCTGTGAGTAACCGGCACAATGCCCACGATATAGATCAGTCTCGATTTCGATTCAGAACAGACGAATCGAACGGAAGCCACGCATCAATTCCATCCTCCGAGGTTGTGCCGTCGGTAGGTTCGGCAGATAGTCGACGCTGGCGCGGACGTTCTCTTGGAGGGTACCCACATTGGTCCCCATGATGACTGTCAACTCCTCTACTACGATCCCACCGACGGCGGTCCACGACCGCTGGCGCATCTGCGACGATTCGGGACGCAGATTTTTGTGACTCCGCGGCGTGAGTAGAGCCATGAGTGATGTTTATATCGTGGGAGCGGGCCAGTCGCCGTTCGGCTCGTTTCCCGGAGAGTCGTATCGTTCGCTGTTCGAGACCGCATATGACCGGGCATTGGAGAGCGTCGACCGAGACCTCAACTCCGACCAGATCGACGAGGCGTACCTCGGAACGCTCGGCGTCGGCGGCCGTCAGATCGGACTGAGTGCGCCCGCCGTCACCGAACACGTCGGCCTGCACGGAATTCCCACCACTCGCGTCGAGAACGCCTGCGCGGCCAGCGGCTACGCGCTCCGGAACGCCGTCGCAGCCGTCGAGTCAGGGATGGCTGACCTCGTGCTTGCGGGCGGCTACGAGGTCATGACTGACGCAAGTTCCGACCACACGAAGTGGTGGCTTGGCGTCTCCGGCGAGACTGAGTGGGAGCGTCTCTCTGGCACGACGTTCGCCGGCGTCTACGCCCAGATGGCCTCCGCCTACCTTGACGCCTACGACGCGACTGTGGACGATCTCTCCCGGGTCGCCGTCAAGAACCACGCGAACGGCGCCCACAACCCGAACGCCCACCTCGGCTTCGAGTGCTCGCTGGAAGACGCCTCGAACGCCCAGACTGTCGCCGATCCTCTCACCCTCTACCACTGTTGTCCGACGACAGATGGCGCGAGCGCGGTCCTCGTCGCGAGTGAGGATGTCGCCTCTGATCTGTCAGAGACGCCTGTCCACGTTGCAGGATCCGGAGCCGCTTCCGGCGCCGTCGGCCTCTTCCAGCGTGACTCGCTCACCTCCATCCCCGCGACCCGGACTGCCGCCGAACGCGCCTACGAGATGGCGGATATCGGCCCCAACGACGTCGATTTCGCCGAAGTACACGACTGTTTCGCAATCGCGGAACTCCTTGCCTATGAGGACCTTGGCTTCTGCGAGCGCGGCGAGGCGCCCGAACTCCTCCGCGAGGGAGTTACCAACCCGGATGGTGATCTCCCCATCAACACCTCGGGCGGCCTGAAGAGCAAGGGGCACCCGATCGGTGCGACCGGTGCCGGACAGATCGTTGAGGCCTTCGAGCAACTGCGCGGCGACGCGCACGTCCAGGTGGAGGGTGCCGAGCGCGGAGTCACGCACAACGTCGGCGGGAGCGGGGGCGGTGTCGCCGTCCACGTCCTCGAACGCGGCTTCCGGGGTGAGTCGGCATGAGCCGCGGGGTCGCTGCCGCGGGCGTCCACGTTCCCCGCTTCCGCCTCGCTACTGCCGAGTCCGCCGACGCTTGGGACGACGACCACGCCGGCGGCGTCGAACGCAAGGCGGTCCCTGCGGCCGACGAGGACTCCGTCACGATGGCTATCGCGGCCGCATCCGATGCGATAGATCGCGCCGATGTCGACCACGACGCCCTCAGGTTCGTCGGTCTCGCCACGACGACGCCACCGCTCGCCGAGAGCAAACTCGCGCCCCGGGTCGTCCGCGCGCTCGCCCTTCCCGCGGACGCCCGGACCGCGACCGAGACGGCGAGTCCGACCGCTGGCCTCGACGTCCTCGACCGCGCGCTCGCCGCTGACGGCCCCGCTCTCGCGGTCGCCGCGGACGCACCCGAGGGCGACCCGGCGGATGCCGACCATCGCATGGGCGCCGCCGCCGTCGCCTTCCTCGTTACTGACGACGCGCCCGTTGAGCACGCGAACACGGCGTCGCACGCTGACGAGTACCCCGGGATCCGCTACCGCAAACGCGGCTCGACCGAGGTCAACGCGCTCGGCGTGACGAGCTACGAGCGCGGGGCGGTCCGCGAGAGCGTTAGCCGCGTCGTCGAGGGCCTTGACGCCGATCCTGAGGAAATCGGGGGCGCGGCGCTCCACCAGCCGAACACCGGTCTCCCCTACCGCGTCTGCGGCGACCTCCCGCAGGCTGCAGTCGCCAGCGGTACGGTTGTTGACCGCGTGGGCGACGCGGGCGCCGCGACCGTCCCGTTCGGCCTCGTGCGCGCCCTTCAGGTCGCCGACGGAGGGGAGACAACGCTCGCGGTTGACTTCGGCGGCGGCGGGGCGGCACTCGGCCTCGCGTTCGCGGGGTCGCTCGATGCCGCGCCGAATGTCGACGCCGCCCTCGACAGCGGCGTCGAGGTGTCCTACGAGCGCTATCTGCGCGAACGGGGGTACGTCGTGGATGGGGCCGTCGCGGGTGGCGGCGCGCACGTCAGCCTCCCGTCGTGGCGGCGGTCGCTCGACGGCCGCTACCGCCTCGTGGCGGGACGATGTCCCGAGTGCGGCGGCCTGACGTTCCCCGCGGAGGGAGCCTGCGGAATGTGCTACGACTGCGTCGACTTCGCCCGCGTTGAACTCCCACGCGAGGGCGTCGTTGAGGCCGCAACCGTCATCGGGCAGGGTGGCGCGCCGCCCGAATTCATCTCCCAGCAGGACCGTGACGGCCCGTACGCCGTCGCTGTCGTCCGCTTCACACTAGATGGTGCGGACGTGACGCTCCCGATGCAGGTAACCGACTGCGACCCGGATCACGTTGAGGTCGGCGACGCCGTCCGCGCGACCGTCCGTCGGGTCTACACCGACGAGGGGATCCCCCGCTACGGCGCGAAGGTCACGCCAACGGAGTGACTCAGAGGTTGGGGAAGAGCGGGTCGAGGTCGGGGTCGGTCTCGACGAGGGAGTAGACGCCGTCCTCTGCGGCGACGACATCGTGCGTTTCGAGGTGTTCGAGATGCGCGTGGGCCTCGCCGGGCCCGTGGAGGATGTGGATGCTTGAGAGGTCGCCGAAGAGGTCGTGGCTGACCACCCACGGGGTCGCGGGCCCGCGTTCGCGGAGGACGTCAAGGACGTTCTCGGTGCGTTCGCGGTGATGGTCGGCGATGGTACGGGCGCGACCGACCGTGTCGTCGATCCGGTCGCGGTGGCCCGGCCACGCCACGTCTGGCGCCGTCGCGGCGACCCGTTCGAGGCTCCCGAGATAGGCGGCGAGCGCGCCGTTGAGGCGGACGTCCGCACCACCGATGTTCGGCGTGTACTTCGGGAGGAGGATATCGCCCGCGTAGAGGGCTTTCCCATCGGCCCTCACGTAGCCGACGTGGCCCGCGGTGTGCCCCGGAAGGTGACGCACGCGGAGGTCGACGTCGCCCGCGCGGACGGTGTCACCGTCCGACACCGATTCGACATCCGTGGCACCCGCCATTAGGTCGGTCTCGGTGTCGAGGACGGCGCGGAGTTCCGTGCGAGCGTCCACTGGCATCCCCCACGCCTCGAAGCGGGCCTCCTGTGCGTCTCGAAGTGCCCGGTAGGCCTCTTGACCGCTCTCGACGAGGGGGGCGTCCACCTCGTGACAGTAGACGGTCGCGCCGCTCTCGCGCTGGACCCACGCAGCGAGGCCCGCGTGGTCGCCGTGGTAATGCGTGAGGAGGACCTGTTCAACGTCCGTGACGGCGTGGCCGGCGTCCGCGAGACCTGCAGCGAGTTGCTCGCGTATCTCCAGGTCGTCGAACCCGACGTCGACGAGAGTCAGCGGACCGTCACCATCCTCTCCGAGGAGGTACACCGTGTTGTCGCCCTCGAATACCGTGTTAT
The DNA here is from genome assembly GCF_000474235.1 of Halarchaeum acidiphilum MH1-52-1. GTDB lineage: Archaea > Halobacteriota > Halobacteria > Halobacteriales > Halobacteriaceae > Halarchaeum > Halarchaeum acidiphilum. The sequence continues at coordinate 20,362 of NZ_BATA01000031.1, forward strand.
GGAGACCGATGACGTGCACGGCCTACGTATCAGCGCCGACTGACACGAATCTGTCGGTCGTCCCGTTCGCGTCCCTCCCAGCGGCCGGTCGGTTTCGGATCGTCGAACCACGAGCCCGACATGCGAAATGTTAATGTTGGTTGTTGAGTATCTTCTCGTATGGCCGATGGGGACGAACGGGCGGAGGGCGTATCGACGACGCGGAAATCGTTCGAGATTTTGGAGTTACTCCGTGACACCGACGGTGCGACGCTCGCGGAGATACGGGAGGCAACGGGGCTTGCGAAGAGCACCGTTTACCGGCATCTAAAGACGCTCTACGACATGAGATACGTCGTCGACGACGACGGTGTCTACCGGCTCTCATTGAAATTCCTCCAGTTGAGCGAACCGCCGCGGATCCGCGAGGAGGCCTACCTCGTCGCAAAGCAGAAGGTGATCGAACTCGCGCAGGAGACACGCGAGCGCGCGCTCTTCCTCGTTGAGGAGCGCTTCGACGGAGTCTACGTCCATCGCGCGGGCGGACAGAATCCCCTGCATAGCGATACGATGATCGGCGTCCGGCGCCCCCTCCACGCACTCGCCGCTGGGAAAGCAATCCTCTCGGAGTGGTCGGACGAGCGCGTCGACGAGTACGTCCGCGAGACTGGGCTCCCACGGCTCACCGAGACGACAATCACCGAACGCGACGTACTCTTCGGCGAACTCGCGGAGATCCGCGAGCGCGGGTTCGCGCTCAACGAGGGCGAACACATGGAGGGCCTTCGATCGGCAGGTGTCTCCGTCTACAACGAGCGGGGCGACCCGATTGGTGCGTTCAGCGTCTTCGGCCCAACTGGGCGCGTCACTAAGGAGGACCTCGAGACGACCTATCCCCGCCTTCTGGAGGAGAAAGCCCAGGAGTTGAAGATCGACCTGACCTACGACTAGTCGAACTGCTCGGTCAGGGCGGGGACGACCTCGAAGAGGTCGCCGACGATCCCGTAGTCGGAGATGTCGAAGATCGGCGCGTTCGGGTCCGTGTTTATCGCGATGATCATGTCCGCGTTCTTCATCCCGGCGACGTGCTGGACGGCGCCCGAGATACCAATCGCGAGGTAGACTGTCGGCGTGACGGTCTTCCCGGACTGGCCGACTTGCCGGCCCTTCTCCAGCCAGCCGTTGTCGACGATTGGTCGCGAAGCGGAGATTGTACCGCCCGTTGCGTCCGCGAGGTCCTCAATGAGTTCGAGGTTCTCCTCCTCCTCGATCCCGCGACCGATTGAGATGAGGAAGTCAGCCTCCGTAATGTCAACATCGCCCGTGTCGACGGCCTCGTACCCCTCGACGGTGGAGCCGAGCGCGTCGAGATCGAGGTTGAGGTCATGCGCGACGACTTCCGGGTCGGATGTTCCCGACGCGGGCTCGAACTCGCCGGGACGGACGGTGACGGCGAACGGGCCGTCGGCGATGGAGATGACTGTCTCGACCTTCGATCCGTACATCTCGCGGTGGACGGCGAGGCCGTCGTCGGTGACGTCGACTTCGACGGCATCCGTGACAACCGGTCGGTCGAGCGATTCGGCGACCGCGGGTGCGTAGTCCATCCCGTCCACGCTGTTCGGCAGGAGGAGCTGGGTCGGCGCGAGGTCGTTGACGAGCGCTTCGACGGCGGCGACGTAGACATCGTGGTTGAACTCATCGCCCGCGGCGACAGTATGGACCGCGTCGACGCCGTCGACAGAGAGTTCGTCGGCGTACGCGTCGACATCGCCGCTGACGACGGCGACGTGGAGATCACCGCCCGTGGCGTCCGCAAGCGCGCGACCCGCACTCGCGAGTTCGAGGCTGACGTCGCGGAGTTCGCCCTGCCGGTGCTCGGTGACTGCGAGGACGTCGCCGTCGCTCATTCCGTGACCACCCCCACGTCGCGAAGGACATCAGCGAGTTGCGCAGCCTGCTCTTCGGCATCGCCTTCGAGGTATTCGGCCTCGCTCTCGGACTCGGGGACGAACATCTCCGTGAGTTCGAGGCGACTCGTTACGTCTCGACGCCGATGTCGGTCGGCGTCTTCGGCGCAATCTCCTTCGACTGGGCCTGCCGGATGCCGCGCAGGCTCGCGTAGCGTGGCTCATTGATACCGGTCTGGATCGTGAAGACGGCGGGGAGGTCAACCGTGAGGCGCTCCTGTAAGCCGCCTTCAAGTTCACGGTTGACGCGCGCTTCGCCCGCGTCGGCGTTCACGTCGAGGTCGCTGACGACAGCCGCCCACTCATACCCGAGGCGCTCGGCGAGTGCGACCCCGGTCGCGCCGAAGCTGTCGTCGCTCGCCTGCACCCCGCTGAGGACGAGGTCGGCGTCCTCGTCCTCGGCGACGGCGGCGAGGAGGTGTGCCTTCGTGGAGACGTCGAGGAGATCCTGTCCGGCGAGCGCGTCGTCCCAGACGCGGACGGCGCGGTCGACGCCCTTCGCGAGGGCCTTTCGGATCGTTTCGTCGGCGCGCTCGGGACCAATGGTGACGCCAACGACTTCGTCGGCGATACCGGCCTCGGCGAGCTGGACGCCGGTCTCAACGGCGTAGTCGTCCCACTCGTTGAGGTCGTACTCGACGTACGTCTCGTCGATCCCGTCATCGTCGACGGCGAAGTCGTCGGCGATGTCCGCGCTCTCCTTGACCGTCACGAGGACTTTCATCACTGCACGCTATCGCATAGCAAATGATAAAGATTCCGAACCCACCAAAGGACGGGTGCGCGTCTCGTTCGTCGCCTCACCGGCCGCCTCGACGATAGGGACAGGTCTGGTTCGATAGTCCGGAACGAACGCATACACTTTACGGGAATATAGCTGTCATTGGCGGGCAGAAACTTAGTTTGTTCCGGATATAAAAACCATATTCCCGAAAATAGGGATTGGTGGGCGACTATCGATCCGTATATCGGAATCGTTCCGTCAGCCGTCGTCTGGTGGATCGCCGAGGACGCCCTCCTCGTAGAGCGTCGCCACTGACGACGCGTCGTAGCCGTGCTCGCCGAGCACTTCCGCGGTGTGCTCACCTAATCGTGGCGGGTACCGGCGTATCGTCGTCGGCGTCCGCGAGAAGTGCATCGGGCTTCCCGGCATCTCCACTTCGCCCGCCGTCGGATGCTCGACCGACCGGTGCATCCTGCGGGCCCGGATCTGGGGGTGCGAGAAGATGTCCTCCATGTCGTTCACGTCGTTCGCGGGCACATCGTGGGTGTCGAAACGCTCCAGCCACGTCTCGGTCGACACCGTTGCGAGCGTCTCCGCGAGTATTTCGTCCAGCGCCTCGCGGTGCTCCACGCGGTCCGCGTTCGTCTCGAAGCGCGGATCCGCCGTGAGGTCCGGTCGGTTAATGGCCTCGCAGAACCGGGGCCAGATGTGCTCGGACGCCACCGCGACGACGACATAACCGTCCGCTGTCTCGAACGCTTGGTAGGGCGCAATCGTCGGGTGCTTGCTCCCGAGGCGACCCGGACTCTCACCCGTTGCGAAGTAGCTCGATGACTGATAGGTCATCCACGCGGCCTGTCCGTCGAGGAGGCTCACGTCTATCTTCTGCCCTGTCCCGTCGCCGACCTCGCGTTCGAGGAGCGCCGCGAGCGTCGCCTGCGTCGCGTACATCGCCGCACCGATGTCTGCGAGCGCAACTCCGACGCGCACGGGCGCACCATCCTCCACGCCCGTAATCGACATCAGGCCGCCCTCCGCCTGCATCATGATGTCGTAGGCTGGTTGATCCTTGTCCGGTCCCCACTCGCCGTACCCCGAGAGCGCGACGTAGACGAGGTCAGGATTCGACTCCACAAGGTCCGGATAGTCGAGACCCCATTCCGCCATTTTGCCGACGCGGAAGTTCTCCACGAGCACGTCTGCGTCCGCAGCTAGGTCGCGGAACACGCCACGGCCCGCCTCCCGGGAGAGATCAAGCGTCACCGACCGCTTGTTCCGGTTCACGCTCATGTAGTAGGCGCTCTCCTCAGCGTCGCCGTAGCGTGGCGGGTGCCACGCGCGCGTCTGGTCGCCCGATCCCGGGCGTTCGACCTTGATCACGTCCGCGCCGAGATCTCCAAGCTGCATCGTGCAGAACGGTCCGACGAGGACGCGACTCGCGTCGAGGACTGTGACTCCGTCGAGCGGTCCTGCATCGTCGTCCGAATGCTCGGCCTCACCGGTCATTTGTAGGCAGCGATCCCCGTCAGATCCTCTCCGAGGACGAGCGAGTGGATGTCGTGGGTGCCCTCGTATGTGTAGACGGTCTCGATGTTCGCGAGGTGGCGCATCGGCGAGTAGTCCGTCGTGATCCCGTTTCCACCGAGCATCTCGCGGGCGGTCCGGCTCACGCGACGCGCCATTCGGACGTTGTTCCGCTTCGCCATCGATACCTGCTGGGGGCGGAGGTCGCCGCGCTCCTTTAGCTCCGCGAGGCGGTGCGCAAGCAACTCGGCGAGCGAGATCCGCGTCGCCATCTCCGCGATCTTCTCCTGTTGCATCTGGAAGCCCGCGATCGGCTTCCCGAACTGCTCGCGGTCGGTCGCGTACTCGACGGCCTGCTCGAAGGCGTCCTTCGCCGCGCCGACCGCGCCCCACGCGATCCCGTAGCGCGCCTGTGTTAGGCACGAGAGCGGGCCCTTCATCCCCGAGACCTCTGGAAGGACGTTCTCCGCGGGAATACGTGCATCCGAGAGTGCGATCCCGCCCGTGATCGATGCGCGCAACGAGAGTTTCTCCTTGATCTCGTTCGTGGAGACGCCGTCACGCTCTGTCTCCACGAGGAATCCGCGGACCGGGGAGTCCTCTGAGGAGACGTCGCGCGCCCAGACAACCGCAACATCCGCGATCGGCGAGTTCGTGATCCACGTCTTGTTCCCGTTCAGAATATACTCGTCGCCGTCCCGCTCCGCGCGCGTTTCCATCTCGCTCGGGTTCGACCCGTGGTTCGGTTCGGTCAGCCCGAAGCAGCCGACCGCCTCGCCGCTCCCGAGTTTCGGGAGCCACGTCTCCTTTTGCTCCTCGTTCCCGTAAGCGTGGATCGGGTACATCACGAGTGCGCCCTGTACACTCGCCATCGAGCGCATCCCCGAGTCGCAGGCCTCCAATTCCTCCATCAACAGGCCGTACGCGCGCTCGCCGAGACCGAGCGAACCGTATCCCTCGAGATTCGGTCCGTAGAACCCGAGTTCGCCCATTTCGGGTATCTTCTCGATCGGGAACGTTCCCTCGACGAAGTGCTCGCCGATGTCCGGCCGTATCTCCTCGTCGAGGAACTCGCGTGCGGTGTCGCGAACCATCCGCTCCTCTTCAGTGAGGTCATCGCCGAGTCCGAGGTAGTCCAACATCACGTAGGGAGTTCCCACACTGGAGACGTAAAGATACCGCCACAGCGGTGACGCGTCCCATCGACGTCCCGACGATTGCCCGCTACTGTCGCGATCAGTCACGAACAATCGGGGGAAGATTGATGGGAGAGAGGTGTGTCCGCGGAGACGTGGACGTCACAGACATCGAACGCGTCGACCTTGACGTCGCGTCCCGTCTCGTCCAGCCGGCTGAATACTCGCGCGAGGAGTTCGTCGACGCCTATCAGCAGGGGCATCTTCAGTACGAGTTCAGCGAGGACGAGCAGTACGCGCTCACCGATGAGGGGACAGTTGAGGCGCCCGACGTCGATGTGACTGCGGACAGCGTGGTGTCCGTCGACGGGACGGCGCTTGAACTCGCCACTGTGGACGACGCGCCGATTGAGAAGCCGTCCGTGACCGAGGACGGGACGATTCTCGCGCGGCCGTCGACCGATGCGGTGTCTCCGTATGGTGTTCGGTGGCAGGGTGCGGCGACGCGGAAGAAAGACTGGATGACGTCGCTCACGCCGTTCACCGACGGCGAGGACGAGGAGTCACTCTCGGCAGTCAACCAGCCGGGCGCGGCGCTCGCGTCCCTCATCGACCACGTGAACGACGCCACAGAACCACTCGCGTTCCAGGTCGTCTTCCAGCGGCGCGAGAACTGGCAGTCCGACGCCGACCTCCGCAAGGAAGACTTGATTGATGGGCGAGACACGTGGTCACAGCGATTCATCGGCGACCTCCTCGAGTTCGAGGAGTACGAACGCGATGAGCGCGAGTTGAGCGATATCGTTGAGCGGCGGCTCAACGCGATCGAGGCGACGAGCCCCCAGCGCTCGTTCACCGCCAACATCCGAGCGGTCGGCATCCCGACCAGCGACGACGGCCAAGAATCGTTGGACGAGCGGCTGTCGTCGCTTGCGCCCGTCTTCGACCCGCTCGACGGCCCCTTCTACGACGTCGAATCTGAGCGAGTGCGTTCGAGCGGCTTCCGTGCCGCGAAGAAGGAAAAGAATGCGCGCAAGGCACTCCAGCGACTCCTCGATCGCGAAATCGTGACTGGGCGCGGAAAGACCCGGCCGGACTTCGTGCTGAGCGGGCGCGAACTCGCGAACTTCCTGCTCGTCCCCTCCTCCGAACAGCTCTCAATCGAGGGGTCACGGGGAACGCGTGCGGAGCAGCAGAGTCGGAATCCGCTTCCACGACCGAATCCGGATCTTCGCGAGCAGTTCCGCGACGGCATGGCAATCGGCTACGCCTTGGACGAGACCGGCCAGCCAGAAGACGAACCGATCCGGATCCCGCCGGATCTGCTCACCACTCACTACGGACGCTTCGCCTCAACTGGCGCCGGGAAGTCGAAGGCCATCATCAACGACGCGCTCTCCCT
>NZ_BATA01000030.1 GCF_000474235.1 Halarchaeum acidiphilum MH1-52-1
CGCGTTCGACGTGGTCGTCGTGGCCGTCTCGTTCGACGCCGACTGGTTCGCGAAGCGCTGGCGGGCCTCGTTCAGCCACGCCGGCGTCGGGTCGGTCGATCCGACGGCCGCGTACGAGATGGTGGCGTCGAGCGAGGTTCTCGACGTGTCGATGTGGTAGCGACGCTGCTGGACGAGACCGTCGGCGGTGATCCCGAGTTGGACGGTGATGTTCGCCGCGCTCGAGACGTTCCCGAGCGCCGAGGCGTTCGCGAGGTTGAGCGTCGAGGGGTGACCGACGTACGTGTAGAGCGTGGTCCCATCGGCCGTCGTCGTCCCGTTGTACGTGAAGTTCGCGCGCTCCGTGGCGTTCGCGACGCCCGGGGAGACCAGCGCGGTCGGATCGACGCGACGCAGCGAACCGTTGATGTAGCTCGTCCGGTTCCCGACTGCGAGGCGCGTATAGGCCGTGCCGTTCGGACCCTCGTAGACTTGCGAGTCCTGCGGTCCCTGAGCGACGCGGAGGAGATGCGCGCCCGAGTCGAGGTCGGACTTGATGGTGACCGATTGAGACGCCGTTCCGTTGGCGTAGTTCGCCGTGGTGTGGGTCTGGTACGTGAAGCTCCCCGCGTCCCGGAGGATGGACGCGTGTTGCCGGTCGATCTGCGTCCCGTTCAACGGTGTCTGGTAGGGCTTGTCGGCCGCGTTCGTCGTCGTGTTGCCGCTCCCGTTTCCGGGCCCGGAGATCGCGCTGCAGCCCGCGAGGGCGACGAGCGCGACGAGGCAGAGGGCGGCGATCGTCTCCGTGTGTCGCACGACCAGTGCTCGGGACGCGCTCGGGTATAAACTGTCGATCCGCGGGCTACCCCCGTCCGCTTTTGTAGGGTGGCGCGCGAACCTCGAGCCGTGACGACGATCAAGGACAGCGTCCACGACCACATCGAGGTCTCGGGCGTCGCGGACGCCCTCCTCGACACGCCGCCGGTCCAGCGCCTCCGGCGCGTCCAGCAGCTCGGCACCGCGAACCTCGTCTATCCCTCCGCGAACCACACCCGCTTCGAGCACAGCCTCGGCGTCTACCACCTCGCGTGCGAGGCGCTCGACAGCCTCGACGTGAGCGGCGTCCGCGCCACGCGCACTCGCGCCGCCGCGATCCTCCACGACATCGGCCACGGCCCGTTCAGCCACGCGATCGAGGGGCTGATCCACGAGCGCACCGGGAAGTACCACGACGACGTGGACGACCTGCTCGCGGCCGGCGAGGTGGCACGAGTCCTCGGGGATCACGGTCTCGATCCCGCGCGCGTCGCGGCGATGGTCCGCGGCGAGGGCGATCTCGCCGGGATCGTCGCGGGCGAACTCGACGTCGATCGGATGGACTACCTCGTCCGCGACGCCCACCACACCGGCGTCCCCTACGGCACCATCGATCACGGTCGCCTCGTCCGCGGGCTCACCCTCCACGACGGCGCGCTCGTCCTCGACGAGGGGAACGTCCAGACCGCCGAGTCGCTCCTGCTCGCGCGCGCCCTGATGAATCCCACCGTCTACAACCACCACGTCGCGCGCATCTCGACGGCGATGCTCAGACGCGCCGTCGAGCGCCTGCTCGCCACGACGGACAGCACGCCCGAGACGCTCCGGCGGATGGACGATCCCGCGCTCCGGACGGCCTTGCGCGACTGCGAGGCGAGCGCCGACATCGCCCGGCGCCTCGACCGTCGCGCCCTCTACAAGCGGGCCGTCTGGGCGGAGATGGCCGACGTGACGGACGACCCCTTCGGCGACGACCCGGTACTCGACGCCGACCGTGGCGAGATCCGAGCGTACGAGCGCGAAATCGCCGCGCGCACCGACGTCGATCGCGACGCCGTCCTCCTCGACGTCCGCTCGCGCCCGACGATGCGCGAGTCGGACTCGCGCGTCCTCGTCAACGGCGACGTGCGGCGTCTCGACGAGCAGTCAACGCTCGTGCGCGCCCTCCAGATGGCCCAGCGCGAGCAGTGGCGCCTCGGCGTCTACGCGCCCGCCGACGACGTCGAGACCGTCGGCCGCGCCGCCGTCGACGTCCTCGGTCTCGACATCGACGGCGCGCTCGTCAGCGAGACGACGCGGGGGCAGTACAGTCTGGACGAGTTCGAGTGACGGCCGACCGGCCGACGAGCAGGGTCGCGATCGCGTCGATGGGACGCACGTCGGGGGGACGCTCGGACGCTCCGATTTCGGGGAGAACTAAGCCCGTCGGGTCCACACATCCGCCATGGAGATAGCGGGCACGATCCTCGCGGGCCGCGACTTCGAGACCGTGGAGGGGCGCGTCGTCGTCGAGAGTGGCGAAATCGTCGCCGTGGAGGAGGCGAGCGTGGCGAGCGACGATATCGTACTCCCAGCGTTCGTGAACGCCCACACGCACCTCGGCGACTCGATCGCGAAGGACGCGGGGCGCGGCCTCTCGCTGGAAGAACTCGTCGCGCCCCCGGACGGCCTGAAACACCGATTGCTCCGCGAGGCCGACCAGCGCGAGCTCGTCGCCGGGATGCGTCGCTCGCTCCAGTACATGGCAGAATCGGGCACCGCGGCGACGCTCGAGTTCCGCGAGGGCGGCGTCGCGGGCGTCGAGGCCCTACGTGAGGCCGCGGCCGGCGTCGACGTCGACGCGATCGCGTTCGGACGCGATGACCCGGACGTCCTCGACGTCGCGGACGGGTACGGCGCGAGCGGCGCGAACGACGCGGACTTCACGGTCGAGCGCGGGCGCGCCCGCGACGCCGACAAGCCCTTCGCGATTCACGCGGGCGAGGTCGACGAGACGGACATCCACCCCGCGCTCGACCTCGACCCGGATCTGCTCGTCCACATGGTCCACGCCGACGACGAGCACCTCGAACGGGTCGCGGACGCCGACACGCCGATCGCCGTCTGCCCGCGTTCCAACCTCGTGACGGACGTCGGCCTTCCGGATGTCCCCGAACTCCTCGAACACGCGACGGTCGCGCTCGGCACGGACAACGTGATGTTGAACTCGCCGTCGATGTTCCGCGAGATGGCCTACGCGGCGAAACGCTACGACGTGACGGCGGTCGAGGTGTTGCGGATGGCGACGACCGCCGGCGCGGAGATCGCCGGACGAAACGACGGACTGATCGAGGAGGGGCGGGACGCGAACCTCCTCGTGCTCGACGGCGACTCGCACAACCTCGCGGGCTATCGCGACCCCGTCCGCGCCGCGGTCCGGCGTGCGAGCGCGAGCGACGTGCGGCGCGTGCTCCACGCGACCTGACGTCTATCGCGTGCTCCACGCGACCTGACGTCTATCGCGTGCTCCACGCGACCACAGCTCTCGATCCCGCCGTCGCGTCCGCGCGGTACCGGACTCGGACCGCTCAGACCGGCGGACGTCGCACCGCTCAGGCCGGCCGCAGGTGCTCGCAGTCGCCGGCGGTGACGACGCGTCGCTCGTCCCCGGTCTCGACGACGAGCGCGCCGACGTCGGTCACGTCCACGGCCTCGCCGACGATCGTCTCGGAGGGGAGCGTGACGCGCACGCGCCGCCCGAGCGTCGCGGCGTGCGCGCGCCACGCCTCGCGGGCGGCCGCCGGGTCGTCGCGCAGGTCGTCGAAGCGTTCGAGGAGGCGCTGAACGAGGCGGCGACGCGACACCGGCTCGCCGTCGCGTTCTGCGAGGAGGCTCGTCGCGTCCGCGGGCAGGTCGTCGACTGCGACGTTCGCGTTCAGACCGATCCCGACGACGACCCACGAGACGCGCCCGGCCTCGCCCTCCATCTCGGTGAGGATGCCCGCGAGCTTCCGCCCGCCGCGCTCGTAGTCCGCGTCCGGGACGAGGAGGTCGTTCGGCCACTTGATCCGCGCGTCGACGCCGGCCTCGCGGACGGCGCCGCAGGCCGCGGCGCTCGCCGCGACGGTGAGCAGGGTCGCGCGCGCCGGCGGAAGGGCGGGTCGACAGACGGCGCTCAGCCAGACGCCGCCGGACGGCGACGACCACGCGCGATCGAGGCGCCCGCGTCCGCCCGTCTGCTCGTCCGCGAGGACGACGACGTCGCTCGCGCCCTCAGTCGCGAGGTCGCGCGCGCGAGCGTTCGTGCTCGCGACGCTGTCGTGGTACTCGATCTCGAACGGCGCTTCACAGCCGTACTCGACGGCGAGACCGCCGTACTCGGGGATCGAATCGAGGACGTAGCCGGCGCGCTCGCTCCCGATCTCGAAGCCGGCGTCGCGCAGCGCCTCGACGTGCTTCCAGACCGCGGCCCGGGAGACGCCGAGGCGCTCGGCGAGATCGGGGCCGGAGACCGGGCCGTCCGCGAGCGCGTCGAGGACCGCGCGGCGCGTCTCGTTCATGCGTCGCGATAGGTGATACGCCCAAAAGAGTCGTCCGGCGTGCGCACCGTCATTCGATGACGACGAGCGTCTCGTCCATGTCGACGCTATCGCCCTCCGCGACGGCGACGTCCGAGACGGTGCCGCCGTGGGAGGCGACGACGTCGTTCTCCATCTTCATCGCCTCAAGCACGACGAGGACGTCGCCCGGTTCGACGACGTCGCCCGCCTCGACCTCGACGGAGAGGATCGTCCCCTGCATCTCGGCCGCGACGGTCTCGCCGCCGCCCTCGACGACCGTCTCCGATTCCTCGTCGCCCGCGTAGTCGGGCCGGGCGGTATCGCCGGCACCGCCTGTGTCGCCGACCGCGTCGAGGTCGACGTCGCCGAGATCGGGCGCGTCGTGCGCTTCGAGGGTGACTTCGAATCGCTCGCCGTTCACCTCGACGGTGAACTCGCGCTCGGTCGACTCGTCGCCCGCGTCGCCCGCGGCGCTCGCCTCGCTCCCCCAGCGCTTCTGGGCGTCGAGGAGGCGCGTCTCGTCGAAGCGCTCGTCGAGGTACGTCGTCGTGTGCGCGCCGGCGAGGAACGTCTCGTCCTCGAGCATCAGGCGGTGGAAGGGGAGGATCGTGACGACGCCCTCGACGTCGTACTCGGCGAGCGCGCGCGTCGCCCGCGCGAGACACTCCTCGCGGTCGGCGCCGGAGACGATCAGCTTCGCGATCATCGAGTCGTAGTCCGTCACGAGGTCGTCGCCCTGCCGGAGCGCGTCGTCGACGCGAACGCCGATCCCGCCCGGCGGGTCGTACGTTTCGAGCGTGCCGCCGGTCGCGGGCGCGAAGTCGTCCGCGGCGTTCTCGGCGTTGATCCGGAACTCCATCGCGTGCCCCTCGACGGCGAGGTCGTCTTGGGCGAAGTCGAGTTCCTCGCCGGCGGCGACCCGCAGCTGCCACTTCACGATGTCGACGCCCGTGATCTCCTCCGTCACCGTGTGCTCGACCTGAATCCGGGTGTTCACTTCGAGGAAGTAGAACTCGCCCCCGGAGACGAGGAACTCGACGGTGCCCGCGTTCACGTAGTCGGCGGCCGCGACGCCGCGGCGCGCGGCCTCGCGGATCTCATCACGCAGATCGTCGTCGAGCGTGGGACTCGGTCCCTCCTCGATGACCTTCTGGTGGCGTCGCTGGAGGGAGCAATCGCGCTCGCCGAGGTGTCGGACGTTCCCGCGCGCGTCCGCGAGCACCTGCACCTCGATGTGCTTCGGGTCCGCGAGGTAGCGTTCGAGGTAGACGGAGTCGTTCCCGAAGTAGGCCTCCCCCTCCCGTTTCGCGGCGTCGAGTTGCGCCTCGATCTCGCGCTCGTCCTCGACGACCTTCATCCCGCGCCCACCGCCGCCCCCCTCGGCCTTGATCGCGACGGGGTAGCCGTGCTCGTCGCCGAACGCGCGGACCTCCGCGGGGTCGGTGACGGGATCGGTCGTTCCGGGGACGATCGGCACGTCCGCGGCGTCCATCACCTCGCGCGCGCCCGTCTTCTCGCCGAGTCGGCGCATCGCGTCGGCGCCGGGACCGATCCACGTCACGCCCGCCGCGTCCTCGACGCGCTCGGCGAAATCGGCGTTCTCCGCGAGGAAGCCGTATCCCGGGTGGATAGCGTCCGCGCCGGACTCCTTCGCGGCCGCGACGATGGTCTCCCCGTCGAGATACGACTCGGCGGCGCGGGCCGGACCCACGCGGTAGGCCTCGTCCGCGTACCGGACGTGCCCCGAGTGCTTGTCGGCCTCGGAGTAGACCGCGACCGTCTCGACGCCGAGGTCCTCGCATGCCCGCATCACGCGAACGGCGATCTCACCCCGGTTCGCGACGAGCACCTTCTCGAACATACTCACGCCTTCCGCCAGCGGCCACCTTAGCGTGTCGATTCGTGCTATCGACGATCGTCGGTGACGCGTCCGTCGAGACGACATCCCTATACCCGCGTGGCCGCTCCCGGCGGAGGGGCATGACTCTCAGCGACCGACTCGCCGACGTCTTCGACTTCGAGGCGCACGACACCGACCTCCGGACCGAGATCGTCGCCGGTCTCACGACGTTCCTCACGATGTCGTACATCGTCGTCGTCAATCCCGCCATCCTCGTCTCCGCCATCGACACGGGCGCGGGCGACGCCGCGACCCTCCAGATGATCGCCGTCGTCACCGCGCTCTCCGCGGGCGTCGCGACGCTCGTGATGGCGTTCTACGCGAACCGGCCGTTCGGTCTCGCACCCGGCATGGGACTCAACGCCTTCTTCGCGTTCACCGTCGTGGGCGCGATGGGCGTCCCGTGGCAGACCGCGCTCGCCGCCATCGTCGTCGAGGGCGTCCTCTTCATCGCGCTCACGCTCGTCGGCGCCCGCGAGTACGTCATCAAGCTCTTCCCCGAACCCGTCAAGTTCGCCGTCGGCGCGGCGCTCGGACTCTTCCTCGCCATCATCGGTCTCGAGAAGACGTTCGTCGTCGTCGCCGACCCCTCGACGCTCCTCACGCTCGGTGCCGTCGCGTCCGATCCCGTGGCGATCCTCAGCGTGCTCGGACTCTTCCTCACGTTCGGTCTCTACGTCCGCGGCGTCACCGGCAGCATCGTCGTCGGCGTCCTCGTCACGAGCGTCCTCGGCTACGCCGCCGCCGCGCTCGGCGTCGCCAGCCCGCACGCGTCCGTTCCGCTCGCCCCCAGCCTCCCCGCGCCGACGTGGGACGTCTCGCCGCTCGTCGGCGCGTTCGTCACCGGCCTGCGGGATCTCGACGCGCTCGCGTTCACGCTCGTCGTCCTCACGTTCTTCTTCGTGGACTTCCTCGAAACCGCGGGCACGCTCGTCGCGTCGGTCAAGTCGGCGGCCTGCTGGACGAGGACGGGGACCTCCCCGACATGGACGAGCCGCTGATGGCGGACGCCGTCGGCACCACCGTCGGGGGAATGCTCGGCACCTCCACCGTCACCACCTACGTCGAGTCCGCGACCGGCATCGAGGAGGGCGGACGCACCGGGATGACCGCGCTCGTCGTCGCGCTCGGGTTCTTCGCCGCGGTCGCGTTCGTCCCGGTCGCCGCCGCCATCCCGCAGTACGCGAGCCACATCGCCCTCGTCGTCGTCGCCGTCCTCATGCTCGGCAACGTCAGCGAGGTCGACTGGCGCGACCCCACGCACGCCGTGCCCGCCGGCCTCACGATCATCGTCATGCCGTTCACCTACTCCATCGCGTACGGCATCGCCGCCGGCGTCATCGCCTACCCCGTCATGAAGGCGTTCGCCGGCGAGCGCGACGACGTCCATCTCGGCCAGTGGGCGCTCGCCCTCCTCTTCGCGGGCTACTTCGTCCTGCGGACCGGCGGCATCCTCGGGAGCGTGTAGGTCACCTCAGAATCGCTCGGCTCGGCCGGCCGCGCTCCACGCGTCCGTCGGCGCGCCGTCCGGGACGCGTCGCCCGCCGTGGCCGCCCGTCGCCTCCAGACGCCCGGCGAAGCGCCACTTCGCGCCGTCCCACGTCTCCCCCTCGTCGCTCGCGGCGGCCGCGGCGGCGAGCGCGGCGCGCTCCTCGTCGAGGTAGGCGCTCACGGCCGCGACGATCGCGGCCGCCTCGGCGTCGCTCGCGTGCGCGGGGACGTCGACGCTCACGTCCACGTTCATCTTGCTGTAGCGAGGAAATCCCTCCCCTTGGGGCGGGGAGGAATCGCGTTCATCGCACTATACAGCACCTCTCCGGTGGAATGAAGTCGGTTCATGCCAAAGTAGGATTTGCACGGCTGTGTCGTGCACGGCACAAATCCAGCGCGAAGCGGGCCACCGCTTCGACTTCGGTTGTGAGAGTCGCACCGAGAAACCGTGCGCCGATGACACGGCCGAAGATGGGAGCCCCGGTGACAGGGCCTTGGAACGCCACGGTTCCGATGGATACGAACTATCCGCTTGAGGGCCGTGGAGGATAGTTCCGAAACCTCCGCGACGGGCGTTCCTGCTGCGCAGGAAGCCCCGTCCTTTAGGGCGGGCGAGGGTGTCACAGCGGGATGTTCCCGTGTTTCTTCGAGGGACCGTCCTCGCGCTTCGTCGAGAGCATTTCGAGGTCGTCGATGAGTCGTTTCCGGGTGTCCGCCGGCTCGATCACGTCGTCGAGGAATCCCCGATCGGCGGCCGTGTAGGGGTTCGCGAACTCTTCTCTGTACTCCTCGACGAGCGCGTCGCGGAGTTCCGCCTCGTCGTCGGCCTCCGCCAGCTCGTTCCGGTAGAGGACGTTGACGGCGCCGCGCGGGCCCATGACGGCGATCTCGGCCGTGGGCCACGCGTAGTTGACGTCCGCGCCGAGGTGCTTCGAGGCCATCACGTCGTACGCGCCGCCGTAGGCCTTGCGCGTGATGACGGTCAGGAGGGGGACGCTCGCTTCCGAGTACGCGTAGAGGAGCTTGGCGCCGTGGCGGATGATGCCGTCGTGTTCTTGGTCGGTGCCGGGGAGGAATCCCGGCACGTCCACGAAGGAGACGATGGGGACGTTAAAGGAGTCGCAGAAGCGCACGAAGCGACTCGCCTTCTCGGAGGCGTCGATGTCGAGCGTGCCCGCGTTCACGCGCGGTTGGTTCGCGACGACGCCCACCGAGCGGCCGTCGAGGCGCGCGAAGCCGACGACGAGGTTCTTCGCGAACTCCGCCTGCACCTCGAAGAAGGAGCCTTCGTCCGTCACCGCCTCGACGACGTCCGTCGCGTCGTACGGCTTTCGCGGCTCGTCCGGGACGATGGTCTCCACCTCCTCGGGCCGACGCTCGGGATCGTCCCACGGCTCGACGCGCGGGGGGTCCTCGACGTTATTCTGCGGGAGATAGCTGAGGAGGCGCTTGATGTCATCGAGGGCCTGCTCCTCCGACTCCTCGGCGAAGTGCGCGACGCCGGAGGTCGAGGTGTGCGCGGTCGCGCCCCCTAACTCGTCGAAGCCGACCTCCTCGCCGGTGACGGTCTCGATGACGTCGGGTCCGGTGATGAACATGTGGCTCGTCTCCTTCACCATGAAGACGAAGTCGGTGAGCGCGGGCGAGTAGACCGCGCCGCCGGCGCACGGTCCCATGATCGCCGAGATCTGCGGGATCACGCCGCTCGCCTGTTGGTTCTTGTGGAAGATCTCGCCGACGCCGCCGAGGGACTCGACGCCCTCCTGAATCCGGGCGCCCGCGGAGTCGTTGAGACCGATGACGGGCGCGCCGACCTCCATCGCCTTGTCCATGACCTTGCAGACCTTCTCGCAGAAGACCTCGCCGAGCGACCCGCCGAAGGCCGTGAAGTCGTGGGCGAAGACGAACGTCTTTCTCCCGTCGACCTCGCCGTAGCCCGTGACGACGCCGTCACCGGGGAGTCTGTTCTCCTCCATCCCGAAGTTGTGCGAGCGGTGCGTGCGCAGCGCGTCGAACTCGCGGAACGTCCCGTCGTCGAGGAAGTAGTCGATGCGCTCGCGCGCCGTCATCTTGCCCTTCTCGTGTTGGGACTCGATGCGGGCCTCGCCGCCCCCCTTCTCGGCGCGGCGTTTGCGCTCGCGCAACTCCTCGATGCGCTCGTCCATCGTCATCTGTTGAATCCCGTTTCACCGGTCGTCGTCAAAAGGACACCGACACCGAACGACGGGGATACCGCGCGGTTCAGACGAGCGAGCCGGGCCGGCGGAGACCGGCGACGGCGAGCGCGGTGACGACGATCGCGGCGACGAGCGCGACGGCCGACCCGCCGAGACCGACGCCGAGGACGTGCGTCCCGAGCGGGACGCCGAGCGCCGACGCGACGCTCGTGAAGAGCGTGAACAGGAGGAAGACCGGGATGAGGACGCCGACGAAGAGGAGCCACGGGCCGTCGACGGCGCGCGCGACGTCGCCCGCGCCCGCCCGGTACTCGTCGAGGGCGCGCGATCCGAGCACCCAGCCGACGAAGAGGAGGAAGCCGCAGAGTCCGGCGGTCATGAGGAGGTTGACGAGCGTGTTGGCGAGCAGGCCGAAGACGGACGAGGAGAGCGCGCAGGCCGCGGCGCCGATCGCGACGAGACAGGCGACGCCCGCGGTCGCCTTCGCCCGCGAGACGCCGTGCTCGTCGACGAGGTAGGCGACGGGGATCTCCAGCATGCTGATCGAGGAGGAGAGCGCGGCGAGCAGGACGACCGCGAAGAAGACGACGCCGAGGAGGCGGCCGACCGTCCCGAGCGACGCGAACGCGCTCGCGACGGAGACGAAGACGGCGCCCGCGCCGCCGCTCCCGACGTCGAGACCGAAGCTGAAGAGCAGCGGGAAGACGAGCAGGCCCGCGAGGACGCCGATGGCCGTGTTGAGAACGGCGATGGTCGCGGCGTCGGCGGCCAGCGAGCGCTCGTCGCCGAGGTAGGAGGCGTACGTGATCATGGTTCCCGTGCCGAGCGAGAGGGTGAAGAGCGCCTGCCCGACGGCGGCGGGGAGGATGTCGAAGAAGTGCGCCCGGAGGTAGGCGACGTCCGGGGTGAGGTAGAAGTCGAGACCCGCGCCCGCGCCGTCGCGGGTGAACGTCCACGCGGCGAGCGCGGCGAGGAGGACGACGATGGCGGGCATCATCACCTTCGTCGCGCGCTCGATGCCCTTCTCGACGCCCGCGTAGACGATGGCGGCGGTCGCGGCGAGGAAGACGAACGCGAACGCGAGCGCCGCGGGACCGTAGTTGATCGCGGAGAAGTACGCGCCGGCGTGGCCGAAGTAGCTCCCGGTGACCGACGCGGCGGTGTAGCGGACGAACCAGCCGCCGACGACGCTGTAGAACGACACCAAGAGGAGGGTGGTGACGACGGCGAACATCCCGAACGCCGCCCACCAACGCGAGCCGTCGGAGAGCGATCGGAGCGCGCCGACGGGGTTGCGCTTCGAGCGGCGGCCGATGACGAACGCCCCGAGGAGACCGGGGACGCCGACGAGCAGTACGATCGCGAGATAGAGGAGGAGGAAGGCGCTACCGCCGTTCTGCGCGGTCATCCACGGGAATCGCCAGACGTTCCCGAGTCCGACCGCCGAACCGACCGCGGCGAGGATGAACCCCGCGCGTGTCTTCCACGTCTCTCGTGTCATGGGACGCCGTAGCGTGCAGGTGCTCAAGAGGGTTTCGTAACCGAGAGGGGCGGGAACCGGCAGCACCGGCCGCAAACGACGCGGTCGGCGTGCTCCCCGCTAGAAGTACGCGCCGTTCACGAGGCCCGCGTAGAAGTTTGTCACGCCGAGCCAGAGCGTGTACGCGACGACGATGGGGACGACGACGCGCACCCACCAGAGCCACGCGGTCATCGCGCCCCGTCCGAGCGAGGTGCCGCGTCCGAGTTCGTCGACGGCCTCCCCCCCGTAGATCCACCCGGCGAAGAGCGCGATGAACAGCACCGCGATCGGGAGGAGGATGTTGAACACGAAGTCGTTGAACAGCCCGACGTAGCCGTACGCCGGCACGATACCGAGGAGGAACGCGACGACGCCGACGCCGACCGCGACCTTCCAGCGCTCGGTATCGTAGCTGTCCACGACGTAGGACGCCGGCGCCTCCAGCAGGCTGATCGAGGAGGAGAGCGCGGCGAACAGCAGGACGACGAAGAAGACGAACCCGATGATCCGGCCGGCCGGGAGCTGGCCGAACGCGCCCGCGAGGGCGACGAACGCCGTGCCCGCGCCCGTCGAGCCGGTGAGCGCGTCCGTCGCGGCGAGGATCGGGAAGACGGCGAAGCCGGCGAGGAGCGCGACGATCGTGTTCAGCACGACGATGATCGCGCTGTCCCCCGGGAGGCTATCGTCGCGGCCGAGATAGGAGGCGTACGCGACCATCACGCCGAAGCCGAGCGAGAGCGTGAAGAACGCCTGCCCCATCGCCGACGGGACGATGGACGTGAAGTTGGTCGCGATGACGCCGAAATCCGGCGAGAGGTAGTACGCGTAGCCGGCCGACGCGCCGGAGAGGGTGGACCCCCAGACGGCGAGACCGGCGAGCAGGACGAGGATGGCCGGGATCATGAACTTGGTCGCGCGCTCGATGCCGTCCGCGACGCCGCCCGCGACGATCGCGATCGTGATCGCCATGAAGACGGCGTGCGCGGCGACGGCGACCGTCCCCGAGGAGACGGACCCGAAGAAGGTGCTGGCGTCACCGAGGTAGCCGCCGGTGACGCTGCCGACGATGTAGTTGAGGACCCAGCCGCCGACGACGCTGTAGAAGGAGAGCGTGATGAACGACGCGAAGACCCCGATGACGCCCGCGAACGTCCAGTTCCCGTATCCGAGTTCCGAGAACGCGGAGACGGCGTTCTGTTTCGACCGGCGCCCGATGACGAACTCGATGAGCATCGTCGGGAACCCGATGAGGAAGACCGCGAGCAGGTAGACGACGAGGAATGCCGCCCCGCCGTTCGACGCCGTTTGGAACGGGAACGACCAGATGTTCCCCAACCCCACTGCGCTACCGACCGCGGCGAAGATGAACCCGACGCGTGATGTCCACGTCTCTCGTTGTGCCATGTCCACTCAC
This sequence comes from Halarchaeum acidiphilum MH1-52-1, assembly GCF_000474235.1. Classification (GTDB taxonomy): domain Archaea; phylum Halobacteriota; class Halobacteria; order Halobacteriales; family Halobacteriaceae; genus Halarchaeum; species Halarchaeum acidiphilum. Next base: position 12,839 of record NZ_BATA01000030.1, read on the forward strand.
GAGGTGTCGTGTCCACCATAATAAGCGTACGTTTCACGGCGGCTCAGGCGGCCGTCCGCGAGCAGGGCGGTGAGCGGACGAGGACGCGCCCGGTGTTGCGTTGAACATGCTCCCGTGACCGGACTCGGGCGTCGGTACGCCCTCGACCCGCAGTGCCTCGGGACCACCGAATAAGTGTGGTCCCCGCGTCGCGGGGCGTATGCGCGAGTGTCCCGACTGCGCGGTCCCGATGGACGAAACGGCGTACGACACGACGGGGACGAGCGACCGGATCCGCCTGCGGCGACGGCCTGCGGGGCGCACTGGGCGTCGGCCGCCGCGCCGTCGCCGCGTACGTCTGTCCGGAGTGTACGCTCGTCGGGTTCTACGCTGAGTGGGTGATGATAACGAACAACGCGAAACGGATCGATGGGGACACGTAGCGAGTGCGGAACGTTCCCGTACAGTTCCGATACTACTAACTCACCGACTCGGGAACCTACGAGACGAGTTACACATGAGGCTGCATGAATATCAGGCGAAGGACGTCTTCGCCGACGCGGGTATTCCGACGCCCCCGTCCGCGCTCGCGACCACCGTCGAGGAGGTCGTCGAGCAGGCCGAGGAGATCGGATATCCGGTCGCGGTGAAGGCACAGGTCCACGTCGGCGGACGCGGGAAGGCCGGCGGCATCTTGCTCGCGGAGGACGAGACCGAGGCCCGCGAGGCCGCCGAGGACATCCTCGGGATGGACCTCAAGGGCTACACGGTCGAGAAGGTGCTCGTCGAGGGCGCCGTCGACTTCAAGAACGAACTCTACGTGGGCGTGACGATGGATCGCGGCGCGGGCCAGCCCGTCGCGATGGTCTCCACGCAGGGCGGTGTCGACATCGAGGAGGTGGCCGCGGAGGACCCCGAGGCCATCGCCCGCGAGCACATCGATCCGGCGTTCGGCATGCATCCCTATCAGGCCCGTAAGGCCGTCTACGACGCCGGCGTCCCGAAGGAGGTCGCGCGCGACGTCGCGAGCGTCCTCACGACCCTCTACGACCTCTGGGAGGACACCGACGCCAGCGACGCCGAGATCAACCCGCTGATGATCACCGAGGACGACGAGGTCATCGCGGCCGACGCCGTTCTCAACGTGGACGACGACGCGCTCTTCCGTCACGCCGATCTCGCGGAGATGGAGGACGAGGCCGCGGAGGACGACCTCGAAGCCAAGGCCAACGAGTACGGCTTCGACTACGTTCGTCTCGACGGCAACGTCGGCATCATCGGCAACGGCGCGGGTCTCGTCATGACGACGCTCGACCTCGTCGACTACTACGGCGGCGAGCCCGCGAACTTCCTCGACATCGGCGGCGGCGCGAAGGCCGAGCGCGTCACGAACGCCCTCGACATGGTGTTCAGCGACGAGAACGTCGACGCCGTCGTCTTCAACATCTTCGGCGGCATCACGCGCGGTGACGAGGTCGCGAAGGGCATCAACGAGGCCCTCGGGCAGTTCGACCAGATCCCGAAGCCCGTCGTCGTGCGGCTCGCCGGGACGAACGCCGAGGAGGGTCGCGAGATCCTGAACGACGAGCTCGTCACGGTCGAAGAAACCCTCGAAGGTGCCGTCCAGCGCACCGTCGAATACGCGGAGGACGAACAATGAGCATTCTAGTCGACGAAGACACCCGCGTCGTCGTGCAGGGCATCACGGGCGGCGAGGGCAAATTCCACACGAAGCAGATGATCGAGTACGGGACGAACGTCGTCGCCGGCACCTCGCCCGGCAAGGGCGGGCAGGAAGTCGCCGGCGTCCCGGTCTACGACACCGTCGAGGAGGCCGTCGAGGCGGAGGACGCCGACGCCTCCGTCGTCTTCGTCCCGCCCGCGTTCGCCGGGGACGCCATCTTCGAGGCGCTCGACACCGACCTCGACCTCGTCGTCGCCATCACGGAGGGCATCCCGACGCAGGACATGGCGAAGGTCAACAAGCGCCTCACGGAGACCGACACGCGCCTGCAGGGACCGAACTGTCCGGGCATCATCACGCCCGGCGAGTCGAAGCTCGGCATCCTCCCGGGGAACATCTTCTCCGAGGGGAACGTCGGTCTCGTCTCGCGCTCCGGCACCCTGACCTACCAAGTCGTCGACTCCCTCACGCAGCGTGGCATCGGCCAGACCACCGCCATCGGCATCGGCGGCGACCCGATCATCGGCACGTCGTTCATCGACGCGCTCGAAGCGTTCGAGAACGATCCCGAGACGGACGCCGTCGTCATGTGCGGTGAGATCGGCGGCGAGGACGAGGAGGAGGCCGCCGCGTACATCGCGGAACACATGGACACGCCCGTCGCGGGCTTCATCGCGGGCCGCACCGCGCCGCCGGGCAAGCGCATGGGCCACGCCGGCGCCATCGTCTCCGGTAGCGGGACGGGCACGGCGGAGTCCAAGATCGACGCCCTCAACGACGCGGGCGTCCCCGTCGGCGACACCCCCGAGGAGGTCGCCGACAACGTCGAAGACCTGCTCTAAGCGGGCTTCGATCCGTCTCTCGCGTTTTCGTTTTTTACGCCGGCGAGCGACGGCGCTCTCACTCGAAGAACGCACCGAAGAGCGTGCGCTCGCCGGCGCGGAAGTGCTGATAGAAGGTGGGCGGGGAGACATCCATCGTCTCCGCGATCGCCTCGCCGCTGGACTCACGGGGCCACTCGAGGTAGCCCGCGTGGTACGCCGTCCGGAGCGCGGTGTGTTGGCGATCGGTGAGTCGATCGCGGACGTCGTCGCGGACGGAGGCGGTCGCCTCCGGTTGGCGCTCGATCTCGCGCTTCGAGACGAGGTCGGCGTCCGGGTAGCGCCGGCGGACGTGATCGACGAGACCGCGCACGTCCGCGTCCGGAGCGGTCTGGACGACGAAGCGCGCTTCACCGCCCGCGACGGTCGCGGTATCGACGCGGGCGCCCGCGGCCGCGAGCGTCGACACGATGTCGTCGCCCTCGAAGGAGAGTTCGAGCAGCCCGCCGTCCCCCGTCCCCCGGACGACTCGCGCGTGCGAGGGCGCGTCGGCGAGGGCGTCGAGGACGCGCGCGGGCGCGCAGTCAGCAACACCGACGTAGAGCATGGAGCGCCCGTCGCCGCTCGGAACGAAGCCTTCGAGGGACAGCGTACACCCGAGATCCCCCGTCGCTTCGACGAGCCGAGCGCCGGACGTGACGCGCAGTTCGAGTTCGAGGAGCGTGTCGGCGTAGAGGAGGGTCCGCTGCTCGCTCGAACGGATGGCCTTCGCGACGATCCGTCCGACGTCGTCGAGGGCATCCGCCACGCCGTCGAACGCGTCCGTTTCGGTCGCGTAGAGGCAGAGGACGCCGTACACCGTCCCGTCGAGGGCGACGGGGACGGCCGCGGTCGAGCGGAAGCCGTGATCGAGAGCCGCCTCGCGCCACGGACCGAAGCGCGGCGCGTCCCGGACGTCCGTGACCGTCGTCACGTCGGTCGTGTCGAGCGCGCGGCCCGCCGGCCCGCGACCGGCCGCGGAGTCGTCGGTCCTCACCTCGACGACGTCCAGATACCCCTCTGGCGAGCCGGGTCCGGAGCCGGCCCACGCGACGGGTTCGACCGCGGACGACGCGAGGCGCGGGCGGCCGAACCACGCGAAGGCGTGCGGGTCGGGATCGGTGGTGCGTTCGCAGACGACGCGTTCGATGGCGCGGCGATCGTCGGCGTCGACGGTGGCGCGCGTGACGTCACGGACGAGCGCGTCGACGCGTTCGACACGTTCGCGCTCCGCGCGGAGCCGCCGGAGTTCGCGATCCGCGACCGCTGGCGGCTCCGAGACCCGACAGGTCGCGGCGAGATACTGCGTTTCATCGACCTCGAAGGCGTGGACGTCGAAGAGAACGGACGTCGGGCCGTGTTCGGTGCGAACGGGGAGGGACGCGTCGCCCCACGCGACGTCCGCGTCCGGAGCGTCGGACCGCTCGCGCAGGCGCTCGTACCCCTCGCCCGGTTCGGCGTCGGTGAGAACGGTCGCGAAGGGGTCGCCGCGGAGCGCCGCCGGGTCTCGGTCGACGACCGCGCCGATATCGTCGCTGGCGTCGACGACGGTCCCGTCGGGCGCGATCACGACGACCGGATCGGACGCGTCGTGCACGAACGACTGATAGAGGGACGCGTCCGCGAGGGGATCCGGCGCGCGGTCGGTCGGCGGGGGTGTCGTCATGGATCGTGTCTCTCAGTCGGTCTCGTCGAGCCCGCGCCGACCGGACGGGCGAGGACGCCTCGCGGGAAACGGAATCGCGCCGCGCTACGGCCCACCCGGAGGGGTGTTCTGGGCCACTATGACTAGAGCCATCCGACCCAGAGGGTTAAAGGTGTCCGCACGCTCACGCACCAGTATGCCGGCTGACACCGCGGAGCGTCGCCTCCCCGGGTTCTTCCACCGGTTCGCTCACCCCGCGCTCGCCGTCGTCAGCGCCCTCGGCTGTCTGCTCTGGCTCGCCGGGTTCGCCGTCGCCGGAACCGGGGTCGTCCTCCGAGCGAGCGACCCGACCACCGCGTACGCGATGTTCTACTACGGCGCGCTCACCGCGCTCGGCGGACTCGTCGTCATCGTCGTCGTCGTCGCCTACCTGCTCGTCCTCTGGCTCCTCCGCGACGTCGTCGGCGTCCTCGACTGGGAGAAGCCCGAACCCGGCGCGCGTCGGTGACGACGCAACCGAACCGTTAATTTCCCGGAACTGCCACGCGATACCATGGAGACCACCCACCGCGTCGTCGCCGCCGACGCGCGGGACCTCGCCGCCCTCGACGACGACGCCGTCGACCTCGTCGTCACGTCCCCGCCCTACCCGATGGTCGAGATGTGGGACGACCTCTTTCGTGAGAGCGACCCCGCGGTCGGCGACGCCCTCGACGCAGGTGACGGACAGCGCGCATACGAAGCCATGCACGGCGTCCTCGACGACGTCTGGGACGAGGTCGCTCGCGTCCTCGCCCCCGGCGGCATCGCCTGCCTCAACGTCGGCGACGCCACCCGCACGATCGCGGACTATCGCGTCTACCGCAACCACGCACGCGTCGCCGACGCGTTCGTCGACCGCGGTTTCACGCCGCTCCCGAGCGTCCTCTGGCGCAAGCCACGAACACCGCCGCGAAGTTCATGGGCAGCGGCACCCTCCCGCCGAACGCCTACGTCACCCTCGAACACGAACACCTCCTCGTCCTCCGCAACGGCGACGAACCCCGCGACTTCCCGCCGCACGATCCCGACCGCTACGCCGCCGCGTACTTCTGGGAGGAACGCAACCGGTGGTTCAGCGACGTCTGGAGCGACGTCCGCGGGCGACGCCAGTCCCTCCCCGCCGCCCACGGCGATCGCGAGCGCTCCGCCGCCTACCCCATCGAGATCCCGTATCGCCTCATCAACATGTTCAGCGTGCGTGGCGACACCGTCCTCGATCCATTCTGGGGGACGGGAACGACCACGCTCGCCGCGATGGCCGCCGCGCGCGCCTCCGTCGGCTACGAACTCGACGCCGGCCTCGTCGACGGCTTCGACGACCGCCTCCACGGCATCGAAGAGTTCACCGCCGACGTCGCCCGCGACCGCCTCGAACGCCACCGCGAGTTCGTCCGCGACACCGAGGCGTCCTTCGACTACGACGCCACCCACTACGACACCCCCGTGAAGACCAAACGCGAACGCGACATCCGCCTCTATCGCGTGCGCGACATCGAACGCGAAGCGAAGCGATACCGGACGTCGCATGAACCGATCGAGGGGTGAACGGGAGCGACGAGCACGAGGAGTCTCGGAAAACGATGGGTCGGGGCGGGGATTGTCTGAGGCGCACAAGGTTCGAACGCGTCTGTTCTCGGGCCTTTTAGACCGTCTCTGATGGTTCTGTGACATCCCATGACAGACAAGAGAGACGAACTCGAGCCCATCGAGCCCCGCGAAGCGTTCGAGCTGTTCCTCGACCACAAGGAGACGTCCTGCGCGGACGCGACCGTCCGGAACTACCGCTACCGGATGCAGTACTTCGTCCAGTGGTGCGAGGAGGAAGGCATCGACAACATGAACGAGCTGACCGGCCGCGACATCCAGCGCTGGCGGATGTGGCGCCATGACTCCAAGAACCTGGAGAAGACGACACTGCGAAACCACATGTGCTCACTGCGCGTGTTCCTGAAGTGGTGCGGATCCATCGAAGCCGTCCCCGAGAACCTCTACGACAAGATCATGCTCCCGAACGTCGGCCACGGCGAGCGCCACCGTGAGGAAATGATGGACGCGGACGAAGCACAGGAACTGCTGGACTACCTCTCGAAGTACCACCTCGCCTCCATCGAGCACGTCGCCATCGCCCTTCTCTGGGAGACGGGAATGCGGATCGGAGCGGCAGAGTCCATCGACATCGATGACATCGACTTCGAGGAGGAAGTGATCTGGCTGAAACACCGGCCCGACGAGGACACACCGCTCAAGAACGGAAAAGGCGGCGAACGTCCTGTGGCAATCACGTCGGAGCTGGCCGATCTGCTCGCGGAATACGTCGAGAACCGGCGGAATGAGATCACCGATGAGTACGGACGAGAACCCCTCCTGACAACGAGCGAGGGACGGATGCATCGGAACACCCTTCGGATGCTCGTCTACGACGTGACTGCTCCCCATTTCCGAGGTGAGGAGTGTCCGAACTGTGAGGAAGGCAAGGAACGGAAGTGCGAGGAATCGCTGAACCCGCACGCTATCAGACGGGGGAGCATCACGCACTTTCTGAGTCAGGACGTGCCCGTGGAGATTGTCGGCGACAGGATGAACGTCAGCCGTGATGTGCTCGACGAACACTACGATCAGCGGTCCGCGGAGGTGAAGCTGGAACAGCGGAGGGGGTATCTCGACAACGTCTGACTCGCCTCCTGTAGCGGTTTCCGCTCTTCGGTGGGGACCGATACAGTGAGCGGATCCATGCTACTTTGCCTTACAGAATTGTTTTGTCGTCTAAACCGCTATTTTCAGTATGAGCGGAGACCGTATCACACAATTCATTGTAGGAGCGATTGGGACGATCATCATGGTACTGGTCGTTATCGTCATCTTCGACGCACTCCTTTCGTCGCCCGCCGCCCTTGAGCCGGGCGACGAGTTTTATCCACAGCAACGTGCTCTCACTCATACGGTCGCAACCATCCTCCCTTGGCTCGCCCCTGGAGCGATAGGGGCCGCCGCCGTGCTCCTCGCCATATTCCGAGACGGCTTCTAACCGCTCGCCCTCTATTGTCGAGACGTTCCGACAACTGAGTATACTAGCCTACTCATGTATCAGGGAATTCTGTTTATTTATCCAAAATATCTGATTTAAAGTCATTCATTAGCTATTTTTTAAACCTCCTCCGAACCGTCCGAAGATTGAACAACCAAGCCGCCAACACACTTGGTAATGGATCGACAGCAGATATTGAATGCGGCCCCCCTGTTAGAGGGAAAATTCAAGTCCCGAAGAGATGAGCTCAAGGAAAATCTTGTAAAACTAGCCCTATCGGAATTCGAAAGAGAAGACGAAATCACTGCTCAAGATGTTTCAGATTACTGTAGTTCCAACTTACAGATATCGATAAACGCTGGAGTTGCCGAAGGATTTCTTCATGAATTCGAAGAGGTGGTTGAGTCAGGAGAGCACTCATACAAGATTATTGAGGATATCAGTTTTAACTCGGTAGATGCGGAGATGGACAATCTTTGGGAAGAATTTGTTAACGTTCTTGAGCTATTTACAAAGGTAGATCCATACTATGAGAGTCAGATGCGCCCTGCATTTGAGGGATTCTTCTATGAATTCTTAGGTGACATCTCACAATCTGTGGAAGACCTTGACCGGGACCAAAGGGATACGATTTATACAGATTATGGGCGGACAGAAGAGTTAGCAGAGGAAGTGGCAGACAAGCATCGAATTCAAGATCAGGGAATTTTCAAGAGAGCGATTAAAGAGTATCTTAACAATCCCCGCGAAAGGTTATTGGAATTTACGAAGTCTTGCTATACTACGGCGGTCAACGTGGATATCCTATCTCGAGAAGAGGAGTTTGTTGAGTTCCCGGACATGCCAAAGAAAAATCGCAAACTGATACTTGATACTAATGTGTTGGTTGCCTTGTTAGCAACTACAGACAGGCAACATAAGGTTGCAGATATTATTTGCGAGCGTTCCTCTGAACTTGAATTCGGTCTATATTATACTGAAGAGACTGCTGATGAGCTTGATCGCCTGATTAGCGGTTGTAAGACAGAGATGAGCGGAATCTACACCGGCAATCGTCAATTGTCTGTTGCAAACAACCAATTTGTAAAAGATTTCGGTAAAAAAACAGATGTTGGCTGGGATGAATACATATCCCGGCTGGAAGACTGGCGTGATATCGTAGAGGAGAGAGGGATTCAAGAAATCCAAGCGAATGCCATTAATGACCAGATTCGAGATAGAACTCGTGATCTCTTACTCGAATCTTATGGTTATGATGTTAATGACCGTTTACTGACGAATATTGACCACGACTCGAGACTTCTTGGATTTTCAGCGAAAGAGAGAGAATTCACAACGTGGGATTTCGGACCGTTTGTCATATCATTCCACGAGGATTTGACACAAATAGGGGCATCTTTCGCTAAGATGGATGACTTCCGGACCATCACTGGCGGGAATACTCTAGCTTTGCAACCAAGAAGTTGGGTTAATTATATAATGGCGTTCACGCCCGTTGAACTTGAACCAGGAGAAATGAATACAATTGCCCAATCTGTTCTAAGCGTTGCGTCTGACTTTGAAGAAGAAATCACTCTTGATGAGTATGTACATTCATTCGCTCCAAAAGTTGGATTGGAACAAAGCGATGAAGACGAGTTGAAGAAGTTTCTCGTAAATCACCCTTCGCTTTCAGATGAACTCAAGCAATCTGTTCGGGAGGATGAAGGTCATAAAGCAGAGCGCATCTCCAGAGAAATATTGGAGGACCAAGGATATATTGAGACAATCCAAGCTGAGCGTGAGTTCAAAGATCGTATCCAACAAGCTAGTACTCGCGTGAACGAACTGGAAGAAGAGGTTGAAGAGCTAGAATCTGAATTGAACCCAAGAACTGACCGATTCCGTTCTGAATATGGTTCTGTATCTGACCGTCTCGAGGGTTCTGGCCTCAATCTGGGGGAAGGTTCTGGAACGCCTCCAGATAGAAGTGCGGAAATAGGAGAAATAAAAGGCTGGCTTGAAATGATGATTGCAGAGATGCGTACATCGGACTTAGATGAGGAGAACGAAGAACTACTGGATGAGATGGAAATTCTCCTTTCTGACGCGATCAGGATAGATACACCTGATTAGATCTCAGAGACTAAAATCCAAGAAATATAGGAAAATATAGAAAATGAAGCCAATACTAAAATTGCCTGATATAATAGTAATGAATTCGCCGTGACGAATGATAGCTTATCGGGAAACGTCCATAGTGACATTATGGGCAAAACTATGCCAGAGAGAACCAGTAGAGATAACGGTGTGATTAAATCATCTGTTATAGATTTCTCGTTTATCACTGTATTCTCTGATTGAATGGAAATTTTATGTACATCTCTATCAAGTTCATTGAAAAAGCTCCTTAGTGATGCCAAATCATTCCCGTCCAACTCGGCTTCTCTGTCTGAATTCTGGAAATTACTTTGAAACCAAGATTGCAGATCTGCGTATTGGTTTTCAGAATTGAACACATTATCTGATTGGGAGATAGGCTCCCCCTTTGCTTGTTCAATCTCGTTTTTAAATTCATCTCCATCTACTACGTGGCTTGAGAGATACGCAGAACACTGTTCTAATTCTTCTATCTGCTGGCTACTGAGGAGATAGTGCTGTTCAGGTTTCTCTGATGCGGAAATGTCATCTAAAATATTAGTTAATTTATGACAGAGGCACCAAACTCGGTTAGAATACGCATTGTCGCCGAAGGTATACTCCTCTTCACGGCAGATATCCGTTATATCTGAATCCTCTAGGTTATCGACTTGTGGTGGAGGGGAAGTTGAGAAAGGGGCTTCCACTTTCTTCATCACCTCATAAATTTCATCCTTATATTTCCCTTGGAACTCTCTAAGGGTTGAACGGAGCTCATCCGTACGAGACCTCTTCTCGCGCTCTTCAAACTGCCTCACCAATGCTATTATGGATATTATGAAGCCCGTGAGAGCGGCAACCGTTTGAGCGATTGTAGAGAAGAACCACGCTGACGACGCCATTTGTCCCACACACTCAGTTGATATTTAAATCACCATCGGTGCCACGTATAAGCTATGAGGAGATGTTATCCACACCGGCTTCTGTAAAATCAGAAATGTGGGGAAAATGAGTCCCACTTGATTCCATCAGGCCATGCCAGAGACGCCAAGCAGGATGAGGTTGAGCGCCAGTAAACAGACGAACAGTGCATACGCGGCGGCTCCTTTCAATGCCTTGCGGGGGCCCGGAGTTTGACGCTCAGTCCCACCAGGACACATCGATTGCAGTTCCAAGTGGAGCCGACTACGGACGAATCTGCCGAGCTCCGTGCCGAGAACCACGGGCGCGAGGGCTGGATTCGTGATTCCAGGAATCCCATCGAAGTCTGCGGACGTGGACTTGGAGCTGTCCTCGCCGTACCCCGGAAGCTTCTCTTCCAATTCGTCGAGACGGGCTTTTCGTTTCCGTTCCTCACTCCGGTGGTCGTAGTGCTTCTTGAGCACTGGCACGGAGACGTCGACCCGATTGCTCAGTTTGCCACGCTCGACGCCCTGATCAAGCTGGAACATTATCGACCAGCTTCGGAGGGGGTGCGGCGTGTAGTTCTCGGGACATTCGTAGGCGTACCTGTTCTTCGCCGCCTTGCAGTCACTCACATCACGGTCCACTGGACAGTCCTGACCAACTTCGCAAGGGCGTGTGATGCGGTAGAAATCGTCCCGAACTCGGCCAACGGCGATTCGTCCAACGGTTCCATCTGAGTCTTCCGCCGTGAACAGCGGATGTCGGCCATACTTGTCGGTCCCTTCTGGCTGGTCCGGATTGTGACGATACGCCAGAAGCACGTCTCGCAAGCCGTTTGAGATGTTGACGGACCGCTCGCCGGCTTTTCCGTTCTTGAGGGGCGTTCCCCTCTCGCCTTTGCTCTCTGGCCGATGTCGAAAGTCGATCGCCTTGTCTTCCGGTCTGAAATCTTCGATGTCAATTGCCCGGACGGCACCTGAACGCACCCCGAGTTCGGCGACAATCTCCTGTTCGGCATGAACTCGAGAGTATTGTTGGTAGGTCGAAAGGTAGTCGCGAACTCTTTCGACCCGTTCAGTCTCTGGGCGATCCTTACGCACTTCCTCGTCGTCACTCACGTTGGGGTTCGGAACCTTGTCCGGGATGTCCTTCTCCACCGCCTCAATGTCGACGCACCATTTCAGGAACCGCCGGAGGACCGCAAGATTCGAATTCAGCGTTATCTTCCTGACGCCGTCCCGGTCTTTCCGCCACGTCTTCCACCTCCGAAGTTTTCGGCCCGTGACCGCGTTCATGTTGTCGAGTCCGCGCACGTCAGTCCATTCCAGAAAGTTATCGAGACCGTTCTGGATGTTCCGCTTCGTTGAGTACCGCAATTCGTCTTCCCTGTCGGTTATGTACCAGTCTACGGCATCTCGTGGAGTGATCGGCTCGAGTTCAGTCATGTCCTGTTCGTGACCCCTGACCGGAGTCAGCGCCAGTGTATCCTCAGTTTTAACTTAAGGGTTAGCCCCCATGGGAAACCTGAATCCGCTGTAATCGCTCCAACAAGACCCAAATGCGGAGAATTCCCAATATCGAGGATCCGCACTTTCCGCCGGATTCGAAGCATCCACCTGATCTCCATGTAGAAAGTTATGGAAATCAGGGGATATCGAAGGGGAGAGTCTCCGTGAGCTCACGATCACCTCTTCCTCCCCCAATACTCACCCCCCATCACAATGTCTGGAGAGCTTCGCCGGGCAATCTCCGAGAAATATCGGCAGAGTAATAGTATTCTCAAGGACGGGATCTCACAGCTGAACGCGATAGAAGTTAAATTGAACTGAGGGGAAGCGATGGTAGATAATCCGAAATGCACACCCGCAATCCGAACTAACGGTTCTGCCGCTTTTGGAGCTATTAGGCCTTCTAGGCCGCCATCTGGTCGAGTCGGTTGAGATAGGGCACTCAACACGACGTCACGGTCCACCCAGCGAGTTCATGTTGTTTCAGTGGGGAAAGATGGTAGTCATGGCCCCGTCCGACGTACGTCGATTAGACTTCGCCCTATAGTGTTACTATAGGATCCACTCATTATCCACGAATGTTGTGTCCATAGAGAAAACCAAATCGCCCCGATGTCCCTACATGTATCAGAGCTAGGGGAAAGCGGCAGACAGGATGACTGGCGTCAAACCTCAACGGCGTCAATTCCGGGAACCCTATAGTGAGGCTATAGGATCTTCTAATTATCCTGGCCCCTTCCGTAGCTGAATTTATCGAAGAAACTCATCTGTGGACACAACGGCGGTCATCTAGCGTGCCTATAAAATCGCCCCTCTCGGAACGAGGCGGTAACAGGTCTCTATCGCCTGCTAACTGCCACCCTATAGTCTCACTATAGGATCCCCTCACAATACTATCACAGTTTGACTTGCGATTTTCCGCCGATCCATCGCAGATCGGGACCTGCGGCCACATATAGGCCGGCTAAGAAATGACGGAGGTTCTGAACCGCGGGATTTCACGCGTATTTGCGGATTAGAGCGTATCCTATAGTGAGGCTATAGGATTCCCTCGTTGTCTCAGCATTTCTGTCGAACTCTTCCAATCGATTTTCTTCATAGAAGAAATAATGACTCCCTGAATAGGTCTTAGGGGACCTACGAATCTCTTAGAAGTCGTCAAATGTGCCCTACGCGGTGTCGGATGAAGGGTTACAAAAGTTGAGGCGCTTAGAGGTGCTATAACTGTATTAAATAGACTGATAGCCAGAAAATGGGCGCGTGTGGCGGCGGAAATCGTCCGTAGGAGGGTTGTGGTACACGGGGTGTGTCCCCATTGGAGGGGCTCACTAGCTGGGATACCCTGTCAGAGGGGGGTGGCCTCCCGCGTCAGCCGGACTTCAGCAATGGCCCTGAAACCATCAAAATTGGAATGGGAAATTATCCGGGGCTCCCTCTGAACGCCACCAGCCGACACATCCAACGAATCTGATGGTTTCGTCACGGACCGCTGGCGCGCGGCCACGGAGTGAGAGCTGGTGTGGCCGCGCGCCCGGTGTGGGCCCGCGGAAGCACTGGAGACCCACAATGAAAGCAATCAACGACGGCTACGAGCCGGGGTTACCGTCTCCGCCTATCTCGGCGGATGACGTCGACTTTGCGGAACTGCCAACCGTACCACTGGACGAGGGATGGCCTGCTCTCGGAACAACAATCAGAGAGAAAGCCAAGTGGATCGCCGAACAGAGGAATCAAGCCAAGGACGGAGATGGCTCACTCTACGGGTCCCGTGGTGCGACTGAAGCTCACGAAATCGGTTACATAGGCGAGATCGTCGTTAGCCAACAGTTCATTACTCCGAGAAATGAGGAGGTCAATGTGACCGGCGACGCCGGCTGGGACCACGTACTTGCGGACACAACGATCGATACAAAAACGACCACTACAGACACTGAGCGGCCCAAACTAATCGTTAGCGCTCGAGACACGCCGCCCGCAGACTACTTCGTGCTCGTACATGTGCGCCAGAAGGAGGATATAGCGCGCGTCATCGGATTCGCCCATCGCGCCACTGTCGTCGACGTGGAACCGGAGGAATGGCCCGGAAGCCAGCCCAATCACGTGCTGGACTTGGATGCCCTGTATCCTCCTCGCTACTGGGAGCCGATAGTCATGCCCAGGGCAATCCTGGAATCGGAGGACAGGGATTACGTCCACGAGACCGGATGTCAGTTGTGCGGAGCACATCTGGAGTTGAACCAAGCGAATAGAATGTACATCGCCGAGGGTCTCGAGAGGGCGGTCACGCTCTGCGATAACTACTGTACATCGCTTCTCAAGGCCGCCAGAGAGGAGGGGCGAGCGACGGAGATCAAACTCTACGAGCGGCCGCCGGTCTGACCTGCTGGGTGACTCGGCCGGAACCAGCTCTCGCCTCAGTCCCTTCCCGTTCGTGCAAATTCGTAGCACGAACGCCCTTGATTGCCTACACGGTAGCCACATCCGAACGGAGCGGTAGATGGCGGATTCCACAGTTTCGGCCACACCAGCAGTTCCAGTGCGGTACTGCCAGTGACGCTAATCCGTAGAAGGAGACGCCGACCTCAGTCGTCGGCTACGCTCTCCTCGACGATCTCAATCTCTTCGTCGGTGAGGTCGTAGAGGTCGTAGACGATTTCGTCGATGAGGCGGTCGGTCTTCTCAATCTTCTCGTCCAGTTCCTCGGCACGCTTCTTCACCTCGATGTACCGCCGGAGGTCGTCGGCGACGTCATCGGGGTCAGGAAGCGTGATAGCCTTCAGCCGGTCGATGAGCGAGTTCGTCTTCGTTGCGTTATCGCGGAAGCCCGCGAAGCCGTCAGCCTCCTCGACAACGACGGGGACGAACTCCTCGACCAGCGCGGCCTCCTCCTCGCTGAGGTCCGTGAGCGCGAAGGCCTCCTGGTAGTCGGTCTCCGTATAGCCCCACTGGTCGGTCTCGTACTCGTCCTCGTTCTCGGGCTTGTAGCGGGCCGTGGCGGAGATTGTGACCTGGCGGCCGTCGCGTTCGGTCTTTGCGTCACCGACGCGGAGGTTCTCGTAGTCCTCGGTGGTCGCGTCGAGGATATTTGACTCAGTGGGCTGGAAGAGGCCCACGTCGGGGAGGGCGGAGCCTTCGGCGTAGTTGCCGAGGTAGTCGAGGAGGGAAAGATTGAGAGTATGTCTGTTCCCGCTCATCTCTACCATTTCGTCCACTACTTCTTCAAAGAACGGAGCGAGGTTCGACGAGTGGTTGTCAACTTGCAGTCCTGCCTCTACGAGCTTTTGATAGATATCCCCCTCGCCCCCTCCGGATTCTAAGCTACTTTGCCACAGGTTGAATAGTTCCGAGGGATCAGAATCCCCCTCCTCAATTACTTTTATCGGAAGCGAATCCAATTCGCTAACGCGAATCTCCGGGAATGTCTCTTCATCCCTGTTAAAGCGCTTCTTGAAGTAATAAGCCGTGAGCCGACTTCGTAAGAGAGCCGCAATTACTGCGTTATTGGATTCGGTAGTAGTCGGTTTGACCGTATGTAGCAACTGGTCTGCGATTATGGTCTCCGAGATTGGACTTATAATTAGTCGCGATCCGACGATGCGACGCACGAAAATCCGATTTCCCTGGAATAGTTCTAGACTCAGTACCTCACAAAGCC
>NZ_BATA01000029.1 GCF_000474235.1 Halarchaeum acidiphilum MH1-52-1
CGGGTGGGTCGAACGGGCCGAGCGGGTCGACAAATCGGTGACGGCGATGCGGCCACCGACACCTGATCCTCAGCCTTTGATGTTCAGCACGGGGAAGGTGCGCGCCACCTTGTCGCCGATGTCGAGTTCGTCGCTGACGCGGACGACTTCGTCGACGTCCTTGTAGACGCCCGGCGCCTCCTCCGCGATGGTCGCGCC
Source organism: Halarchaeum acidiphilum MH1-52-1 (assembly GCF_000474235.1). Classification (GTDB taxonomy): domain Archaea; phylum Halobacteriota; class Halobacteria; order Halobacteriales; family Halobacteriaceae; genus Halarchaeum; species Halarchaeum acidiphilum. The sequence continues at coordinate 199 of NZ_BATA01000029.1, forward strand.
CGACTCGGCCTTCACGTAGACGTGCTCGTGGTCGCGGAGGTCGGAGCGCACGTCCTCGCCTCTGTATTCGCGCTTCGCCTGCGTGCGGCTCATCAGCCGGCCGGCGCCGTGCGCGGTCGATCCGAAGGTCCGCTCCATCGACTCGTCACCACCCCGGAGCACGTAGCTCCCCGCGCCCATGCTCCCGGGAATGATCACGGGCTGGCCGACGTCGCGATACGTCTCCGGAACCTCGGGATGGCCCGCGGGGAACGCCCGCGTCGCGCCCTTGCGGTGGACGAACAGCTCGCGCTCCTCGCCCTCGATTTCGTGCGTCTCCCGCTTCGCGATGTTGTGCGCGACGTCGTAGAGGAGTTCCATCCCGAGTTCCTCCCACGGCGTCTCGAAGACGTCCGCGAACGTCTCGCGCACTTGGTGGGTGATGAGCTGGCGGTTCACCCACGCGAAGTTGATCGCCGCGCACATCGCGCCGTAGTAGTCCTCGGCGAGGTCGCTGCCGGCGGGCGCGGCCGCGAGGTTGTCGTCCGGCAGATCAGCGAGAAACTCGTCGTACTCCTCCTCGATCCGACGGAGATAGTCGGAGCAGACCTGATGGCCCAACCCCCGCGAGCCACAGTGGATGAGGACGACGAGCTGGTCCGCCTCCAGACCGTACGCCTCGGCGACGTCGTCGCGGTAGGTATCGGTAACGCGCTGGACTTCGAGGAAGTGGTTGCCCGAACCGAGACTCCCGAGTTGGTTTCGCCCCCGGTCCGTCGCCTTCTGTGAGACCTTCGAGACGTCCGCGTCCGGGCGATACCCCCCGTCCTCGCAGTGTTTCAGGTCGTCGCGCGTCGCGTACCCCGCCTCGTAGGCCCAGTCCATCCCGCGTTCGAGCGCGCCCGTCATCGTCTCCGCGTCGCCCGTCACGACGCCGCCACCGCCGAGACCGGTCGGCACGGCGTCGAAGAGCGCCTCGACGAGTTCCTCCTCGCGGCCCGCGACGTCGTCGTAGGTGAGGTTCGTCTTCACCATCCTGACGCCGCAGTTGGAGACGACGAAGCCGTCCGCGACGAAGTTGTGTTCGTCGTGCGTCACGCCGATGTCGTAGACGGACTTCTCGCCGAGTTCCGTGATCGACTCGACGGGCGTGGCGACGGCGAGACCGCGCGTCTCGACGTCGTCGACGAACGCCTCGTAGTCCGGGAAGTCCGCCGCCGGGCGCGGCCGTCCATCGCGTCCCCCGTAGACGCTCCGCTCGACGAATCGATCGTTGACGTCGAACGCCGCCGTCACCTCCGAGATGGACGCACCGCCGTCGGCCATCGCCTTCGCTTCGCGGGCGACGCGCGCCCGCTCGTCGAGGTGTCGCTCCTTCTTCTTCAGGTACGCGCTCGCCAGCGCGGCTTCGCGGCGTTTCGCGCGGTCGTATCGGTAGCCGACCGTCGAGAAGAACCGTACGAGGTTCGACGCCTCGCTCGACACGCCGAACCGATACCGGATCGTCTCGCCGGCCGCGTTTTCGCCGCGCTCGACCGTCTCCAGCGCGTTCGTCCTGATCCCCATCTCGTTGAGGTATCCCATCACTTCGCGAAGGAACGTCTCGCCCGCCTCGGCCGTCTCGACGTTCCGGTTGTGTGACACCGACGGCGCGAAGAAGTTCGTCGCCGAGAGCGCCGCGGGTGCATCCATCTCCGCACCGAAGAACGCCGAGAGGTACAGGGCGACCTGCCAGTCGGCCAGCCGATCGAGGTAGCCCGGCGTCGTGACGTCCGAACGCGTCTTTTTGCCCTCGGGCGCACCGAGACGGAGGAGCAGTTGCTTGAACGCGTTCGACGTCGAACGGACGCTGTACTCGGTCGCTTCGACCGCGTTCCCACCGACGTCGTGCTGGCGCTCGCGCTCGTACACGCGCGACGGCGTGAACCCCAGCGCCGCGATATCGTCGCGGATCGCCTCGCAATCCTCGGGATCGGCGTGGAACCACGTCTGCGACCCGCTGTCGAACGAGCCGTCGCCCGTGTGGAAGCCGACGAGTTTCAGCAGACGCGCGAACGCATCGTCGGTCGAGAGCAGCGGGAGCAGGTCGCGCTCCGTCAGGGCGCGAACGAGCTGCGGGTCTTCGTCGGCGAAGTCGCGCTCGTCGAGCACGACGAACTCCGGCGGCTCCTCGTCCGGAAGTCCCTCGAACTGCCGCTGAAAGACCTCGTCACCGGGGGAGAGGTCGCCGAGTTCGACCATCCCGTCCGGCGTGAGGAACGGATGGTCGGCGGTCGCTTCGATCGTGTCTCCCGTGTCCGCCGTGACCTCGTGGACGGATCGATTCGACGTCTCCGTGAACAGGCGCACGTCGGACGGCGTCTCGTCCGCGTCGGTCTGGACGAGCGCGCGCTCGGACTCGACCGCGCTGCTGAACGAGCGGATGCGGCGACGGCGGCCGAACTCCAAGAGGACGTCGGCGTTCCCGGAGAGGCAGTTGATGTCGAAGCCGACTCCGCCGGGACTGATGCAGCCGTCTTCGGCGTCGATGGCGGCGACGCCGCCGACGGGGAAGCCGTACCCCTGATGTCCGTCGGGCATGCAGAGGGCGTGCTCGACGACGCCCGGGAGGTGGGTGACGTTCCGGATCTGCCGGAGCGTGTCGTCGTCCGCGATCTCCTCTAGGAGGGTCTCGCTCGCGAGGACGCGCGCCGGCGTGTTCATCCCGTCCTCTCGGGCGATCTCCCAGACGTACTCCTCGACCTCGTCGAGGGTGACGTCGCCCGCGTCGAACGTGGTCATACCCGTTAGTTCGGTGCGGGAATCCTAAAAGAACCGTTCCGCGCCGCCGCGGCGAGACGCGCGACGACGCCGGTGGTTCCGATGGAGGTCGGATCGCGCGGGTAGCGAGAACCCCTCCCCCGCGTGGCGGCCGCTCGATCCGACCCGGGAGGGTATAACTCCGGGACGCCGATAGGGGTTCGACTTGGCGCACCAGCCCGTTTTTCCCGCTCACTCCGCCGACCCGTCGCCGGCAGTGTCCGGCCGGAGCGCGTTGTCCGTGAGCGTCCGGATCGCCCGACGGAGGCGCTCGGTCACGGCCTGATCGGAGACGCCGAGTTCGTCGGCGAGCGCCTGCGTCGACACCCGCCGCGGAATGTCGTAATACCCCCGTTCGCGCGCGAGGAGGAGCGTCTCGTACTGCGTCTCCGTCAGCCCGTACCACCGACCGGCGCTCGGGCGCGTCCGATTGTAGAGGGCGGTCACGTCGAGATCGACGCCCATCTCGCTACACCGATCGCTGAACGCGGAGAGCGCGTCGTGATCGGGGAATCGGAACCGGAGCATCCACGTCTGGCCGGAGCCGGTCGCGCTCAGCAGGAACCCGCCGAACTCGGTGACCGACCCGAGGAACGTATCGCGAGTCGCGTCCCACTGGAGCGCGTAGAGGGTTCGGTTCGTCGTCTCATCGAGGGCGATCACGTTCTCCACCGCGGCGTTGGACTCGACCGTCTCGACGAACTCGGATGCGCCCGTCTCGTAGAGCCAGAAGAGCGGGACGACGTCGTCACCGAGGGGGACTACGTCCTCCAGTTCGATATCCGAGCGCCCGGGCACCGCGAGCGCGCGGCCGAGCTCGAAGGACTCGGCGTCGACGTCGAACTCGACGATGACACTCATCGTTCCGCGTCGACGTTCGCGCGCGATCGGATGTAAGATGTGGTCGAGTGACATCCCCCGCCCGCGAGCAGACGTCGAAGACGACGTACGCCGCCCACGCTCCCTCGTCCTCGTCGATCCGCATCTCGGAGAACGTCACGGCCTTCAGATCGCGGGCGGCGACGTCGGCGAGCGGGACGCCGCGGGCCGAGGCGGTGAGCGTCCAGTCCTCGCCGTCGCGCTCGACCGTCGCCTCGTTGTCGACCGGGAGGACGCCGCGGACGTCGCGCTCGTAGATGAGATCGTCGAGGTAGTCGTAGAGGAGGCGCTTCCTCGTCGTGGCCCGGACGTCGATCCCGAAGCGCTCGCCGCCCGCGTCGGGGATCTCGTCGCACATCGCCGCGGCCATCCCGTTCGCGACCGCGGCGAAGCAGTCGCCGAGCGTGTCGCCGTGGGCCTCGACGGCGACGTCCGCGGTGTGCTCGCGGAGGGCGAACGCGCGCTCGCGGGTCACCGCTCATCCGCCTCCGAGTCGTCGGTCTCGAAGTGCTCGCCGACCTCGGCACCGCCGAGTTCTTCGAGTTCCTCGCGCGTGAGTCCCTCCGCGTGCTCGGTGTCGGCGACGGCGACGCCCGTCGTGACGACGGTGCGCATCCCCTCCTCGACGGTCATGTCGACGTCCATGATCCGGCTCTCGGGGATGTGCGCGAGGAAGCCGCCCATCACGGGGTTCGGCGCGAGCGGGAGGAAGAGCGTGCGCAGGCTCTCGTCGCCGGCGGCGTCCCGGATGGGTTCGGGCGTCTTGACCGTCTCGAAGCCGATCGTGTACGCGCCGTCGTGGGGGTACTCGACGAGGACGACCTTCCGGAAGTTCTCCGCGTCCGATTCGAGCATCACGTCGCTCATCTGCCGGAAGCTCGCGTAGACGGAGCCGATCCCGGGGATGCGCTCCATGAGGAGGTCGAAGTATTCGAGGGCCCGCTCGCCCGACCGGAAGGACACGAAGAAACCGAGCACGAAGGTCATGGCGACGAGCAGGATCGCCGCGGTCAACTCGACGATGACGAAGCGGCGCTGGGGGGCGACGTTGAGGCGCTGGAGTCCGTACGCGAGGGGATCGAGGATGCTCGCGAAAAGCCCGAGCGCGGCGTGGAGAACGTAGAGGGTGATGAGGATCGGGACCATCACCGCGATCCCAGTGAGGAACGTCTCCCTGACGCGGGCGGCGGCCGACTGACTGGCGGCCTGCATCCGTCGCCGCGTTCGGGGACCGTCCGAGGGCATCGCGTGCACCTCCGTCGGGGGCCACCGAAAGGGTTGCGGCATCCGCGCGGGGGGACGGTGGAACTATATCCTCCGGTCGGCTAGAGGCGGACAGTGAGCGTCACGGTCGAGCAACGGGTCGTCCCGCGCGGTAGCGACGAGCTACTCGACGACGCGTGGGAACTCAAGGAACGGATCCGTGAACGCGAAGGCCTCCTCCGACAGCGTCGCGGGTTCTTCGCCGACGCCTATCGGCGCGCGATCGTCCACGCCTACGTCACGCCCGACGACGACCTCGTCGGCTTCGCGGCCGCGCGTCACGACGGCTACGTCCTCTTTCTCGCCGTCGACCCCGACTACCGCGGCGAGGGGTTCGGCGAGCGCCTCATCGCCGCCGTCGCCGAGAACGCGAAGACGGTCTCCTGTCACGCGCGCGTGACGAACGAGCGCGCCCTCGGCTTCTATCGGCATCTCGGTTTCGAGATCGTCCGCGAGATCGACAACTACTACGAGGACGGCGAGGGCGCCTACTACCTCCGGCTCGGCGAGGTCGAGGGCCTGCGCGATCGGCTCTCGGACTACCTCCGCCGGTAGCGCCCGCGGCCCGGAGACCGACACGCCTTTTTCGACGCCGACGCCTATCACCGAGGGATGGAGGATCGGACGCGCGCGTATCTGCGGGGGCGATTCAGCGACTACTACCGACGCGTGGACGTCCCGCTCCCGCCGAGCGCCGACGAGCGCGAGTGGGGGTTCATCCCGTGGACGGAGGGACCCGACGAGACGATGGTCCGCCACCGCGACCTCCTCGACATCGGCGACGTCGACGCCTTCCTCCGGCGCAAGCGCCCGCGTCACGTCTACTTCTCCGCCGGCCGCTACGAGACGCCGGGCGCCTCGACGATGGCCGAGAAGGACTGGACCGGCGCCGACCTCGTCTTCGACATCGACGCCGACCACCTGCCCACCGTGACGCTCGGCGAGGACACCTACGCGGAGATGCTCGCGAAGAGCAAGGACGCCCTCGTGCGGCTCCTCGACTTCCTCGAACGCGACTTCGGCTTCGACGACCTCAGCGTCGTCTTCTCGGGCGGACGGGGCTACCACGTCCATGTGCGCGACGAGACCGTGTTCCCGCTCGAACGCGACGAGCGCCGCGAGATCGTGGACTACGTCCGCGGCAACGGCGTCGCCTTCGAGTCGCTCGTCCGCGAGGAGACCGTGAGCGGTCTCGGCGTGAAGAACCCGACGACGCGCCGGACGCTCCCCGCCGACGGGGGGTGGGGGCGTCGCGCCGTCGATCACATCGACGCCTTCGTCGACGAACTCCTCGGCATGGACGAGCGCGACGCGCTCCTCCACCTCCAGACGTTCGACGGCGTCGGCGAGAAGAACGCGGAAGCCGTCCTGAACGTCGTCCAGAACAACACCGAGGCGGTGCGCGCGGGCAACGTCGACGTCCACCCGGCGTTCCTGAACGTCGCGCGCCAACTCCTCACGGAGACCGTCGACGAGGAGGAGGCGCCGATCGACGAGCCGGTGACGACCGACACGCACCGACTCATTCGCCTTCCGGGATCGCTGCACGGCGGGAGCGGTCTCGCGGTGACGTCGATCGATCGCGACGCCCTCGCCGACTTCGATCCCCTCACGGACGCCGTCCCCGAGACGTTCGTGGGCCACGAGATCCGAGTGGACGTCGAGCGCGAGTACGAACTCGGGATGTGCGGCGAAACGATTACGGTGACGCCGGGCGAGCAGACACTACCGGAGTACGCGGGCGTCTTCCTGATGGCTCGCGGGTGGGCGGAGAAAGCGACCGAATGAGATGAACATAGACGATCTCCGCGCGGCACAGACGCGCGAACGGACGACGGACGGCCTTCAGGACCTGCGGGACTCGTTCTACCGGGAGGCCGCGGAGTACATCGAGGACCTCCGCGAGCGCCGCGAGCGGGCCGCAGACGAGGCCGCCGATCCCTTCGGCGACGACGAGGTCCAATCGCTCACCGACGAGATCGAGACCGCAGAGCAGGTCGCGGAAGCCATCTACGAGCGTCGCGTCGGCAAGATCGTCAAGCAGGCCAGCCTCGCGGCCGCCGGCATGGGTTCGAACGCGGAGGGGCTGACCGCGGAGGAGCGCGAACTCTACACCGACCTCGTCTCGCGCATCGAGTCGAACAAATCGCGCGTGCTCGACGTCCTCGCGGGCGAGCCGGACGCCGCGACCGCCGCCGGTCCGGACGCGCACGCCCCGCCCGAGGGCGACGAGTCCCCGGAACCGGCCGCCGTCGTGAACGATCGCGAGTCGGGGACGGACATGCCGACGCCGCCGCCGGACGAGCCGATGCCCGACGAACCCGGCGACGCGAGCGACGCGGGCGCGAGGCGTCGACGGCCGCCGCGGCGATGGGCGGCGACGACGCGGCGGCGCTCGGCGGTGATGGAGCGAGCGACGCGAGAGGGGCGGAGCGCGGCGACGGCGATACCGATGGCGAGACGGACGACGGAGAAAGCGCGGCGGACGACAGAGCGACCTCGGCGGAGCGAGGCGACGCGAGCGACACGGGTGGACGCGAAATCGAGCGCGCGACCGTCCGCATCACGCAGGACGTCGGCGAGGTGCTCGGCGTCGACGAGCGCGCGTACACGCTCGAATCGGACGACGTCGTCACGCTCCCGAGGGAGAACGCCGAACCGTTGCTCGCGCGCGACGCCGCCGAGGAACTGGACTAGTCGAGCGGCTTCTTCATGTTGTAGCGTTCGGCGCGCAGCCCCGCGTCCTCGTAGAGCGAGCGGGCGGCCTCGTTGTCCGCGTCGACGTTCAGATCGAGGTGCGCGCAGTCTCGCACGCGACCCCACTCTTCCGCGGCGTCGAGCAGCGCGCGGCCGGCGCCGCGCCGTCTGATCTCGGGCGCGACGTAGACGTCGCTGACGTGACACTCGCGCACGGATTCGAAGATGGGCGCCGGGGCGCGGATCTCCGCGCTCACGTAGCCGACGAGGGCGCCGTCCTCGCGCCCGACGTACGTCACGGTCTCGTCGTCGGCCAATCGCGAGCGGTAGTGCGAGCGACCGGCTCGGCGGGCGTCGCCGTCGAGCTCGTAGACCGTCATCGACGCCATCTCCCGCTTCGCGGGGAGCCACAGCTCCTCGACGAACGCGTCGAGGTCGCCCTCGCGTAACCGCGCGATCTCCATGCTCACGCGGTCGGCGACGCGCGGGGAAACGGCTTGCGGAAGAAGCGGAGCCGACACGAGAGAACGGAGACGCACCCGCCGAGACGAAGGAGTGCGACGCCGCATGTCGAGACGAAGGAGTGCGACGCCGCATGTCGCGTCGCGGCGTCAGAAGTCAGCAGAAACCGAACGGGCCGCCCGTGTGCGCGGACCGGCGCACCGGCCCGCGACGGAAACCCTACTGGAACGCCCGGCCGGTGTCGCGCTCGCGGTCGGGCGTGTCGGCCGTCTCGAAGCGCTGTTCGATCTCGTCGTACTGCTCGCGGACGTCCTCGGTGACGCTGGGACCGACCTCGTCGAGCGCCTGCTCGAAGTGCGCCATCGTCACGCGGACGTTCTCCACGGAGTCGGCGGCGTCCTCGGGGGAGACGGTGTTCACGAACTCGCGGGTCGCGGCCATCGTCGCCTCGCGAACGAGCGCCTCGATGTCGGCGCCGACGAAGCCCTCGGTGCGGCGGGCGATCCGGTCGAGATCCACGTCGTCGGCGAGCGGCTTGCGCTCGGTGTGGACGTCGAGGATCGCGCGACGGGCCTCCTCGTTCGGGACGGGCACGTGGACGTGCCGGTCGAGTCGACCCGGGCGGAGGAGCGCGGAGTCGATGAGATCCGGCCGGTTCGTCGTCGCGACGACGACGACGTCCTCCAAGTCCTCGATGCCGTCGAGTTCCGTGAGGAGCTGGCTGACGACGCGCTCACCGACGCCGGAGTCGCTCTGGTTCTGGCCGCGCTGGCCCGCGATGGAGTCGATCTCGTCGAAGAACACCACCGTCGGCGCGTTCGATCGGGCCTTCTCGAAGACCTCGCGAACGCCCTTCTCGGACTCCCCGACGTACTTGTTGAGGAGTTCGGGACCCTTCACCGAGATGAAGTTCGAGTTCGCCTCGTTCGCGACGGCCTTCGCGAGCAGGGTCTTCCCCGTCCCCGGCGGGCCGTAGAGGAGGACGCCCTTCGCGGAGTCGAGGTCCATGGACTCGAACACATCGGGGTAGTCGAGGGGCCACTGGATCGTCTCGCGCAGGCGCTCCTTCGTGTCCTCGAGACCGCCGACGTGCTCCCACGTGACGTCGGGTACCTCGACGAATATCTCGCGCATCGCGGACGGCTCGATGCCCTTCAGCGCCTCCTTGAAGTCGTCCTCGGTGACGCGGATGGACTCGAGGATCCCGGCGTCGATCTCCTCGGATTCGAGATCGAGGTCGGGACGGATGCGCCGCAGGGCGTTCATCGCGGCCTCCTTGCTGAGGCTCTCGATGTCCGCGCCGACGAAGCCGTGCGTGTTCTCGGCGAGCTCGTCGACCTCGACGCCCTCGGCGAGCGGCATCCCGCGCGTGTGGACGTGCAGGATCTCGCGCCGGCCCTCTTGGTCGGGGACGCCGACCTCGATCTCGCGGTCGAAGCGCCCACCACGGCGGAGCGCGGGATCGACGGCGTCCACGCGGTTGGTCGCCGCGATGACGATGACGTCGCCGCGCTCCTCTAAGCCGTCCATCAGCGAGAGCAACTGGGCGACGACGCGGCGCTCGACGTCACCGCCGGCCTCCTCGCGCTTGGGCGCGATGGAGTCGAGTTCGTCGATGAAGACGATGGCGGGGGCGTTCTCCTCGGCCTCGTCGAACACCTCGCGGAGTTGCTCCTCGGACTCCCCGTAGTACTTGCTCATGATCTCGGGACCCGAGATCGTCTGGAAGTGCGCGTCGATTTCGTTCGCGACGGCCTTCGCGATGAGCGTCTTCCCCGTTCCGGGCGGGCCGTGGAGCATGACGCCCTTCGGCGGCTCGATACCGAGCTGCTGGAAGAGCTCGGGGTGGCGCATCGGCAGCTCGATCATCTCGCGCACCTGTTCGAGCTCGTCGTCGAGACCGCCGATGTCCTCGTAGGAGACGTTCGGCGCGTTCTCGCCGCCGCTCCCGGCCTGCCCCTCGGAGATCTCCTCGGCGGGGATCTCGCTCACCTGAATCTCCGTGGAGTCGGTGACGACGACGGTCCCCTCGGGGTCGCTGCCGGCGATACGGACGGGGATGCGCTGGCCGCTCATCTGGCCGAACCCGCCGAATCCGAAGGGGACGCGGATCGTCTGGCCGGTCGTGACGGCCTTCCCGGAGAGCCGGTCGTGGATGTAGGGCGAGATATCCCCGCGGATACGGAGGTTCTGCGGGAGCGCGACGCTGATCGACTTCGCGGGCTTGACGTCCGCCTTCTCGACGGTGACGCTGTCGTCGATCCCGACGTCGGCCTCTTGGCGGATGTCGCCGTCGATGCGGACGACGCCCTCGCCCTGATCCTCGGGGTAGCCGGGCCAGACGCGCGCGATGGCGCGGCCCTCACCGCTGCCCTCGATGACGATGTAATCGCCGTTGTCGAGGTCGAGTTCCTCCATCGCCCGTCGGTCGACGGCGGCGAGGCCGCGACCCGCCTGATCCTGCTTGAGGGGTTTGACCGTCAGTTTCATCGCTTCACCTCGACGGTGACGACCCCGTTCTTGATAAACGCGCGGGCGACCTCCCCCTCGGGGAGGTCGATCTCGTACTGCGCGTCCTCGTCGTCGCCCTCGACCACGACCATGGCGGTGCCGTCGACGACGTCGACGCTCACGCGCTCGTCGGCGAAGGACGTGTCCGCCACGACGACGGCCTCGTCCTCGTAGTCGTAGCGCTCGACGAGTCCGCGCTGATCAGTCAGCGTGTTCTTGGGACGCATTGTTGCTAACCTCTGGTTAGGCTTGTAGACATATAAATCTAACTCCAATCTCGGCCGTTTGTAATAAATGGGAGACTGACCGGTGGAATTGCGGTTCAGACCGTCGGTCGCGTTCCGGAACCCGGAGGAGTCGGCCGGCGGGGCGGTTCAGAATTCATCGAGGTCGTCCGCGACGTGCTCGTGCTCGTCGGCCGGGAAGCCGCCGGATTCGACGGCGTCGCGATATCCCGCGACGGCGCGCTCCATCTCGCTCGCGACGTCGCCGAAGGTCTCGGCGAACGGCGGCGCGCGCTCCGAGAGCCCGAGGACGTCCGTGATGACGAGCACCTGACCGTCGGTCCCACCGCCGGCCCCGATACCGATCGTCGGGATCGAGAGCGCGTCCGTGACTCGCTCGGCGACGTTCGCGGGGACGTGTTCGAGCACGAGCGCGAACGCGCCCGCGTCCTGATGGGCTTCGGCGAGATCGCGCAGATCAGCGGCGGCCTCCCGCGTCGTCGCCTGCCGCCGGTAGCCGCCGAGCTGATTGACGCGCTGCGGCGTGAGCCCGAGGTGCGCCATCACGGGAATCCCGAGGTTCACGAGGCGCTCGGTGAGATCGACGGTGTGCGGGCCGCACTCCAGTTTCACGGCGCTCGCGCCCGCGTCGCGCACGAGGCGGCCGGCGTTCTCCACGGCGTCCGCCTCGTCGGCGCCGTAGCTGAGGAAGGGCATGTCCGCGACGACGAGGGCGTCCTCGACGCCGCGCGCGACGGCGCCCGTCCGCGACGCGACGTCGTCCATCGTCACGGGGAGCGTCGAGTCGTACCCCATCACCGCGTTCCCCATACTGTCACCGACGAGGATCGCATCGACACCCGCCTCGTCAACGATGCGCGCGGTCGGCGCGTCGTAGGCGGTCAGCATCGTGATCGGGTCGTCACCGGTTCGCTCCCGGATGTCCTGCACGGTCGTCATGGGGACGCGTACTGCCGGCAGTCCGTTAAACACGCGGCTTTTATGCTAAGCGACGCCGGAGATAGGCGCGTGCCCGACGTCGTCGAGGAGACGGACCCGGAGGGCGTCGACTACGGGTGGGTGATGCAGACCACGTTCGTCCTCACCATCGTCGTCGGCGCGCCCGTCGTGGCGCTCGCCGCCGTCGTCAGCGACGCGTCCATCCCCACGTGGACCGCGCAGGCCGCCTTCGCCGTCCGCGTCGGCGCCGTCGTCTGGTTCCTCACCGCGGTCTGCGTCTACCTCTACGCCCGGCGGACGACCGTCGAACCCGGCGAAGTAAGCGCTGACGAGGAGTGATGGAACGCTCGCGCGAGCGACCGCGGGTGCGATTCACCGGCCGCCAAAGGCGACCGGCGTTTCTGGCCGAGCTTTTGGCGATGAGTGGTCGGTGGAGCCGACCCGAATCGCGAAACGGTCGAGTTAGGCGTACCGAAACCCGGTACCCGCGCGCCGCGCCGTCTCGGCATCTCGCTCGGAGTCGCCGACGAAGACGACGCCCGCCGGGTCGAGACCGAGCGACTCGACCGCACGCAGGAGCGGTTCCGGATCGGGCTTCCGTCCGGAGACCGTGTCGCGGCCGACGACGGCCCGCACGCGCTCGGTCAGCCCCTCCTTCTCCAGCGCGATGCGGCAGGCGCGCTCGCAGTTGAGCGAGCAGACCGCGGCCGGGAGCGCGCCGTCGCGGAGTTCGTCGGCGTGGGGCAATCGCTCGGCGCGTTCGGCCCCGTCTCGCTCGTAGTCTCGGATGAGCGCGTCGGCTTCCGCGCGGATACCGGCGCCCTCGGCGGCATCGAGGAACTCCCACGCGTCGAACCCCGTCGCGTCGACGCCGGCCGTCGTCAAGAGGTCAGTGAGGTCGCGCTCGACGGCCCCCCAGTCGACCGCGAGGCGGACGAGCGTCCCGTCGAGGTCGTAGACGACACCGTCGTAGTCACCGTCACCGGTCACGTCGCTCACGCCCCGCTCTTGCGTTTGATCGACTATAGCGCCTTCGGCGCGTGGGACCGGAAGCGCTGGCCTTTTGCCGCGCGCGAGCGCACAGAGTGGCATGACGAGACACGCAGGCGGCGGGGACGTCCCGCGTCCGGTCGCGGCCGACGCGACGGTGACGTCCGTGGGTAGCCTCGCCCGGCTCCGCGCGGACATCGAAGCCGTCTACGAGGCGGATCCGGCCGCGAAGAGCCGCCTCGAAGTGCTGCTGTGCTATCCCGGACTCCACGCCGTCTGGGCCTACCTCCTCACGCACGCACTCTGGGAGGACGGCGAGCGCCTACTCGCTCGCGTCATCTCGCAGGTCGTCCGCGGACTCACCGGCGTCGAGATCCACCCCGGCGCGGAGATCGGCGAGCGCGTCGTCATCGACCACGGGATGGGCGTCGTCATCGGCGAGACCGCCGTCGTCGGCGACGACGTCCACATGTACCACGGCGTGACGCTCGGCGGCGCGGACCAGCGGCCGGTGAAGCGACACCCGACCGTCGGCGACCGCGTCACCATCGGTGCCGACGCGACACTCCTCGGCGACATCGAAGTCGGCGACGACGCGAAGGTCGGCGCCGGCGCCGTCGTCACGTCGGACGTCGAGTCGGGCGCGACGATGGTCGGCGTTCCCGCAGAGCGCGTCGATCGCGCCGCGAACGCCGACGAATCCGAGGTCGCGACGCCGGACGATCCCGCGTCTACGGAGTCGAACATCGACGCGGAGGAGTAACCGACCCGACCCGACTTCGCTGGGTCTTGGGACCTCGCTCGGGGAGGGAGCGGCTGTGCTGTGGTTTCCGCCGTCAGTTGGCGCGACGGCGCGCGACGCTGGAGGTGGAGTGACGCGGCGCTCCGCTCAGGGGGCCTCGCCGCGCGCGACCGTGATCTCGTAGGCCTCGATGTCCTCGTAGCGGCGACGCGACCGCCGACGGTCACCGTCTCGCCGTCGTCGGTCTCAAGGTGGACGGTCGCCACTTCTTCCGTCTCTTCGAGTTCCGCCTGCGCGACGCGTCCGCGGACGGTCCGCTCGTCGCCGCTCTCGACGCCTCGCCCCTCGACGGTCGCGTAGAGGTCGCCGTCGAGCGATCGGAGGTCCTTCACGCAGCGCCGGATGGAGGCGTAGCGCCGCGGCAGGGACGGCGCCCCGTCGTGCGAGAGCAGTTCGGTCTCGGCGGTCGTCCAGAGGACGGTGCCGAAGAATCCGAGCACCAGAAAGCCGAGCGCGGAGCGATTGAAGATCACGGCGTACTGATCCGGGTTCGATCCGACGGCGCCCTGCGTCGCGTAGATCGAGTAGTCGCCGTCGGCGACCGCGAGGAGCGGCGAGGTGACGCCGCGGCGGGCGCGCGCCGCGCTGGCGATGCGGTCGTAGTCGTACGTCCGGCTCTCGGGCGCGTCCGCCGCGGGCGTGACGACGAGTTCGGTGTCGACGCCGCGCTCGCGCGCGGCCGCGAGTTCCTCCTCGAAGCGCGCGACGAGCGTCGGGGTCAGCGAGAGCGTGAGCTCGTACTCCGCGCGCCCGATCACTTCCTCGAAGTATCGGAGGATCGTCGTCCGGCTCTTGACGAGCGAGACGGCTTCTGTCTCGCGCTCCGGGGTGGTGTAGAGGGTTTCGAGGTCGTCGACGAGATCGACGAGCGAGGACCGTAGCCCGGCGAACGCCTCCTCGGGATCGACGGCGACGACCGTCATCGGTCGCGACTCGCGGATCTCGACGAGCCCGCGCTCCCCGAGGCTGCGCACGGTATCGTAGACGCGGGGCTGCGGGACGTCCGTCCGGTCCGCGATCCCGCTCGCCGTCAGCTCGCCGTGTTCGAGGACGGCGAGGTAGGCCGCGATCTCGTACTCGCCGAGGTCGAAGCCCTCCCCGACGTGCTCGAGGACGGTTCGGAGGTCGGACTCGCTCATGGTCGAACGTGAGCGTCCATCGGGCTAAAAACCATCCACTTCCGTCGGGCACCCGGAGGACAACCCTTTTCGACGGCGGCGCCGATTGCGTCGGTATGCCGTGGCCGACCGCCGTCCGAGAGTTCCTCGCACGCGCCGGGACCGTCGTCCACGACTTCGGGCTCGTCTTCGCGGTGCTCGCCGTCGTCACCGGCTGGTACGTCGGCCGGCTCCTCACGGGCGTTCTCGGCCGCCGCGTCGCGCGACACTTCATGCGGCCGTCGGTGACGCGCACGGTCCTCCGGCTCATCCGCACGGGCGCGCTCGGGATCGGGATTCTCGTCGCCGCGTGGGCGCTCGGACTCGGTCTCGGGAACCTCGTCGTCTCCGTCACGGTCTTCTCCGCGGTGCTCGGTCTCGTGCTCGCGCCCATCGTCGGGAGCGTCGTCAACGGCGTCTTCGTCCTCGCCGACCAGCCCTACGAGATCGGTGACCTGATCGAGTTCACCGAGACCGGCCAGCGGGGGTTCGTCGAGGACATCACGCTGCGCTACACGAAGGTGTTCACGCTCGACAACACCTTCCTCGTGATGCCGAACGGCGAGATGCGCGAGGCGAACGTCGTGAACTACTCCGCGGAGGACGAGCGCACGCGCCTCTCGCTGACCGTGCAGGTGACCTACGAGAGCGACCTCGCAACGGCGCGGTCGGCCATCGAGCGCGCCGCCGCGACCTGTGACGAGGTCATCGAGGGCGGCCCGGACATCCGCATCGGGAGCGCGCGCTACCCCGCGAAGCCGCGGTGTTACATCGACGAGTACGCGGACAGCGGGGTGAATCTCACCCTGCGCTATTGGGCGAAACATCCGTATCGGCTCGCGGCCGTCCGCTCCGCGGTGCAGACGCGGATCTGGGACGAACTGCAAGCCCGCGAGGAGGTGGCGTTCGCCTACCCGCACGTCCAGCACGTCTTCGACGAGGGGAGCGGCGAGGCGCAGGTGTCGCTCAGACGGGAACCGTGACGAGCTCGCAGTCGAGTTGGTCGCGGAGGTAGGCCTCGACGTCGGGTTCGCCGAGGAGCGAGCGGAGGGCCTTCCGCCAGCGCGAGATCTGCGCGCTCCCGATCACGACGACGTCCGCGTCCTCCGCCGCGACCTCGTCGAGGATCGTCTCCTCGACCATGAAGGATCGCCGGACGACGTAGCGCGTGCGCTCGACGGTACCGAACGCCCGTTCGACGGTGCGCTTGAGGTCGCTCCACGTGACGCGTCGATCGTCCTGATAGAGGTCGACGTGGAGGACGGTGAGAGTGGCGTCGCGTTCCGCGGCGAGGTCGATGGCGGCCTGAAGCGTCGCGCGCGAGTGTTCGGTGAGCGGGTAGCGGACCGGCACGACGACAGTTGTCATCGATCGTGGTTGTCGTGCCCGCGGCCTAAGCGTTCCCCACTGCGACGGGGAGAGTTAAGGTGGCGACGTGCCGACGACCGGACGTGATCGAGATCGAGACGGACGACGGCGAAACGGTGTACGTCGCCGAGGACGAGGGCGAGCGCGGCGACGAAGGCCCGTTCATGGTCGTCTATCGGACGCCGGATCGGGAGTCGCGATACGGGTGGTACTGCACGAACTGCGAGACGCTCGACAACGCGATGGACGCGATGGGCCGCATCGTGTGCAACGTCTGTGGGAACCTCCGGAAGCCGGACGAGTGGGATGCTGCGCACGAGTAGCGTGGGACGCAAGGCGTCCCACTGACCGTACGGGCGACTCGGAGTCGTCCGTACAGTAGCGTCGAACTGAGCGAGAGCGAAGCCCGACGGAAAGACGAGCGGGAGGGAGCATGCGAGCGACACGCGAGTAGCGTGGGACGCAAGGCGTCCCACTGACCGTACGGGCGACTCGGAGTCGTCCGTACAGTAGCGTCGAACTGAGCGAGAGCGAAGCCCGACGGAGAGGCGAGCGGGGACCGGGGCGCCGTCTCGCGCCGACGGAGCCTTTAGGGTCGTTTCGCGCGAACTCGGTGTCGTGACCATCAGCGCAGCACGGATGGCGGCGGTCGATCGGAACGCGGCCGCGCTCGGCGTCTCGACGAAGCAGTTGATGGAGTCGAGCGGGAACGCCCTCGCGCGCGGGGTGCGCGACGTCGCCGACCCGGACGAGACCGTGGCCGTCGTCGCGGGCCGCGGGAACAACGGCGGCGACGCGTTCGTCGCCGCGCGCTTCCTCGCCGACGAGTTCGACGCTTCGGTGCGTCTCCTCGGACGCCCGGAGACGATCACGACCGATATCGCGCGGGAGAACTGGGACGCCCTCCGGTCGGCGGAGATCGACGCGGAGCGCGTCCTCGACTCGACGGCGCTGGATCTCGGCGATCCGGACGTCGTCCTCGACGGCGTGCTCGGGACGGGCGTGACGGGCGCGCCGCGCGAACCCGAGCGCTCGGCGATCGTCGCGATGAACGAGGTGGACGCCACCGTCGTCTCCGTGGACGTTCCCTCCGGGACGGACGCCGACACGGGCGCCGTCGCGGACGTCGCCGTCGACGCCGATCGGATCGTCACGTTCCACGACCTGAAGCCCGGTCTCGAAGGCAGGGCGGACGTGACGGTGGCGGACATCGGCATCCCCGAGGCCGCGGAGACGTTCGTCGGCCCGGGCGACCTGCGCTCTCTCTCGCGCGATCCGCGGGCGCACAAGGGGGATTTCGGGCGCGTGATGGTGATCGGCGGCGGGCCGTACACGGGCGCACCGGCGCTCTGCGCGCAGGCGGCGCTGCGGGCGGGCGCGGACCTCGCGTACGTCGCCTGCCCGGACGCGATCGCGGGCGAAGTGCAGGGGTACGCCGAGGACCTCATCGTCGAGTCGTTCGACGGCGAGCGCCTCCGCCCCGCCCACGTGGACGACCTCCTCGCGGCCGCCGAGGGGCGCGACGTCGTCGTCATCGGTCCCGGACTCGGCGGGGCGGACGAGACGCTCGACGCCGTGCGGGACTTCCTCGCGGGCTACGACGGGACGGCGGTCGTGGACGCCGACGCGCTGCAGGTCGTCCCGGAGGTCGACACCGACGCCGACCTCGTGTGCACGCCGCATCAGGGCGAACTGGCGAAGATGGGCGGGCCACGCGAGGACGACTGGGAGGTGCGCGCCGCGCGCGTCCGCGAGTTCGCCGCCGAACTCGACGTCACGCTCCTCGTGAAGGGCGCGTACGACGTGATCTCGGACGGCGAGACGACGCGCGCGAACCGGACCGGGAATCCCGGGATGACGGTCGGCGGGACGGGCGACGTCCTCGCCGGCATCACGGGCGCGATGGCGTCCACGCAGGCGCCCGGGCAGGCCGCGGCGATCGCGGCGTACGCGAACGGGACCGCGGGCGACGTCGTCGTCGACGAACAGGGGTATGGCCTGCTCGCGTCCGATCTTCTGGGCGAGATCCCGACGGCGCTCTGGGGGGATCGGGATGCGTGAGGACGCCGAGGGCGACGACGCCGACCTCACGCACACCACCGAGTCGGGCGACGTCCAGATGGTTGACGTCGGCGCGAAGCCGGACACGGCGCGCCGGGCGGTCGCGCGCGGCGAGATCAGGGTGCAGGATTCGACGATCGCGGCGATCCGCGACGACGAGATCGGCAAGGGGGACGTGCTCGCGACGGCGCGCGTCGGCGCGGTGCAGGCCGTCAAACACACGTGGGAGACGATCCCGATGTGTCACCAGATCCCGATCACGAACGTCGAGACGACGTTCGACGTCGAGGGCGGAACCGAGCGCGGCGAGGGCTCGCGCGCGAGCGGGGAGGACCGATCCGCGGGACGCGTCGTGCTGGAGGTCGCCGTCGAGACGACCGGCAAGACGGGGTGCGAGATGGAGGCCTTGCAGGGCGTGACGACCGGGCTGAACGTCGTCTGGGACATGGTGAAGGCCGCGGAGAAGCGCGAGGCACCGGGCGCCACGGGCCGGAACGACGACGCCGTGGCGGCGAGCCAGTACCCGGACACCGCCATCAAGGGCGTCGAGGTCGTCGCGAAGGAGAAGCGCGAGCTCGACTGACGGGCGGAGGCGGCGAGCGTCGCGGGCGCGGTACGCCTACCGGTCTGCCGACTCACCGGGCGCATATGGATCTCGGTATCGACGGCAAGGTCGCGCTCGTCACCGGCGGAAGCAAGGGTATCGGGAAGGCGATCGCCGAACAGCTCGCCGCGGAGGGGGCACGGGTCGCCATCTGTGCGCGCGATGCGGACGAACTCGATGCCGCCGCGGCATCGATCGACGGCGACGTCCTCCCCGTGCGGGCGGACGTGACGGTCGACGACGACGTCACGCGCCTGATCGACGAGACGGTCGCCGAGTACGGCACGCTCGACGTCCTCGTGAACAACGTCGGCACCACGGGCCCGTTCGAGCCGCTCGCGGACGTCCCGCGCGAGGAGTGGCGTTCCGTGATGGAGACGACGCTCTTCTCGACGATGGCGGTCACGCAGGAGGCGCTCCCCCACCTCCGCGCGGACGACTGGGGGCGTATCGTCAACGTCGCCTCCGACGCGGCGCTGATGCCCCACGCGAAGATGCCCCAGTACAGCGCCGCGAAGGCCGGCGTGGTGAATCTCACGACGAACCTCTCGCGGGCCTACGCGGACGACGGGCTGCTCGTCAACGCCGTCGCGCCCGGGACGACGATGACGCCGCTCGTCGAGGGGATGATGGCGGATATCGCCGAGGAGCGCGGGATCACCGAAGACGACGCCGTGCAGGCCTTCCTCGAGGAGGAGAAACCGATGATCGACGTCGAGCGCTTCGCCGATCCCGAGGAGGTCGCGGGGGTCGTCGCCTTCCTCGCCAGCGACGTCGCCTCGTACGTGACGGGATCCACCTATCGCATCGACGGCGGCGCGATCCCGAGCATCGACGTCTGATCCTCACACCGTCGTCGGGTCGTCGCGTCCGCGTCGAGGCAGTACCACGCGAGTGCGAGCGAGACGAGCGAGAGCAGCGGCGTCACCCAGACGAGCGCGCCGGGACCGGCGGCGCCGTCGGGGAGGTGCGGGTGGAGACCGAAGGCGTAGTCGGCCACGTCGTTCGCGACGAACCAGACGGCGACGAGGCCGAGCGCCGCCTTGCTCGTCCGACCGTAGTAGGGAAGCAAGAACGCCTCGACGGCCATGAGGGCGTGATAGAAGAGGATGCCGACGTACTCCTGCCAGCCGTAGAGCGCGAAGAAGTAGTTGAGGACGAAGACGGTCCAGACGCCGTACTTCAGCATCGACGCGAAGGCGACCGTGGTGAGCGCGTCGAGGAACGGCGACGAAGGATAGTAGCGTCGGCCGACGCCCCAGAGGGTGAGGAGGCTGGCGACCATCCAGACCATCGAGAGCGGGCTGTCCGCGATGAGGAGCGCCTCCGCGAGGAACGACGCGGCGTTCGACGGGAGCTGCGGGAGGTAGAAGTTCAGTCCCATGAGGATGCCGCCCGCGTTCACGACGAGGAGGATCACGCGCGACGCCTCGTAGTCGAGGTAGGGGGACGCGATCCGCTCCGGGATGAAACTCCGCATACCGGACGCTACACCGCGGGGGGTTGTAGGCTTCCCGGACCGCCCGTCGCGGGAGTGCGACGAGCGCTACGTCGAGAGAGTGCGACGAGCGCTACGTCGAGAGAGCACGACGAGCGACGCCTACGCCGAGGCGAGAGTGCTGGCCTTATCGCGGGACTGCTCGACGACCTTCGGGCGGGCCTCGAAGGCGACGACCACCTCGTCGTCGCCGTACGTCACGTCCTCGACGTGGGCGTTGTCGTGGAGCCACGAGACGACGCTCATCGTCTCCTCGGTCATCGGGAGGACGAGCCGCTCCTTCTCGCGGCGGGGGAGCGCGTACGTGACGCGCTCGCGCAGGTCGTCGAGACCGAGTTCCTCGACGGCGCTCACCGCGACGGGGTTCGGCGCGAGCGCGGACAGCGCCTCGCGCTTCCTCGCGAGTTCGTCCTCGGACACCTCGTCGACCTTGTTGAACACGGTGACGATCGGCGCCTCGTTGCGCTCGTAGAGCGTGTCGTGCGACGTCGCGAGCTTCTCGCGGATCGCCTCGACGGGTTCGCTCGCGTCCACGACCAACAGGACGAGGTCGGCCTGATAGACCGAGTCGAGCGTGGACTTGAACGACTCGACGAGCCAATGCGGGAGGTCGCTGATGAAGCCGACCGTGTCGGTGAGGAGGACGTCGCGCTCGTCGATGTCCATCCGGCGCGTCGTCGTCCCGAGCGTCGTGAACAGCTCGTCGCGGGACTCCGCGGTCGTGTCGAGGTCGGGGTGGAGTTCCTCGTTCTCGTCGAGATCGAGGTCTTCGGCGAGCGCGCGCATCAGCGTGGACTTCCCCGCGCTCGTGTAGCCCGCGAGCGCGACGAGATCGAAGCCGGACTCGCGACGCCGATCGCGGCGCTGGCGCTCCGTCGTCTCGATCTGCTCGAGTTCGTCTCGGATACGCGAGATCTGGGCTTTGATGTCCTGCTCGCGCGACTCGTCGTACTCGCCGAGTCCCATGAACCCCGGGCGCTCGTCGCGCTTCGCGAGACTCGTCTTCGCCTCCGCGCGCGGCAGCTCGTAGCGAAGCTCCGCGAGCTCGACCTGTAGCTGGGCCTTCCGCGTCTGCGCGCGCTGGCCGAAGATTTCCAAGATCAGCGTGAAGCGGTCCATCACCTCGACGCCGTCCGGGAGGTGATCGCCGAGGTTGAACGTCTGATAGGGACCGAGGCGGTTGTCGAAGACGACCGTCTCCGCGCCCGTCTCCGCGACGAGCGCGGCGAGCTCTGTGACCTTCCCCTCGCCGAGCTGGAGGGCGGGGTCGGCCGTGCGACTCTGCGTGACCTCGCCGGCGACCTCGTAGCCGGCCGCGCGGACGAGTTCGCGGATCTCCTCCGTGTCGGGCTCCCCGTCGTCGACGCGTTTCGCCACGACGGCGGAAGCAGTGGATGCGCCTGTCACTCGCGTGTACCTACGCCCCGAATCCACTTAAGCCCAATCCGTGTCGTCGTGTCGACGTCTCGCGTCGCTCGGCTCCACCGCGCTCGGATCCACCTACCCTACCGCCTGATCTCGAACCCGTCGAGTCCCCGCGGCTCCTCGTAGCGGACCTCGACGTCCTCGCGTCCGCGGCCCGACTCCCGACGTGACACCAGTCGACCATCGACTCGACGGCGGCCTCCGGGCCCTCGAAGACCGCCTCGACGCGGCCGTCGGAGAGGTTCTCGACCCACCCGTCGACGCCGTGGTCCGACGCGGTCTCCCGCGTCGTCGCCCGGTAGTAGACGCCCTGTACGTGTCCGCTGACGAGGACGTGCGCGCGCACTCGCTCTGTGTCGCTCATACCGACACCTCTCACGCCGCGCCCCTAAAACACGCGGCGGCGTCGACGGTTCGCGAGCGTCGCTACTGACTCCGGAGGTGATTGAAGACGTACGTCTGCGTGTAGCCCGCGTTCGGCCCGAACGCCTCGCGGATGGCGCGCGACGTCTCGGCGTAGGTCCCCTTCGCACAGTCGGGATAATACTCGTCGATGGCCGTGCGAATCCACGTGTCGAGCGGGACGGCGTCGCGACAGCCCAGCGAGAAGAGCGCGACGCAGTCCGCGACCTTGTCGCCGACGCCGACGTACCCCTTGAGGGCGTCGCGGGTGGCTTCCAAGTCCTCGCGTCTGACGTCCGCCTCCGTCAGCTCGCCCGAGGCGACCAGCTCCGCCGTCCGAACGACGTACGGGGCGCGATAGCCGAGGCTCAGATCGCGGAGGTCGGCCTCGCTCGCGTCCGCGAGCGCCGCGGGCGTCGGGAACGCGTGATACGTCCGGCCGTCGAACGCGATCTCCTCGCCGTACGTCTCGCGGAGGGCCTCCTGCATCGCGAAGATCCGCGCGACGCGCATCTGCGCCGAGCAGATGAAGGAGACGAGACAGCCGAAGAAGGGATCGCGCACGATCCGAAGCCCCCAGTAGCGCTCGTAGGCCTCGCGGATCAGCGCGTCGTCGCTCGCCGCGTCGCGAATCGCGCGGAGGTCGTCGTCGAGCGAGAGGAGGTCGAACAGGAGCGATTCGGCGTCCGTCGTGCTCTCCCAGTCGAGGACGCCCTCGCGCTGGCGGACGCGGAGCACCTCGCCGTCGACGACGGTGCTGTACCACGCGTCGCCACCGCGAGCGCCGTCCGCGGCGTACGTCGCGCCGTCCTCACGGGTCCAGAGGTAGGTCTGGCCGCTCTCGAGGGTCGCCTGCAGGTCGAAGCCGCCGGCGAGGTCGGTGAGCGGCACCGAACCGGTTCGCATCGATGGAGGCTCCGCTCTGCTGTGGCCAAAGCGTGTCGGTTTCGATAGACAGCGCCGCGGCTACGCGGTGTCGTACGGATACGGACCCGGCTCGTCGTCGGGTTTCAGTCGGCCTGCGCCGCGACTTTCTCCGTGCCCTCCTCGGAGTCCATCGCGGTCGTGATGTCGTCGGCCAGCGCGAAAACAGCGGTCTTGTGGTCGGTCTTCGACTTGTGAATCGACGTCGGTCGAATGCCCAGTTCCTCGTACTCGTCGAGATCCAGAGAGGTCTCGCCCTCACACTTCGCGTAGTAGTTGCCTACCTCTGCGAGAAGCCCGTGAAGGTGGATGAGCTCCTGTTTCTTCATGACACCACATCCTATCGTCCGGAGGGTTATAGTATTATCTTGAGAACCGTTAACACACGGATTTTCAGGGGATAGAACGCGCCACGCGTCTCTCGCGGTTCGGGCTGAAACGCTTTTAGGCCGCCGCCGTTTCTGTTCCCTCATGGGATACGACGAGCAGCTCGATCGGGCGATGGCGGAGAAATCCGAGATCGACGCCGAAGAGTCGCGATTCGACGTCCCGGACCCGAACGTCCGCACCGAGGGCAACTTCACGGTCTACGAGAACTTCCCGGCGACGCTCGACCGACTCGACCGCGAGCAGCGTCACGTCCTCCAGTTCATCCAGAACGACCTCGGGACCGCCGCACAGATCGACGAGAACGGCCGCGTGCGGCTCACCGGTGAGTTCGACGCCGACCGCATCGCCGAGGCGCTCGACGACTACGTCGAGCGGTACGTCCGCTGTCCGGAGTGCGGACTGCCGGACACGAACCTCGTGGAGGAAGACGACGTCACGCGGCTGAAGTGTGACGCCTGTGGCGCGCGAACCGCCGTCTGAGACGGCGGGCGCGGATCAGGTCTGCAGGCGCTTTAGGTTCTCCAGATCGCGATCGGTGCGCATGAACTCGCTCGTCCGGGAGGTCGCCCCGCAGTCCGGACAGTCGAACTCCTCATCGGGTGTCGGGAGGTCGGTCGGCGACTCTTCCCAGTGCTTGGTGCAGTCGGGACACAGCAGTTGAACGTACGCCTCGTTCGGCATACCAGATCTCTGTACGGGCCGACGAAAAAAGGTACTGGCGGGTGTGGGTCAGTAGTACGAGTCGTCTTCGAGGAGCTGGAAGAGCTCGTCGTACTCGTCGGGGAGCTGGGCGGTGACGTCGTCGAGCTCCGTGTCCGGCACGCTGTCCTCGACGACGTCCACGACGACCTTCGCGTAGAAGACCGCGTCCGCGGGCTCGACGCGAGCACGCTGAGAGACGCGCGCAACGAACTCGTCGAAATCGAAGATCTGACCGGAGTCGGCCTCGTGGAGGAAGCGGTCGATCTCCATGGGGAGCGGCCCGGCGAGGTCGGCGGCCTCGTCGGCCTGCAGGCGCTCAGCGAGCGTCTCCAGTACTGCACGCGTCGCTCTGATGGCCTCTCCGCGGGATGCCAGTTCGAGTCGATGCTGCACGTCGCCGACGAACTCGTCGTGCTTCATGCGCTCCGATCTATTCGGCGCCTCTCGTGTAACTGTGGTGGCCGTTCGACCGCGAGGGCGTCCGTCGCCGTCTCACACCGTGAAGAGGTGTCCCTCCGTCGGGACGTCGAAGAGGCCGATTCGAGCGCCCGCGTCGAGCCACGCGTGCCCGTAGCTGAACGACGCGAGGGCGTTCACCGGATCGTCGTTCTCGCGGAAGTGCCGGCCGTCCTCCAGATACGAGCGGGCCATCTCCTCGTACTCGGCGGCGGCGTCGGCGAGCGGCGTCCCCTCCGGCGCGACCGGCTCCGCCGCCGCGAGCGCCTCGGCGAGCAGCCCCTCGTAGCGGTCCGTCTTCTCGGCGAGATCCGCGGGCATACCCGTACTGGGTCCGGCGCCCGTGGTAAGCGTGTCGTCGTTCCCGACCCCCCGACCTCGAACTCGCGGTGAACGGCGAGGTCCGCCAGTCCGACAGCTCCTCGCGCGCCCGCGACGCCGGCCAGCCTCCCGGGTGGCGCAACCTACAAACCCCTGAATCCCCTCCCATCACGTATGAGCGACGAGCCCCGCGTGGAAATCTACACGAAGACGGACTGCCCGTACTGCGAGAAGGCCAAGGACCTCTTCGATGCGAAGGGCGTCGACTACGTGACGTACAACGTCACGGGCGACGAGGAGCGCTTCGAGGAGATGAAAGAGCGCGCGAACGGCCGGGAGACGGCGCCCGAGGTCTTCATCGACGACGAACTCATCGGCGGCTGGGACGACACGTCCGCGCTCGACGCGACGGGCGAACTCGACGAGAAGCTCGGCATCGCGACGGAGCGCGACGACGAGATCGTCGAGCACCGCGATCTGATCGTCACCGGCACGGGTATCGCGGCGCTCACCGCCGGCATCTACGCGGCGCGCTCCGACGACGATCCGCTGCTCTTCGAGGGCGACGAGCCCGGCGGCCAGCTCACCCTCACGAGCGAGGTCGAGAACTACCCCGGCTTCCCCGAGGGCATCAACGGCACGACGCTCGTCAACGACATGAAAGAGCAGGCGACGCGCTTCGGCGCCGAGATCGAGCACGGCATCGTCGCCTCCGTCGATGACTCCGAGCGCCCCTTCCGCGTCACGCTGGAGAACGGCGACGTCTACACCGCCGACGCCGTCATCGCCGCCTCGGGCGCGTCCGCCCGAACGCTTGGCATCCCCGGTGAGGACGAACTGATGGGGTACGGCGTCTCGACGTGCGCGACGTGTGACGGCGCGTTCTTCCGCGGCGAGGACATGGTCGTCGTCGGCGGGGGCGACGCCGCCGCGGAGGAGGCGGTCTTCCTCACGAAGTTCGCGGAGACCGTCTACCTCGTCCACCGCCGCGACGAACTCCGCGCGGAGGACTACTGGGAGGACCGCGTGCAGGAGCACGTCGATGAGGGGGACATCGAGGTCCGCTGGAACACCGAGGCGACCGAGATCCACGGAAGCCCGGAGGACGGCGTCGAATCCGTCGATCTCGTCCACCACCCCGAGGGCCACCCGCGCGAGCGACGGGCCGCCGGCGAGGACGTCGAGGACCTCGCCCTCGACGTCGGCGCGTTCTTCGTCGCCATCGGCCATACGCCGAATACGGACTACCTCGCGGACACGGGCGTCGAACTCGACGAGGAGGGATACATCCAGACCGCCGGCGGCCACGGCGGCGGCCAGACCGCGACGGCCGTCGAGGGGGTCTTCGGCGCCGGCGACGTCGTCGACTACCACTACCAGCAGGCCGTCACCGCGGCCGGCATGGGCTGTAAGGCCGCTCTCGACGCCGACGAGTACCTCGAAAGCGAGGTGCCGTCGGCGGGCGAGGTCGAGGGGAGCGCGGAAGCGCCCGCGGACGACTGAATCCGAGCCGACCGGCGGGAGGCGCGGAGGGACGCGAACGCGAAAACGCGAATCGCTCGCCGTCGCGGTAACGCGAAAACGCGATCCGCGCGAACGCTAGCCTTCTCCGCACCACACGCCCCGCTACGATCCGGGGAGGATGTCGCCGAGCGCGGCGCCGACGGCCGTGGGCGCCCACGCGACGGCGACGATGCACGCGGCCGTCCACGGGTCGTTCGTCCA
This sequence comes from Halarchaeum acidiphilum MH1-52-1, assembly GCF_000474235.1. Classification (GTDB taxonomy): domain Archaea; phylum Halobacteriota; class Halobacteria; order Halobacteriales; family Halobacteriaceae; genus Halarchaeum; species Halarchaeum acidiphilum. The sequence continues at coordinate 26,798 of NZ_BATA01000029.1, forward strand.
GTCGACCTGTCCCCACCCGGTGAAGAGGACGACGGTGACGCCGATCGAGATGGTGACGACGCCAGCGAGGCGTCGCGAGACGATCCCGAGGATCGGGTCTTTCACGCGGACGTCCTGAATGTCGGCGACGTAGAGGATGCCGTACACCATCGCGACGGTGGCGAGAAGCGTCCCGACGAGGCTCCCGGCGTGCGTCGAGACGTAGACGCCGATGTCGTGCGTCCCGCTCTCGACGACCATCGGGATCGCGAAGAGCACGCTCCCGAGGGCGGCCTCGGCGGCGTCCGCGCGATCGAAGCCGTGGATGACGCGCCCGAACGTCCCGCGCCGCTGCCCGAGCCCGCTCGCGGTCTCCATCGCCTCCGCGACGGCCTCGCGGCCCGCCTCGCTCTCGACGTGCGCCTCCAGCGCTTCGAGATCGTCCATGAGGCCGGAGACGTCGGCGCCCGCCTCCGATGCCTCGTCCGAGTCGTCCATGGCGGGGGCGACGACCCGCGCGGGCAAAAAGCCGGCCGCCACGCCTTTGCCGGGGCCGCGCGACACCCACACCTATGCCAGAACTCCCGGACTATCCGGAGCCGCGACAGCTCGATAAGGGAATGACCGTCGAGATCGAGCAGGGCGAGGGCAAGGAGCCGATCGTCGGCGAGGTCGGCGCCGTCGTCGAGGAGGCCGATCCCGAGGGCACCGTCGTCAAGCTGAAGTCCGGCGCGGAGGGACGCGTCCGGAAGATCACCCACGAGTAGGCCCGCTCTCTCCCCGCGTTCGGGAACGCCTATACGATCGGGCGGCCTAATCCGCCCATGAGTGAGCAGACACCCGCGAGTGACGCGGGCTGGTTCGCCAGCGTGGAGCGCGGCGACACCGGCGCCGCCGCCTCCGCAATCCGCGAAGGGGGGAGCGAGACGCCGGCGGACTGGCCGCAGCGGGCCGTCGACGCCGGCTTCGCGGCGGACCGCGACGACTATTACGAGGCGCTCCACGAGGCGACGGTGGCGGCGACGCGCCGCGCCGTCAGCGAGCGCGAGTCCGCCGATGACCGGCAGGTGATCCACGCGATCCGCGCGATGGACGATCTCGCGAGCGCGACGAACGAGCTCGCCGAGCGCCACGCGGAGTGGGCGGGCGCGCTCGACGACGAGCCGGGGACGGGCGTGACGTACGCTCGCGAGGTCGCGTCGCGCCAGCCCGAGACGGACGCCGAGGAGCGCGTCGTCTCGCTCGCCGAACGGGTCGTCGCGCTCGCGGACGAGCGCGACGCCGAACGCGACTTCCTCGAACGGATGGTGCCGACGGTGGCGCCGAACCTCGCGTCGATGGCGGGACCGATCCTCGCGGCGCGACTGATCGATCTCGCCGGCGGTCTCGGCGATCTCGCGAAGATGCCCTCCGGCACCGTGCAGGTCCTCGGCGCGGAGGACGCGCTCTTCGCGCACCTCCGCGGGAACGCTCCCTCCCCGAAGCACGGCGTCATCTACACCCACGAGTACGTCCGGGGGACCCATCCGGACGAGCGCGGATCGGCCGCGCGCGCGCTCGCCGGCAAACTGACCATCGGCGCGCGGATCGACCACTACGCGGGCGACTACCGGCCGGCGATCGAGGCGGAACTCGACGACCGGATCGCGACCATCCGAGCGCGTCGCGACGACGACGAGGGGAGCGACGATGAGTGACGGTCTCCCCGAGGGCGTCGCGCGACGTGACTTCGGTGATGGTCCCGCGCTCGCGACGCGCGGCGAACCGGTGTACGGCGAGCCGACGGACGGCGAGTGGCGGCGCTGGGACCCGCATCGTTCGAAGCTCGGCGCGACCATCGAGAAGGGCTTGGAGACGGGACTCTCCGGGGGCGATTCGGTGCTCTACCTCGGCGCGGCGAACGGCACGACGGTGAGCCACGTCGCGGACGTCGCGGGACCGACGTACGCCGTCGAGTTCGCGCCGCGCTCCGCGCGCGACCTGCTCGACGTCTGCGAGAGCAGGGGAACCCTCTTCCCGCTCCTGAAGGACGCCCGGAAGCCAGAGACGTACGCGCACGTCGTCGAGACCGACCTCGACTGCCTCGTGCAGGACGTCGCGACGCGGGGACAGGCGCGCGTCGCCGTCGAGAACGCGCGCTTCCTCGCGCCCGAGGGCCGACTCGTGCTCGCGATCAAGGCCCGGAGCGAGGACGTCACCGCCGACCCCGAGGACGTCTTCGCCGACGTGCTCGACGAACTGCGCGAGACCTACGAGGTGCTGGATCGCGCGCGCCTCGAACCCTATCACGACGATCACCTCGCGGTCGTCGCGTCCCCACGCTGAGGGCCGCCTCGGTAC
>NZ_BATA01000028.1 GCF_000474235.1 Halarchaeum acidiphilum MH1-52-1
CGTCCGGCGAGAGGAACCACGTGTCTCCGATCGCGGCGACGTTCCCGTTCCGCGCGACGACGGCGTGCGTGCCGGTCGTCCGCGTGCTGGAGCGACTGACGTTCGCGGCCGCGATGGCCGTCGTGGCCGTCTCACCGTGCACGACCGGCACCGCGGCGTCGAAGACCGCGCGATCGACGCCGTCGGCGAGACCGGTCGAACCGTCACCGCTCGGCGTCCCGTAGACGTACTGGAAGTTGTTCGCGTTGTCCGTCATGTCGAAGAGGTAGTCGGCGTCGAACGTCATCCCGCGACGGGCGGCGATGGCGTTCGGTTGGCCGCTCCCGGCCGCCGCCGTCCCGCTCGTGAGTCCGAGGAGCGACGACGTGCTCGTCGCCGCGCTCGGTGTGTCGCCGAGCAGGAGGACGCGGCCACCGTTGTCGGCGAACTGCGCGACGGCGGACGCCTCATCGCTGCCGTACGCCGCGGCCGGGTCGGCGACGACGTACGCGTCCGCGTCGGCGAGCGTCGCGTTCAACCCCGACGTGCCCGACCCGGAGAGGAGGGACGAGGACGAGCCACCGTGGGAGAATCGCACCTCGGCGCCGCCCCGAACGAGCGCGTCCACGAGCGGCTGGAGGTCCGCGCGGCCGACCGCGTTGCCGTGGGCGGCGTCGATGACGACGGTCTTCGACGCCGCGCCGTCGGGCACCGGGACGGAGCCGGTGTCGTCGACCGGCGTCGGCAGGAGCGCGCTCGTATTGTACGCGGGCGCGTCGGGCTGCGTCGAGCCGCTCGATCCGGTGGCGTCGGTCACGAGGCCGGCACCGGCCGTCACGACGACGACGGCGAGGAGGACGACGACGAACGCGCCGATCGCCTTCCGCAGGTCACGCGCTCGCATTCGCGATCACCTCCGTCCGCGGGCCCGCGACGGAGCCGTGGATCATCAGGTAGTGGACGGTCTCGACGCCCTGATCGCCGAACGTCGCGCTCGCGCTAGCCGACCCGCCGGAGGCGGCGTCGGCGCTGAGACCGAGTTGGCTGAGCACGCTCGGCGTCGGCGACTCCATCCGGACGACCCGGTAGTCGGAGAGACCGGCCCGCTCGGCGGCGTCCTGAATCGCGGTGTCGATGCCGCCGACTGCGTCCGCGAGACCGATCTGGACGCCCTTCGCGCCCGAGTAGAGCTTCGCGTGCGAGAGTTCGCTCTCGGTGAGCGAGAGCGCGTCGCCGCGCTCGGCCATCACGCTGCCGACGAACGCGCGTCGGAGCGCCTCGACGCGCCGACGGACTTCGGGCACGGTCGACGTCGATCCCTTATCAGGCCCGCTCACGATCTCGCCCGACGGGACGCCCTGCGTCGGGATCGTGGCGAGCACGCCGACGCTCCCCACGCTGCTCGCGGGCGTCACGTAGATCGCATCGGAGGCGACCGAGGTGTAGTAGCCGCCGGAGGCGGCCATCCCCGTCACGCTCGTGAGACGGGCATCACCTCGCGCGTGCGCTTGACGGCGAGGTAGAGCTGTTCGCTCGCCGCCGCGGCGCCGCCGGGGCTGTCGACGTCGAGGACGACGGCTTCGATCGAGTCGTTCCGTCTGGCCTCGCGGAGGTTATCGATGACCGCATCCGCGGTGTCGCTCGTGATGGTGCTGTGGAGTTCGATCACGGCGACGGTGCCGTCCGGGCCGGTCGTCCGGTTCCAGACGGTCGGGGCGACGGCCGCGCCGACGAGGAGACCGACGACGGCACCGACGAGGACGAGACGGCCGAGGCGCGAGCGATCGCGCCCGCTCACGCGGCGCCCACTCCGTTCGCGGTCGTCGTTTCGGTCGCGTTCGCCTCGTCGAGGGTGACGTTCGCGTAGCGGACCGTCTCGGTGACGTTCGCGCCGGTCGCCGTCGTCCACGTCGTCTCGACGCGGAGGGGGATCCGGCGCTCGACGTCGACCCAGACGCGGCGTTCGAGACCGTCCGCGGCGCTCGCGTTCCCGTCCCCGTCGGGGACGAGCGAGACGACCACGGACCGGTGCCCGTCGAGGACTGTCGTCCCGTCGATCGAGACGTCGTTCGTCCGGACGAGCGACGCCGCGAGCGCGCCGTAGGTGGCACCGCGTGCGGGCGCGCCGTCGGGTCCCGTCGCGAGGACCGGCGAACGTGCCGCCGACGCGTACGTTCGTGTCGTTCCCGCTCGCGGGCCGCTCTCGTACGTGACGGTGGCCGCGCCGTCCGTATCCGCGGAGAGGCGGGCGCTGACCGACGTCTCCCCGTTCGGGGTCTCGACCGTCTTCGTGACGGTGGCGCTGTACCGATCGATGGCGTCGTAGCGGTGCTGTACCTGCTCGCCGACCGCGTCGGCGTCCGAAATCCCGGTGCTCGACAGCGTCGAACAGCCGGCGAGAAGGAGGACTCCGACGAGCCCGAGACAGAGGGCACATCGTCTGCGTCTGTGGCGGGGCATGCACTCGCGACATCCGAATCCGTTTACATAACGGTTCTCATCTGATCGGATACTGATCAGTTCGGGACCGGATCGCCGAGCGTCCAGACGAGCGCGAGCCTCGCGTTCGTGCCGGCCGTTCTCTCGGCGCCTCTTGAGGAACGCGAACGCGATATACCGACCGGTTCGGCGCCCGAGAACCGGATTCGGCAACCGACACCTTTTGGCAGTCGCGTCCCGAAATCCCGACCATGACCACCGGAGTCGTCCTCCTGAACTTCGGCGAGCCGTCGGAGCCGACGCGCGAGGCAGTCGTCCCCTATCTCGAACGCATCTTCTACAACAACCGGTTCCTCGACGGCGACATGCCGGAAGACGAGGCCCGCGAGCGTTCGCGCGAACTCGCCGAGCGGCGCGCGCCGAGCCTCATCGAGGAGTACGAGGAGATCGGCGGCTCACCCCTCAATCCGCAGGCGCGGGCGCAAGTGGACGCCGTGGTCGAGACGCTCACCGAGCGCGGCCTCGACGTCACCGGCTACCTCGGCACGCAGTTCTCCGATCCGACCATCGCGGACGCGGTCGCGGCCGCGGAGGCCGACGGCGTCGACCGACTGGTCGGTCTCCCGATCTACCCCCTCTGCGGTCCGTCCACGACCGTCGCCGCGCTCTCGGACCTCAACGACGCGGTCGCGGACGCCGACTGGGACGTTCCCGTCGATCGCATCTCCGGCTGGCACCGCCACCCGGCCTACACGCGCCTGCGCGCCGACAACGTCCGCGAGTACGCCGACGAGGAAGGCGTCGATCTGACCGACGACGACACGATGGTCCTCTTCTCCGCGCACGGGACGCCGACCCATTACCTCGAAGAGGGGTCGCGCTACGACGTCTACGTCGACGAGTACACGACGGCGCTCGCGCACCTCCTCGGCGTCGAGGACTACGTCGTCGGCTATCAGAACCACGAGAACCGCGATATCCCGTGGACCGAACCCGAGACGGAGGACGTCGCCGTCGAGGGCGACGCCGAGCGCGTCGTCGTCGAGCCGGTGAGCTTCATGCACGAGCAGTCCGAGACCCTCTCAGAACTCGACGACGAGCTTCGCGAGGAACTCGAGTCGGCCGGCACGGAACTCCACCGAGTGCCCGTCCCGCACGACGACCCGCGCTTCGCCGACCTGCTCGCGGACCTCGTCGAGCCGTTCGCCGCCGACATCGACCCCGAGTACTACCAGCTCCGCGAGTGCCAATGTGCGGCCGAGGAGGGCGCGATGTGCCTGAACGCGCCGCGGGCCGAGTGAGCGTGTCGGCGGACGCATCGCGCGACGTCGACGTCGCGGTCGTCGGCGCGGGGATCACGGGTCTCGCGCTCACGCACGCCCTCGCCGAGCGCGGCGTTCCGAGCGTCGCGCTCGAAGCCACGGACGAAGCCGGTGGCGTCATCGACTCGAAGCCCCTTGACGACGGTCTCGTCGCCGAGCGCGGGCCGAACCGCATCCGACTGACCGAGGGCGTCGAGCGGCTCGTGGACGCCGCGGGTCTCCGCGACGACCTGCTGGTCGCGGACGACGACCTCCCGCTGTACGTCTACGCGGGCGGGCGCCTGCGCGAGGTGCCGTTCGACCTCTCGACGCTCGTCCGGACGGACCTCCTGCCGTGGCACGCGAAGCTCCGCCTGCTCGCCGAGCCGATCGCGGACGACGTCCGATCGGACGAATCCGTCGGCCACGCCGTCCGGCGGCTGGTCGGAGAAACGACGTACCGCAACCTCGTCGAGCCGATCTTCGGCGGGACGTACGGCTCCGATCCGGACCGGATGCCGGTCGAGCACGCGCTCCCCGCGCTCCGGCGGCTCCGAGCGGAGCACGGATCGCTCCTCCCCCCGCTCTTTCGACGCCTCCGCGGGGCGGGCGAGACGCCACCGCCGGTCTCGCTCCCGGGTGGTCTCCAGCGCCTCCCGACGGCGCTCGCCGACCGCTACGACGACCGGGTGCGCCTCGGCACGCCCGCGACCGGGATCGAACGCGACGGCGACCGATACGTCGTTTCGACCCCCGACGGACGCGTCACCGCCGACGACGTCGTGCTCACCGTCCCCGCGCCGGCCGCCGCGGATCTCCTCGACGGCGTCGCGCCGACATCGGCGGCCGCGCTCGGCGAACTGACGTACAACCCCCTCGCGATCGTGACGATGTACTCGGACGCGCGCCGCGAGGGCTTCGGCTATCAGGTGCGACGCACCGAGTCGCTGCGGACGCTCGGCGTCTCGTGGCACCACAGCCTCTTCGGGCGCACCGGGCAGTACACGGCGTTCCTCGGCGGAATGGCTGACGGCCGGATCGTCGAGATGGATCCCGAGGACGTCGGCGAGATCGCCGCCGAGGAGTTCGAGGTCGTGATGGACGCGGCCGCCCACGTCCGCGACGTCGCGCAGATGACGGACGCGCTCCCCGCGTACGACGAGTCGTGGGCCGCGCTCGATCGCGTCTCGCTCCCCGACGGACTCACGCTCGCGACGAACTACACGGCGCGCGTCGGCGTGCCGGGGCGCGTCCGCGAGGCCGAGCGCGTCGCCGACGACCTCGCCTGACCGCATATTTTCGGTACACCTAAAAACATCGGGGGCGTCCGGTGCGACGATGGCCGACTACGACCTCGACGACGTCAGCGTCGTCATGGGCGCGTACGACGAAGCGGACGCCATCGGGCACGTCCTCGACGCCGTCGAGGCGGCGACCGACGGCCGCGCGGAGGTCGTCGTCGTCGACTCCTCCAGCGACGGCACGGCGGCGATCGCCCGCGAGCGCGGCGCGCACGTCGTCGAGCAGGAGCCGAAGGGGTACGGTGCGGCGCTCTCGACCGCGCTCGCGACGAGCACGCGTCCCGTCGTCGTCACGACCGACTGCGACGACACGTACCCCTTAGAGCGCATCCCGGACTTCCTCGCGCGCGTGAACGAGGGGTACGACGTCGTGAGCGGCGATCGGCTCTACTGGGGCGCGGACGCGATGCCGGCGTTCAACCGGCTCGGGAACGCGGCCTTCGCCCTCGGCGCGTCCGCCCTCGCCGGCCGACGCCTCCACGACGTGACGACCGGGATGCGCGCCTACCGGCGCGACGTCCTGACGGCGATCGAGTGGACGGAGAACACCGGTCTGTCCGCGGAACTCCTCCTCCGGCCCGCGATGCGCGGCTACGACATCCGCGAGGAACCCATCGCGTACGGCGAACGCCGCGGCGAGACGACGCTCGACCCCCTGACCGGCGGGCGCGAGATCGCGGGCTCGATCCTGCGCGTCTGCGCCGCGGAGCGCGCGCGCTCGCTCCGTCAGCGCCTTCCGGTCTAGCGCCCCGCGACCGTCGCGTTCACGTGGTACCGGTCGTCGACCCGTCCCGGGAGGTAGGCCGCGCCGCCGCCGCAGGTCCGCGGGTCCGTGCAGGCCTCCACGTAGGGCGTGAGCGCCGCGCGCGTCCCGTTCCGATATCCCACCGGGAGTCGCGATCGGTAGCTGAAGCCGACGCTCGGCGCGCGTTGGACGTAGACCGTCGTCGTCACCTCGTCGCTGTCGTTCACGGGGAGGGCGCGCGTCGTCCCGGAACTCGCGGGCGCGACGCCGCCGACCCGAACCGCGGTGTCGTTCACGGCGAGCGTCACGGTGTGGTTCCCGGGCGTCGCGTTCAGCGCGTAGTAGCCGTGGCCGGCGTCGGTGGCGACGCGTATCGACGCGGAGTCCGACCCGCGAGGAACGCGGACGGTCAGTCGCTCCGTCAGTGTCCTCCCGCGGGTCACGTGCACCCGCTTCAGCGCCGGGTGGACGCTGAGATCGTCCGTCGGCACCCACGTCCCTCGGAACTCGTAGCGGTAGTAGGTGCGGTTCGGATAGGCGGCCGTGACCGCGAGCGAGCGCACGCCGTCGAGCGCGTAGAGCGTGTCGGCGTCGTATCCCGGATCGTTTCGCAGGTACTGGTAGGGGTGATTGAGCCAGTCCTGATACGTCGTCGGGAGGAAGACGACGGCGTCCGCGGGACCGCTCTCGCCGGTGAACGGCGCGTACCCCTGCTCGTACTCGGCGGTGTTCGCGGCGTTGCGCGAGAGCGGCCCGGCGAGCGCGCCCCCGACGGCCGCGGCGGCGAGCACGCAGGCGACGAGCGCGACGGTGAGCGCGACGCGCCGATCGACCCCGGCGAGGCGCGGCCAGACGTGCGCGCGGAGCCACCGGAGACCGAGCGCCGCGAACACCGCCGTCGGCGCGAGCAGCGCGAAGTGGTAGTAGGGGCCGAGGTATTGGAGGAGCCCCTGCGTGGCGTTGAAGTCCGGCGAGAGGAGGTTGTAGTTGCCCCAGAAGTAGACGTTCCCGAGGACGACGCTCGGGTAGAGGCCGGCGAGGGCGAGGACGCGCGCGTCGGCGTCGCGCCGTCGGCGTCGGACCGTCACGAGGCCGACGGCGGCGAGCGCGCTTCCGAGGAGACCGCCCGCGACCCAGCGCGAGAGGAGACGCCAGACGACGACGGCGTTGGCGCGCACGGCCACCGCGGGCGTGTAGTCGTGGCCGTACCCGCGGAGGGCGTGCGGGCCGAACCCGAGACCGTCGTGCGGCGCGAAGGCCTGATAGGGGAAGACGAACGCGCTCCCCGTGAGGTAGCGGTTGTACCCGAGCGCGACGAGCACCCCACACAAGCCGAGGGCGGCGGTGGCGAGGCGGCGGCGCGCGAGCGCGGGCGCCTCCGCTCCGCGATCGCCGCCCGAAGCGCCGACCGCGCGCGTCCGAGCGTCCACGCGGCGTGCGCGACGAACGGCAGGGCGAACAGCACGGCGGTGTACGGCCGCGAGAAGAAGGCCGCGCCGACGAGCGCGCCGGCGAGCGCCGCCCATCCCGTCTTTCCCGTCCGCTCGGCGCGCAGGTAGGCGACGGCGAAGCCGAGGTTCAGCGCCGCGACGGGCGCGTACGGGAGGAACGTCGCGGCGTCGACGACGAACAGCGGCGAGACGAGGACGAACCCGGCGGCGAGCAGGCCGACCGTCCGGTCGCGGATCTCGACTCCGAGGAGGTAGGTGAGACCGACGACGGCCGCGCCGACCGCGAACAGCGCGAGGCGGGCGTTCCCGAGCGCCGTTCCGGCGGCGTAGAGGACGGCGGGATAGGGCGCGTACTTCGCGTAGAGTCCGCGCGCGCCGTCGACGAAGAACCACGGACGGAAGGCGTCCGCGACGGGCGGGTGGAGGAAGAGCCGTCCGCGGAGGAGGAGGCTCGCCTGCTGGAGGTAGACCCCCTCGTCGTGATTGATCGTGTGATAGGGGAAGAGCGAGACGGCGAGTCCGAGGGCGAGCAGGCCGCCGAGGACGGCGAGAGCGACCGCGAGCCGCCGGCGTGCGCGCCCGTCCATGCCTACTCGGTCGGGTACCACGCGAGCGCGTGGTCGGCGACGAGTTCGACCGCGACGGGTTCGTCGACCTCGAAGCGCTCGGCGTGATTGTGCATGCAGCGCACCTCGTCGCCGTTGTCGAGACGGACGTGGTAGACGAAGGAAGGGCCGGTGTACTGGCGTTTCGTGATGTGGCCGTCGGCGGTGCTCTCGTTCGCCGGGGTCGCGCGGAGGTCGTCCGGGCGGACGAGCGTGTCGACGGTCGCGCCGACGTACTGGTCGGCGTAGCCGCGCAGGAGGTCGTGGTCGTAGGTGCCGATCGTCGTCTCGATGCGCGACTCGCCGATGTGCGTCGAGAGGAAGCCCGCCTGCCCGAGGAACGACGCGACGAAGCGCGACTCGGGGTCCTCGAAGACGTCGCCCGGCCGGCCGACCTGCTCGATGCGGCCGTCGTTCATCACGGCGACGCGCTCGGAGATGCTGAGGGCCTCCTCCTGATCGTGCGTGACGGAGACGGCGGTGACGCCCGCCTCCTTCAGGATCTCGCGGACCTCCTCGCGCATCCGCACGCGCAGGCGGACGTCGAGGTTGCTGAACGGCTCGTCGAGGAGGAGGATGTCGGGTTCGGGGGCGAGCGAACGCGCGAGCGCGACGCGCTGTTGCTGGCCGCCGGAGAGTTCGTCGGGCGCGCGCTCGCCCATTCCGGCGAGGTTCACGAGGTCGAGGAGGTCGTCGACGCGGCGGTCGGTCGCCTCGTCGTCGAGGTCCGTGAGACCGAAGGCGACGTTCTCGCGGACGTTCAGATGCGGGAAGAGAGCGAAGTCCTGAAAGACGACGCCGACGCCGCGATCCTCGGGTTCGACGAACGCCGCGTCCTCGCCCGCGACGTGGTCGCCGTTGAGTTCGACGGTGCCCTCGCTCGGGCGTTCGAGGCCCGCCATCAGGCGCAGCGTCGTCGTCTTCCCGCAGCCGGAGGGACCGAGGAGCGTCAGGAGTTCGCCCTCGCGGATGTCGATGGAGAGGTCGGTGACGGCTTCCTCCGTGCCGTAGCGTTTCGTGACGCCGTCGAGGCGGAGGACGACGTCGCCGGTGGCGTCGTCGCCCGCGCCCTCGGCGCGCGGCGCGCGCTCGGCGTCGTTCTCCCGGGTCGATTTCGGTCGCGTGTGGTTTGATTCGGACATCGTATCGGTCTTAGACGTCGTAACGCTCGCGCGCGAGCAGCACGAGCATCGAGAGTGCGGACACCCCCACGAGCACGAGCGCGGGGATCGCGGCCTCGCTGTAGTAGCCCGCTTCCTGGACTTTCCAGATGTACGTGACGAGCGTTCTGAAACCTGTCGGTTGCAACACGAGGGTCGCCTGCAACTCCTTCATCGTCGTGAGGAAGACGAGCGCGGCGCCAGCGGCGAGACCGGGGGCGACGAGCGGAATCGTCACGCGGCGGAACGCGGCGAGCGGGGAGTGTTCGAGGGTGCGCGCGGCTTCCGTCAGCGTGTCGTCCACTTGGAGGAACGACGAGCGCACGGAGCCGACGGCCTGCGGGAGGAAGCGGACGACGTACGCGAAGACGAGCATCGGGAGCGTCTGGTAGAGCGCGGGGACGAACGCCGTTCCGAAGTAGACGAGCGAGATGCCGAGGACGAGACCGGGGACGGCGTACCCGACGTAGGAGACGCGGTCGACGACCGTCGAGAGGGGCGAGTCGGAGCGCGCCGCGTAGTACGCGACGGGGAGGGAGGCGACGAGGGCGGCGACGGCCGCGAGCGCCGACACCTCGACGGAGTGGAGGACGTCGGAGAGGTGGAAGGCGAAGCCGGCATAGGTGGTCCCCGTTCGGTAGTGCCACTTGACGAGGATGGCGAGAGGGACGCCGATGGCGAGCACCGCGACGGCGGCGGGGAAGAGCGTCGCCGGCCACCGCCAGCGGCCGAGGCGGACGCTCCCCGGGCGCCCGCTCCCGCCGCCGCTGAAGCCCGCGTTCGCGTCGCCGCTGACACGCGACTCCAGAACGAGGACGACGGCGACGACGACGAGCAGCTCCATGCTCAACAGCGCGGTGTATCCGGGTTGGGCGTAGTTGTTGTACTGCACGTAGATCTGGCGCATGAACGTGTCGTAGTGCATGATCGCGGGCGTCCCGAAGTCCGCGAGCGAGTCGAGCGCGGTGAGGAGGACGCCAGCGCTGATCGCGGGGAGCACCTGCGGGAGGACGATCTCGCGGAGCGCGCCGATCGAGCTGCGATCGAGGGTGCGCGCCGCCTCGACGAGCGTCTCGTCCACGGAGAGGAGCCCCGCGCGCGTCGTGAGGAAGACGTACGGGTAGGTGAACAGCGTGAAGACGATCACGGTGCCCTGAAGCCCGTAGATGGTCGGGATCGAGGTGACGCCGAGCGGGACGAGCGCGTCCGCGAACGCGCCGTGCGGGCCGAACGCGGAGGCGAACGCGAACGCGCCGATGTACTCGGGGATGACGAGCGGGAGCGCCGCGGTCACGGTCCAGAACCGGCCGAACGGGAGGTCGGTCTGGACGGTCAGCACGGCGAGCGGAACGCCGATGAGCACGGAGAACGCGCTCACGGCGGCGATGACGACGACGCTGTTCACGAGCACTTGGAGCGTCCCGGGGGAGACGAGGAGCGCGAACGCGTCGGGCGGCGCGCCGAGGGCGCGGACGACCATCCAAATGACCGGCGAGGCGACGAGGAGCGCGAAACACGTCGCGAGGGCGGCGATCGCTCGGTGGCGCCGCCGCTCGTCGCCGAACTCGGCGAGGCCGATCAGGCGATCGCGGACGGTCACGTCAGCTGAGAACGCCCGTCTGCCGCAGGAGGTCGAGCGTCGGCTGGACGTTCGCGAGCTTCGTCAGATCGAGGTCCGGCGGATTGAGCGCGGAGAGCGCCGGGAGCTGTTCGACGGGATCGACGCCGCCGATCATCGGATAGGCGAACGACCACGTCGCGAGGAACTCTTGGGCCTCCGCGCTCAGGAGGTGGTGGACGAAGTTCTGCGCCAGCTCCGGATTGCTCGTGTCCTTCATGACCTCCGCGCCCGCGACGTCAACGAGCGCGCCCGCGTCGTTCTTCGTGAACGCGAGGTCGATGGGCGCGTTCGGCCGCGAGGAGATCACGCGGATCGTGTAGTAGTGGTTCGCGATACCGGCGCCGATCTCGCCGTCCGCGACGGCGTTCGAGACGTACCACTCGTTCTTGTACTGGCTCATTCCGCCGTGTCCGCGCTCTTGCATGCCGTTGAGCCACGAGCGGGTCGCGTCCTCGCCCTCGAGGACGCGCATCGCGGTGACGAACGACTGGAACGCCGGGTAGGACGGTGCCCACCCCATCTTCGCGTCGAGGTCCGCGGTGTCGGTGAACGCGTCGATGCTGTCCGGGACGTCGCTCTCAGAGAACTGTTTCGTGTTGTATGGGATGGCGCGCGCGCGGCCGGCGACACCGGTCCACGCGTCCGTGTGGTAGCGGCTCGGGACGAGGTCCGTCGTGTCGCCGTCTAGCGACGCGGCGAGGTCGGCGTCCTCGACGACGCCGAGTGAGCCCGCGTCGTTCGCCCAGAAGACGTCCGCGCGGACCTGTCCGTTCTGCCCCTCGGTGAGCACCTGATTGGCCGCGCTGTAGCGCGTGTGGACGGTGAAGTCCGGGTAGTGCTTCTGGAGGAGGGTCGCGAGCTGCTGATAGAGACCGCCTTCGCCACCGCCGATGTAGAGCGTCAACTCCCCCTCGAGATCCGGCATCTCCGTGATCGACGGTCCGCCGGGCATCGGGCGGTCCTGCACGAGCGGACTCGACCCGCGCCAGTTCGAGATGTCGACGTCGCGCGAGGTCGACGTGCTCGTCGTGCCGGTGCTCGTCGTACCGGTGCTCGTCGTGCTCGACGTGGTCTCTTCACCGCCGCCGGAGAAGATGCCGTTACACCCGGCGAGCGCTGCCGTGCCGATCACCGAACCCGCTGCGAGGAACTGACGCCGCGTCGGCGTATCTCGGTCGCCCATTATTCTTTTAGGTTCGCCTAAATCACTTATAGCTGTCGGAACGTACCGCCGTCGGCGAGCGCGTCGAGACACGACAACCACTCCCGGAGGCGTTCGCCGCAGCGGTTCAGGAAGGCCCCGTTGCGGTACGTCGAGAAGTCACCCGCGACGAGTTCGTCCGCGACCGCGCGCGCCACCGCCGCGTAGGCGTCGACGCGCGCGCCGCCATCGGCCGCGAGGGGGTCTCCACTCGCGTCACCGTCCGGAAGCGTCGGCTCCGCGCGGTCGATCACCTCCCAGACGTGCTCGTTCAGTTCGAGACCCGCGACCTCGTCCGCGAGGTCGTCGAACGTCGAGCGCGGCGCCTTCTCGTGGCGACAGAGGGGGCGACCGTTGTAGAGTCTGGTCCCGACGGCGTCGCACGCCCGCTTCAACAGGAGGCCGCTCCAGATGTCGTCGAAGCGCCCGACGCCCCACTCGTTGTCGTCCATCGGGAACTGGTAGAAGGCGGGGACGACCTCGCGGCGGAAGGCGAGGTTCATCGAGCAGACGGTGAGGTAGTGCCCGCGCGCCGCGACGAAGTCCGTCGGGAAGTCCGCTGACGACGTTCGCGTCGCCGCCTGCCCGCGGAGGTCGCCGTCGTTCAGGATGCGCACCGCGTCGAGATCGGGGACGTCCGTCCAGAGGCCCTGCGAGGCGACGACGTCCGACACCTCGGTCGTTCGCCGCTCGACCGTCTCGTCCATCGCCGCGTACGGGTAGCCGCGCGGGTAGAGGTCTCCCTCGGCGTCGTCGAGGACGTTCACCCACCGCTCGTCCGAGGCGCGCTCGACGAGGTCGCCCTCGTACGCGAGGTTCGCGAGGTGCGTCCCGAAGAAGTCCACGCCCTCGTGGGGCCGCGTGTCGTCGTCGAGGAAGGCCCCGTAGTCGTGGCCCGCCGCCCAGAGGTAGAGGAGACCGAACGAGGTCTGGGCGTGCGAGCGCGCGGGGATCAGGTCGCGGTGCTCGGCGATCCCGTGCGACTCGAACCACCGATCGCGGGCCGACCCGTCGTAGACGCCGCCCGCGACCCCGAGGTCGTCGAGCATCGCGCGCATCTCCCCGGTCGGACAGTCGTCCTCGGTGACGAGGCAGAACTCGAGACGGTCCGTGTCGAAACCGTGCGCGCGGGCGTTGGCGACGTAGTCCCGCACGCACCCGTACTCGCGGATCGTGGGGACGACGACGCAGACGTCGGGGTCGCTCATCTCGTTACCCGAACATGGTTTAGCCCAGCCTAAAAGACGTCGGTATGGTTCAGAGTCGCTCGCGGAGACGATCGGCCGCGTAGAGCGAGAGCGCCGCGATCGTCAGCGTCGGATTCATCGCGCCCGTCGTCGGGAACACCGAACTCCCCGCGATCGTGAGGTTCGAGAGGTCGTGCGTTCGCAGCTCCGGGTCCACGACGCTCGTCGACGGGTCCACACCCATCCGCGTCGTCCCCATGTGGTGGAACGCCGGCCCGGTCTTCTCCGGCCCGATCTCCCAGCGGATCTCCGCGTCCAGTTCGCTCAGGATCCCGCGCTGGATCTCGTTCGCCCGCTCGATGGTCCGCTTCGTCCGGTCGTCGAGCGACCAGACGACGTCCGGCACCGGACTCCCGTGGTCGTCGGTCTTCGAGCGGTCGAGACGCACCCGGTTCTCGTACTGGGGGACCTGCTCGACGAGCGCGCCGACCCCGACCTGATTCCCGTACTCGCGCCTGACGTCATCGAGCAGGTCGTCGCCGAGCGCGTCCCCGGAGAGCGCGACGTCCGCGGGCGTCGGTCCCGCGTAGTTGTGGAACTCCAGTTTGATCGCCGTCCGCGAGCCGTCCGACGGGCGCTCGTAGAACTGGTGGCTGTTCGTCGTGTTGAATCCGACGTGGTGCTGGCGCGTGCGCTCGTCGACGACGCCGCCGACGCCAGCGTAGAAGTGGTCCGTGAAGTACCGCCCGACCAGCCCCGAGGTGTTCGCGAGACCGTCCGGGTACTGCGGACTCTCGGAGAGGAGGAGGAGGCGCGGCGTCTCGACGCCCCCCGCGGCGAGCACGAACTCGTCGGCCTCCTGTCTGAACTCCCCGTCCGGCGTCGCGTACACCGCGGCCGTCACGCGCTCGCCCGCGTCGTCGTGTTCGAGGCGCTGGACGGCCGCGCGGTCGATCACGCGCGCGCCGGCGTCCTCGGCCTTCGAGACGTGGACCGTCGCGTCGTACTTCGCGCCCGAGGGGCAGACCGGCTTGCAGGTGCCGTACCCCTGACACTCGCTCCGCCCCTGATAGGACTCGGAGTTCCGCGCGTTCGGCACCGAGTGCGTCGCGATGCCGCGGGCCTCGCACGCCTCGGCGAATATCGAGTCCGAATAGGATGGTTCGAACGCCGGCAGCGGGAACGGCGTTTCTCTGGGCGGCGCGAAGGGGTTGTCGCTCGCGCCCGCGACGCCGAACGCCCGCTCGGCGGCCGCGTAATGGGACCGGAGGTCCGCGTACGAGAGCGGCCAGTCGGTCCCGAGACCCGTCTCGGTGTGTAGGCGGAAGTCGGACTCGTGGAGGCGCATCACCATCCCCTGCCAGTGGAGGGTGCTCCCGCCGACGCCCTTCACGCGCGCGTCGTTCAGCGGATAGGACTTCGGTCCCGTCGAGGTGAACGCGTCGCGCTCCGCGTGCTCGTCGACGCCGGTCCCCCACGGTGCCGTCTCGCCCGGCCGGATCGCCGTCTCCTCGCGCGCGGGCCGGTCAGCGGGGTCGAAGCGCGGGCCGGCGTCCAGCACCACGACGTCGTGTCCCGCCGCCGCCAGCCGGTGGGCGACGAGCGCGCCCGCCGGCCCGGCGCCGACCACGCAGACGTCCGCGTCCGCGCGGGGCGTGCGGTCGGTCACTGCGGTCCCCGCTGGTAGGAGGTGTCGCCACCCGGGTAGCCCGGCGGGTTCTCCAGCCCCGCGAGGCCCGCGCCGGTCGGACTCGTGTAGAGCGCGTAGAGCAGTTCGTTCACGAGGTAGTGACGGATCCGCTCGCTGCGCCCGCCCGACGGGTCCGGCGTGGCGACGACGGCACCGATCTCGTGGAGCGCGTCCGCCCGCGCGTCGTCGTCGTCGAGGGCGGCGAAGCGATCGTCGAACCACGACGTGCAGGCGTCATCGAGGTCCGCGACGGCCTCGCGGACGCCCGCGCGGTAGTCGGCGTCGTCGTTCACGCGCGCGACCGAGTAGCGCCGCGCGAAGTCGGGGACGTTCGACACCGCGCTCGGGTAGGCGACCTCGGCGACGGCGACGAGCGTGGCCGTCTCGTGGTCCGTGAGCGGCGGGTCGGCCGATCCGCCGTCGCGCTCGGCGTACTCGTGTGCACCCGCGCCGACGACCCCGGCGGCCGCGAGCGCGGCGAGGACGTCGCGTCTCGTCAGCTCCATCGAGGGGTAATTAGGCAAACCTAAACTTGAGCGTGTCGTCTCGCCGAGCGGGCGCCGCGCGGTCGGGTTCAGGTCGACCTAAACATCGACAACGTTTTTAGGGTATCCTAAAAAGAATGGGGCGATGACCGATCAAGATGGGTCGTCCCGTCGGACGTTCCTCAAGGGTACCAGCGCACTCGCCGCCGCAGGCGTGCTCGGCGGCTACTCGACGAAGAACGCGGCCGCGGCGCTCTCGACGCCGACCGTCGCACACGATCCCGACGTGACCTCGCCGGATCTGGAGAAGTTCGTCGCCGACCTCACCGTCCCCGACACGATCGAGCCGGCCGGGACGAAGGACGGTCGGGACCACTACGAAGTGTCGATGCAGGAGGCGAAACACTCCTTCCACCCCGACCTCCCCGACACGACCATCTGGGGGTACAACGGGCAGTTCCCGGGACCGACCTTCGACGTCCAGCGCGGCCAGCCGATCTCCGTCCACTGGTCGAACGACGAGCTCCCGAGCGAGCACATCTTCCCCGTCGACACCTCGCTCCCCGCCCAGCAGGGCGAACCCGAGGTCCGCAACGTCGTCCACGTCCACGGGAGCAACGTCGACTCCATCGACGACGGCCACCCCGAGGCGTGGTACTCGCCGTCGGGCGACGACACGGGCGCGTACTACGCGGGCGACACCTACCAGTACGAGAACCACCAGCCGGCGACGACGCTCTGGTACCACGACCACGCGCTCGGCGCGAACCGGCTGAACGTCCACGCCGGCCTCGCGGGCATGTACGTCATCCGCGGTGACGTCGGCGGCACCGAGAAGCTCCCGTCGGGCGACTACGAGGTGCCCCTCGTCCTTCAGGATCGCACGTTCAACGCGGACGGCTCCGCGTACTACCCGGGACCGACGCTCGGCGGCATCGAACCGAGCATCGTCGAGATGTTCTTCGGCGACGTCTCCACCGTCAACGGCACCGCGTGGCCGCGCATGGAGGTCGAGCCCCGCAAGTACCGCTTCCGCGTCCTCAACGCCGCGAACGCCCGCTTCTACCAGCTCGCGCTCAAGGGGTACGACGAGGAGACGGGCGAACTCACCGGCGAGGACGGACCCGACTTCGTGCAGGTCGCCAACGACGGCGGCTACCTGAACGAACCCGTGACCCTCGACGAACGCCTCCTCCTCGGTCCCGCCCAGCGCGGCCAGTGGGTCGTCGACTTCTCCGACTACGCCGGCGAGAGCCTCCTCCTCCACAACGACGCCTCCACGCCCTACCGCGGCGGCAACCCCGCCCGCGAGAATCAGGTGCCCCTCTCCGACGTGATGCGCTTCGACGTGCAGGACACCGAGGTCGAGGACGAGAGCTCGGTCCCGAACCGCTTCGGGCCGCTCCCGCGCCTCGGCGACGCGACCTCCGAGACCGGCTCGAAGCCCGTCCCCGAGCTGACCGAGGACGACGCCGTTCAGGAGCGCGTGCTGACCCTCAACGAGACGACGGACGACGCGGGGCGCGTCCTCCTCCTGCTCGACGGCCTGCGCTACGACGACGAGACGACGGAGCGCCCGACCGTCGGGACGACCGAGGTCTGGCACCTCGTCAACGTCACGGACGCCGCCCACCCGATCCACCTGCACCTCGTCCAGTTCCAAGTGCTCGGCCGGCAGGGCTTCGACATCGGCCAGTTCAACAACTCGGGGATGATCCAGCCGACCTCGCACGTCCGCGGGCCGCGCGATCAGGAGCAGGGATGGTCGGACACCGTCACCGCCGCCCCCGGCGAGGTCACGAGCGTCGTCGCCCACTTCGGCGAGTACGACGGTCTCTTCCGCGATATCACCGGTCTCTACGTCTGGCACTGCCACATGCTCGAGCACTCGAACCACGAGATGATCCGCCCGATGGAGGTCGATCCCGAGAACTACCACCAGGACTAGGGCCCTAGTACTCCCAGTTCTTCGCGGTTTCGACGAACGTCCGGACGTTCTCCACCGGGGTCTCCGCGTGGACGCCGTGCCCGAGGTTGAGCACGTGCCCGCGCGGGCCCGCGGTCTCGATGACCTTCTCCGTCTCCCGCCGGACGAACGACTCGTCGCCGAAGAGGTACTGCGGGTCGAGGTTCCCCTGCACCGCGACGTCGCCGAGTTCGTCCCGCGCGTCGGCGATGTCGACCGTCCAGTCGAGGCTGACGGCGTCCGGGTCGGCGTCGGCGAGCGCGTCGAGACGGCCCGCCATGTTGCGCACGAAGAGGATGACGGGCGCGTCGACGCCCGCGCAGATCCGGCGGTGGAGCGGCTGGAGGAACTCGCGGTAGTCCGCGGGCGGGAGTTCGCCCGCGTAGGTGTCGAACAGTTGAACGACGTCCGCGCCGTTGTCGATCTGGTACTGGAGCGAGTCGAGGACGGCGTCCGCGATGACGTCGAGGAGCGCGCGGAAGGCCTCGGGGTGGCGCGCGCGGAACTGCCGAATCTCGTCGTGACGCGACGACCCGCCGGCGACGATGTACGAGGCGAGGGTGAACGGACCGCCGGCGAAGCCGATGAGGGACGTCTCGTCGCCGACCGAGCCATCGAGGCGCTCCAAGAGCGCGCCGACGTAGTCGAGTTCGTCGGCGACGGACGCGTATTCGTCGGGCACGTCCGCGGGTCCCGTGATGGGGTCGGCGATCACGGGACCGACGCCGCTCTCGATGCGGTAGTCGAAGCCCAGCGGTTCGAGGACGGTGAGGATGTCCGAGAACATCACGACGCCGTCGGGCCGGTAGCGCTCCCACGGGAGGAGGGTGATGCGTTCCGCCACCTCGGGGGTCTTGATGGCCTCCAAGAAACTGTACTCCTCGCGGATCTCGCGGTACTCGGGGATGTGCCGTCCCGCCTGTCGCATCAGCCAGACCGGCGGGCGCTCGACGCGCTCGCCCCGAACCGCCCGCACGAGAAGCTTCTCCATACCGGAGTGAACGAGACGCGGCAGGTAACTCTGTTGTTCCCGCATCGGCCCCCGGAGTTACGGCGATCCGCGCGAAAGGGCGAGATGCATGTACGACGACATCCTGCTCGCGACCGACGGTACCATCGCGTCCGAGAACGCCGCGTCCCACGCGATCGAACTCGCGGAGACCCACGACGCCGACCTGCACGTCCTCTACGTCGTCGACGAGGACGTCTACTCGGCGTACAGCGGCGACGAGTACGTCGATGAGGCCGAGGGACCGGAGCACGGTCTCGAAGAGTCGGGCGAGGAGGCCATCGAGGCGGTGCGCGAGGCGGCCAGCGCCACGGGCGTCGACGTCCGCGGCGAACTCCGTCACGGCGATCCCGCGAAGACGATCGTCGACTACGCGGACGAGGCGGACGCCGACCTCGTCGTCCTCGGGACGCAGCACCGGCCGGCCGAGTACCGCGCGCTCCTCGGCAGCGTCACCGATCGCGTGCTCCGGCTGACGGCGCGCCCGGCCATCGTCGTGAAGACCGAGGCCGAAGCCGAGGGGTAGGGGGCGTCACACCTCACCGCACGTCTCACTCGCGTACTTCTCACTCGCGCACTTCTCGCCCGCGTACTTCTCGCCCGCGTACTTCTCGCCCACGCTCACTCGCGTACTTCTCGCCCACGCTCACTCGCGCGCCTTTCACTCGCGCACGCGGCTCCTGCGCGCCACTCCCGCGCGAATGCGAGAGCGACGCGGTCTGTCGCGACGACGCCGTCGCGGCCCCACCGTGTCCGCCGTTCGAGCCGAGTTACCTCAAACGGGCCTGAACTCGATCGACCGACTGCGTAGTAATACTGTCTGAGACTGCTGATCAGACATACCATTCAGTATTATTGTCTGCGCTCGTTTCAGAGGGCCTTTCAGCGCGCCGGATCTCGGTTCCGACGTGGCGCTCTCGTCGACGTCCGTCTACGCGCTCGTCGTGTGCGCGGCCGTGCTCTGGGGGGCGGGTCCGGTCCTCGTGAAGCGCGCGCTGAACGCCGGGGCGCGACCGCGGCAGGCGGTCCTCGTCGCGCTCGCCGCCGACACCGCGGTCGTCTGGACGGCGTTCGCGCTCGTCCGCGGCGTCGCGATCCCCGGCGTGCTCCTCGACGCCGACCCCCGCGTCCTCGCGCTGTTCGCTCTCACGGGCGCGCTCGGGACGGGAATCGGTCGGCTGATCGGACTCGTCGGGTTAGATCGCCTCGGCGCGAGCGTCTACAGCGCGACGCTCAGCGTCAGACCGGTGTTCGCGACCGCCCTCGGCGTCGTCGCGCTGAGCGAGTCCGTGACACCCATGCACGCCGTCGGCGTCTGCGTCCTCGTCGCCGGACTCGTCGTCCTCGAACGCGCCCGAACGCACGGCGGCGGGGAGCGCGGCGGGTGGCGGCGCCGCGACCTCGCCTACCCAATCGTCGCCGCGGCGGCGTACGCGGCGAGTCGCACGCTCCGCCGGACGGGTCTCCACGTCGGCGGCGTGGACGTACTGGCCGCCGCGGCGACGAACGAACTCGCCGGCCTGTGCGTGCTCGCGGTCGTCCTCGGCGTCCGCTACGGCCGAGACGCGTTCGCGCCGCCCCGCGAGAGCGCGGCGCCGCTCGTCGGGAGCGGGATCTGCTTCGCCGTCGGAATGATCGCCGTGTTCGGCGCGCTCGCCGCTCCCGCGGGCCGCGTCGTCGTCGTCGACCCGCTGGTCGCGACCGTCCCCCTGTTCACGGTCGGCTTCGCGGCGTACCTCTTGGAGACCGAGCGCATCACGGCCCGCGTCGCCGTCGGGACACTCGGTATCGTGGCCGGCGCGGCGCTCGTCGTCTGGTGACGACGCCGGGCGGCGATCGCTTCCCTCCGCCGCGTGCCGGAAGGGGGCGTTTCCCGCCGTCAGGGCGCATCTATTTCTACTGTGACGTTCTATAATCGTAGTGCGTACCATGAAAGGAGTTGTCTATCACGGAGAGCACCACGTCGAAGTGGACGAGGTGGAGGAGCCGACGATCGAGAACCCGAACGACGCGATCCTCGACATCACGACGACGTGCATCTGCGGATCCGACCTGCACATGTACGAGGGGCGCACGGACGCCGAGCCGGGCATCGTCTTCGGGCACGAGAACATGGGCGTCATCGAGGAAGTGGGCGAGGGGGTCAGCGACCTCGAAGTCGGCGACCGCGTCGTCCTCCCGTTCAACGTCGCCTGCGGGCACTGCAAGAACTGCGAGGAGGGCAAGACCGGCTTCTGCACGAACGTCAACCCCTCCGGTGGCGTCCCCGCGGGCGGCGCGTACGGCTACGTCGGCATGGGTCCCTATCAGGGCGGGCAGGCCGAGAAGCTCCGCATCCCCTACGCGGACTTCAACGCCCTCAAGCTCCCCGGCGAACCCGAGGACGAGTACGAGGCGAGCTTCGCGCTCCTCGCCGACATCTTCCCGACCGGCTGGCACGGCACCGAACTCGCCGACCTCCAGCCCGGCGAATCGGTCGCCGTCTTCGGCGCCGGCCCCGTCGGTCAGATGGCCGCGTACAGCGCCAAGATCAAGGGCGCCTCCAAGATCTACATCGTC
Organism: Halarchaeum acidiphilum MH1-52-1; assembly: GCF_000474235.1. Classification (GTDB taxonomy): domain Archaea; phylum Halobacteriota; class Halobacteria; order Halobacteriales; family Halobacteriaceae; genus Halarchaeum; species Halarchaeum acidiphilum. The sequence goes on from NZ_BATA01000028.1 coordinate 20,700, forward strand.
GATCGCGTCGAGTCGCGCCTCGACCTCGCGGCCGAGCACTCGGGCGCCGTCCCGATCAACTTCGAGGAGGGCGATCCCGTCGAGCAGATCCTCGCCGATTACGGCGACGAGGTCGACAAGGGCGTTGACGCCGTGGGCTATCAGGCCCTCGACCCGGAGACGGACGTCGGGAGCGACGCCTACGACGCCGCCCGCGAGAACCCCGCGGTCGTCCTCAATCAACTCGTCGACGTCGTGAAGCCGAAGGGACAGTTGGGAATCGTCGGACTCTACGTCCCCTCCGATCCCGGCGCGCAGAACGAGATGGCCGCACAGGGCCGCCTCGGCATCGACTTCGGCGATCTCTTCGAGAAGGGCCAGAAGCTCGGCACCGGCCAGTGCGACGTCAAGAAGTACAACCGCTACCTCCGCGATCTCATCGCCGAGGACGTCGCCGACCCCAGTTTCGTCGTCACCCACGAGACGGGTCTCGACGAGGCCCCCGACCTCTACGAGCGCTTCGACAACCGCGACGAGGACGTCCTCAAGGTCCTCCTCAAACCCTGAAGCGGGCGGTCGGGAGAACGGTGTCGGTGAGGGGAGATCACGCGTCTCCTCGTGAATCGGGTGGCGGCGGCGCGAAACCGCCGTGCATCGGCACGCTTTTCGGTGGTCCTACTGGTATGAGTGAGCATGGAGCGGCGAACTTATCTCGCGAGCGCCGGCGCGCTCGCCACGTCCGCGCTCGCCGGCTGTGGCGGTAACGGCGGTGGCGGCGACGATAGCGGCAGTGGTTCGAACGCGTCGTCGTCACTCCCGGCGGACACCGTCCAGTGCAACCTCGTCGACTACGCCTTCCGACCGGGAACCGACGAGCCCCTCACGATCGACGCCGGGACGACCGTCCACTTCGTCTGGAAGACCGCGAACCACAACATCGTCCCGAAGAAACAGCCGGACGACGCGAACTGGGAGGGCGAGCCGAAGATCGAGGGGAGGGACCACACGTACGACCACACGTTCACCGTCCCCGGGAGATACCACTTCGTCTGCGAGCCGCACGTCAACCTCGGCATGGTCGGCGACATCGTCGTCTCCGAATCATCGGGATCGTCGACCGAGTCTCCCTGACGAGCGGGACCGAACCCAAGTCACTCGACGATCGGCAGGCGGACGGTGAAGGCCGCGCCGCCGAGGTCGTCGGCCTCCGTGATCGTGATGTCGCCGCCGTAGGAGTCGACGATCCGCTTGCAGATGTTGAGCCCGATCCCGGTCCCGCCGCTCGCCTCGCCCTTCTCGCCGAGGTCGAAGACGGCGTCGCGTCGGTCGGGATCGACGCCGGAGCCGTTGTCCGCGACCGTGACGAGGAGGTCCTCGCCGTCGCGCTCGGCGGAGATCCGGACGTGCGGGGCGTCGGCGGTGTTGTGCTCGACGGCGTTCGCGAGGAGGTTCTGGAAGACGTCCGCGAGCAGGTCGTCCGCGAGGACGTCGACGTCGGGGAGCGGGGCCTCGACCTCGAAGGCCGCGCCCCGATACGTCCCGCGGGCGTCGTCGACCTGCGCCTTCATCGCCGTCGCGGCCGGCATCGGCGTGAGGTCGTGATCCTCGCCCTCGACGGCCTTCATCAGCGAGCGCATCGTCTCGATGCGCTCGCCCATCTCGCCGGCGCGCTCTTGCACCGTCGCGAGGTACTCGGCGCCCGTCTCATCGACGTGTTCCCCGAGGAGCGACGCGCGGGCGTCGATGACGTTCGCGTCGTTCATCAGGTCGTGGCGGAACGTCCGATTGAGGAGTTCGAGGCGCTCGCGCTGGTCGCGCAGGCGGTCCTCGCGATCGAGGCGCTGTCGCGTCTCGCGGAGGTGCGTGCCGAGGAGTTCGGCGGCGGTGACCTGCGAGTCGCGCAGCGACGACTCGGTGACGCCGGCCTGCAGGACGGCGTCGTCGCCGACCGGGACGGTGAGCACCGTCTCGCCGCCGTCGACGGTGCGCGTGATCGCACCGCCGTCGGAGGGGACGGCGCCCGTCTGGACGCGCTCGATGCCGGTGCGATCGAGCGTCGTCTCGGCGCCGCGCCCGGCGACGGTGTCGCCATCGACGACGACGCACGCCTCGTCGAACGCGATCGTGGAACGAAGGGCGTTGAGCGCCCGCTCGTACGCGGAGTCGGCGGTGTCGACGCTGGCGAGATCGGAGGCGACGCGGTGGAGGTGTTCGAGGCGCTCTCTGGCCTCGGCCTCGCGGACGAGTTCTGTCTGATCCGTGATATCGGCGACGCGGACGTGGACGCGGACGTCTTCGTCGGCGTCGTCGTCAGCGTCGATCGGCGTCACGCTGACGCGGTAGTCCCGGTCGTCGCCCGCGTCCCACTCGTACTCGAGCGTCCCGTCGACCCCCGACTCGCGGACGGTGTCGGCCGTCATCTCGCGCGGCGCGTCCGCGAGGACGTCCGCGACGCCCTCGCCGAAGCGCTCGCGGAACGCGCCGTTCGCGGCCTCGACGATCGCGTCGCCGTCGAACCGGACGGTCGCGATCGGATCGGTGCTGTTCTCGTAGAGCGCGGAGAGCCGATCGCGCTCCCGTTCGAGGCGATCGCGGTTCCGCCGGCTCCGCGCGTTGTAGACGCCGACGCCGAGCGCGACGTCCGCGCTCAACACGATGCCGTCCATCGCGATGAAGTACGGCTTGAGGTCGCCTTGGACGTACGCCTGCTGGAAGAGGATCCACCCGAGGACGACGGCGTGGCCGACGACGATGGCGATCGCCCACTCCGCGGCGCCGTAGACGTACCGGTCCTTCCAGTCGCGCCGGGCGAGCCAGACGCTTCCGAGGACGAGCACGCCGGGGAGCACGAGACTGGTGATGTTCTCGAGGAGGGTCGACCAGAGCGGCTTGAACGGCGGTTGCGTCCAGTCCTGCCAGATGTCGAGGATCGGCGGAGCGAGAAGGAGAACGCCGAGGAGCGCGACGGCGAGGAGGGCGACCCGCCGCCGGAAGGACGTGGCCTCCACCGCGCCCTCCCCCGGGGTAGGTCTCATTGAACTGACCATCTCGATACTCGGACAAAAGCCTGCCGGGCGACGGTGCCGGTCGCGTTCGCCGACCGGCGTTCAGGGAAGCCCCGTCGGATCGAGCGGGGCGGCGCTCCGCCAGTAGCGCTCGAAGGTCTCCGCGGCCCACGAGCGCACCGCGTCGTCGTCGGTATCGAGCGACGCGCGCAGGACGCCCGTCTCGTCGCGGAGCATGAGGTGGACGCGTTCGTCGGCCGCCGTGACGGCGAGCGGGACGTCCTCGCGCACGCGGACCCCGGCCGCGTCGTGGTTCAGGAGCGCCGCGAGGCGTTCGCGAAGCGGGTCGTCGTCCGCGAGCGCGTCGATGGCGCCCTCGGAGAACACGCCGCGAAACGTCGCTTCGTCGTCGCGGACGCGCTCGTGAACGGCCGCGAGGCTCTGGTGGTTGAACGCGTGCGAGAAGACCGTCACGGTCCCGGCGTCGCCGATGAGATCGACGACGCGCTTGATGGGCGCGTCCGGACGCGTCTCGCTCGGGAACGTCACCGTGGCGTCAGCGAGGTGCCCGAGGTCGAACGTCATGGCGTCCGCCGGGAGGTAGTCGACGACGTCGCGGAGTTGACGCTCGGTCGCGAGGGCGTCGAGGAGGTCGCCGAGACCGCTGGCGACGAGGCGGCCGGTCGCGGTGGCGACGTACTCGCTCCCGTCGCGCTCGACCCACGCGCGCTCCTGAAAGTCCGTGAGGATGCGACCGAGCGTCGCCTGCGAGGCGCCCGTCGCCGCGGCGAGTTCGGTCCGCGTCTGGCGCTCCTCGGCGAGACGCCGCAGCACGTCGACGCGGTTCCCCGAGCGCGCGAGGAACTCGACTTCCGCCAGCAGGGGCTCCATACACGCCCTTGCGGCGGACGACCCAAATCGATTTCGCATCGTGAAATGATTTCACGATGTGAAATCCGCGTGCGCCGCGCGGGCGTTTCCCGCCGCACAAGATTTGCTGGCCGAATCTATACGCGTTCGTCCCCTCCGTTCGTGTATGAGCCGTTCAAAGCGCACCCTCGTCGCGTTCGCCGCCGCGAGCCTCCTCTTCGGGGGGAACTTCGTCGCCGCGAAGGAGGGGCTTTCCTTCTTCCCGCCCCTCCTGTTCGTCTCCCTCCGCTTCGACGTCGCGGCCGTCGCCCTCGGCGCGTACGTCCTCGCCACGCACACCGGAGAAGACCTCCTGCCGCGGACCCGCGGCGACGTCGCCAGCATCCTCGCGACCGGCGTCCTCTCCATCGGCCTCGCGAACGCACTCATCTACGTCGGCGAACAGTACGCGAGCGGCGCCGTCGCCTCCATCGTCTTCAGCCTCAACCCGATCCTGACGCCCGTCTTCGCCGGCGTCCTCCTCGCCGACGAACGCCTCTCGCGCCGCGGGGCGATCGGTCTCGTCGTCGGTCTCGCCGGCGTCGTCCTCGTCATCGACCCCTCGGTCGCCGGCCTCCTCGGCGGCGCCGTCGGGAAGGCCATCCTCTTCGGCGGGGCCGTCGCCGGCGCGCTCGGCGCGGTCCTCATCCGCCGGAGTAGCGGCGCCTCAGCAGCACGGCGCGCACCGCGTGGGCGCTCCCGATCGCCGCACTGCTCTGTCACGGTCTCAGCCTCGCGAGCGGGGAGCGGATCGCGGCCGTCGCGTGGACGCCGAACGCCCTCCTCGCGCTCGGCTACGTCGGCGTCCTCGCCGGCGCCGTCGCGTACATCGCCTACTTCGGCCTGCTCGACGAGACGGGCGCCATCACGGCGAACCTCGTCTTCTACCTCGTCCCCGTCGTCGCGACGGTCGGCGGGTGGGCGCTCCTCGGCGAATCGGTGACGGCGCTCACCGTCGCCGGCTTCCTCGTCGTCTTCGCCGGCTTCGCCGTCCTCGGGAGCGAGTCGGTGGACGTGGAGACGCTCCGCGCGCTCGTTCGCGACCGTCGCGAGGGGAGTTCTCGGGCGCTCGGTGACGATCAGCCCGCGGGCTTCGAGTCGGACTAAATCGTCCGAGACGCGTCGTTTATCCCTCGTTCCGCTCTACCTTCGAGTCATGCCAACGCTCACGGTCGCCGCCGTCGCGGACGTCGGCCCGCAGACGGTCGCCATCGAACTCGACGCGCCCGCGTCGTTCGACGCCGCGCCCGGCCAGTTCGTCCTCGTGCGCCGCCCCGGCGACGGCGACGCCGGCTACTACACGATCTCCTCGCCGGACGCCGCCGAGACCTTCGAGATCACCGTCGGCTCACCCGAGGGGGAGTCCCCCGAGGAGTCGCTCGGGACGTGGCTCGCCGCCCGCGACGTCGGCGACGTAGTCGAGATCGAGGGCCCGCTCGGGAACGTCGAGTACCGGGGCGAGGGCGACGTCGCCGTCTACGCCGCCGGTCCCGGCATCGGTCCCGCGGTCGGCGTCGCGGAGCGCGCCGTCGAGGCGGGCCACGACGCGACCGTCGTCTACCGCGGCGAAAACCCACCCCACCGCGCCCGACTCGACGCGCTCCGCGACGCGGGCGCAACGGTCGCCGTCGTCGACGCTCTCGACGAACTCGACGCCGACCACCCCACCGTCCCCACGCCCGCCGTCTACGTCTTCGGCTTCGACGACTTCGTCGAGGACGTGAAGGCGCTCCTCGAAGACGCCGACCGCGATCCCGCCGAGGCCGCCATCGAGAGCTTCGGGCCGGCCTGACTCTCGCCCGTTCGATACGCTCGATCCGAAACCCATATCCGTCCATTTAGGCATACCTAAACCATGGCGGACGGAACACCGCGGAGAACGCGACGCGCGTACCTCGCCGGGGCGGGGACCGTCGGCAGCGCCCTCCTCGCCGGCTGTACGGGCGGTGGAAACGACGGAACGACGAACGAGGCGTCGAGCGCGACGTCGACGAGTACGACGAAGGAGAGCGATGGCGGGACGTACACCGCGAGCATCTCGCCCGTCGGCGACGTCGCCTTCGACAGCGTCCCCGAGAACGCCTTCGTGATGTACCCGCAGTACGCGGACATGCTCGTCGCGCTCGGACACGGCGACGCCGTCAACTCGCTGTTCGTCCCCGAGATGTCCGGGACGACGATGAACTACTACTACGAACACCTCGACGGGGTGTCCTTCGACTGGCACGGTCTCCCGAACCCGTACGACAACTTCACGAAGGAGTTCTTCTACAAGCTCGACAGCGACGTCCACCTCCTCGGCCCGGCGTGGGCGACGACGCAGAAGAACTGGGGACGAAGCGACGTCGACGACGTCGTCGAGAACATCGCACCGTTCTTCGGCAACTTCTACAGCGGCACGCACAACGAACCCCCGGAACCCTACGCCGACGACTACCGATACTACACGCTCTGGGAACTCTTCGGGCACGTCGCGGACGTCTTCCGGGAGCGCGAGCGCTACGAGCGGCTGAACGCCGTCCACGCGGACCTCATCGATCGCCTCACATCGAACCTCCCGCCGAAAGAGGAGCGGCCGACCGCCGTTCGCGTCACCCTCGGCGACGGCCAGTTCTGGACGTACCACATCAACCACCCCGGCTTCTGGCTCGCCGACACCCGCCCGCTCGCCGCGATCGACGCCTTCGGCGATCAGCAGTGGGACGGTCTCTGGGGATCGGTCGGATACGAGACGATGGCCGACGCAGACCCCGACGTCATCCTCCACCTCTGGGGGATGACCTCGCGCTACGACATGGAGAGCGTCCGCGAGCGCCTCCGCTCGAACTCCGTCGGGAAGACGCTCTCCGCCGTGCAGAACGACCGCGTCTACGCGCAGGGAATGCGCTATCAAGGCCCACTGATGAACCTCTTCCAGTTGGAGATGACCGCCAAACAGCTCTACCCCGACGTCTTCGGCGAGTGGCCGGGCTACACGGACGGCCAGCCCTATCCGGACATCCCGGCGGACGAACATCTCTTCGACCGCGGGCGCGTCGCCGACATCGTCGCTGGAAACTGACGACCGGCGCTTTCGGCCCCGCGAGGCTCCTCCGGTGCGGAAACAGACGAAACGGACTCCCGCCGTGTTCGCCGTCGCGGCTCCCCCGACGTATCCTGCGGATTCCCCACCTGAGAACCCCATCGTCGGCCGCCTCCGATTCCGCGTCTCCTCCTCTCAGCGAGAACAGACGAAACGGACCCTCCGCGTCCGTCGGTTCGGCGATCGCTGCCCCAGACCCACAGTTTCCAAACCGGACGCCTGCTCTCCGACCCGAACGCCTGCTCTCCGACCCGAACGCCGTATCGCGGTCCGAACGGCGATTTCTCAGCCCGGGCACCCGGGAGCGAAAACGGCAAACGCCCCCCACGCGATTCGCCCGTATGAGTCTCGCGTCGAACCTCCTCTACATGTTCGGGCTTCTCGGTGGCGGGCTCGTCGCGCGCCGGATCGGCGTGCTCACGCCCGAGCGGACGGACTACCTCACCCGATTCGCGTACTACCTCGCGCTCCCCGCGCTCGTCTTCGACTCGACGGCGACCACCGACCTCGCCGCGGTCTTCTCGCCGGGAATGCTCGCCGTGTTCGTCCTCGTCGTGCTCGCCGTCGCCGCCATCGGCTGGCTCGTCCACCGCCGCATCGACGCGGCGCCGGTGCGAAGCGTCGCAGTCGTCCAGTCCTACCACAGCAACTTCGGCTTCCTCGGACTGCCCATCGTCGCGATGACGCTCGGCCCCGGCGCCACCGCGAAGGCGAGCATCCTCCTCGGCGTCGGCTCGCTCGTCCAGATCCCGCTGACCATCCTCGTGTTGACGTCGATCAACGACGCCGAGGCATCCCTCCGCGACGAACTCGCCGGTATCGTCCGAAATCCAGTCCTCGCCGTGCTCGTCCTCGGGCTGGTCTTCGCCGCCGTCGGAATCCCCGTCCCCAACGTCGCCGAAACCGCGCTCGGATGGCTGTCGGAACTCGCGCTCCCCGCCGCGCTCCTCTCCGTCGCGGCGTCGCTCGTCCTCGACCCCGAAGGCGTGGACGTTCCCACCGTCGGCACCGTCGTCGCGCTCAAAGTCGTCTGCATGCCCCTGCTCGCGCTCGCCGGCTTCACGCTCCTCGGAAGCAATCCCATCACCGTCCGCACCGGCGTCGTCATGCTCGCCATGCCCACCGCCATCTCCACGTTCATCTACGCCACGCAACTCGGCGGCGACACCCGCCTCGCCTCCGCGAACGTCTTCGTCACCACCGTCATCTCCCTCGGCGCCGTCTTCGCCCTCCTCCAGTTCATCCCCTAGCCGTCGACCCCCCGGGGGTCCGAGGGACATCGCAGGTCGACGGAAACACTTTGTGTCACGCCCCGGTACGACGCGCTGTGTGCCCTGAACCGGGCACCGTTACAGACGAACCCTAGTCGGATTGAAGGATGACATGGGTCCTTGACGAGGTCGGCGACCTCGCGTTACAGACGAACCCTAGTCGGATTGAAGGGCGTCCTCCGGGAGGTCGCGCCACATCGCCCGCGAGTTACAGACGAACCCTAGTCGGATTGAAG
>NZ_BATA01000027.1 GCF_000474235.1 Halarchaeum acidiphilum MH1-52-1
ACCCATCCCGACTCGTGTCAGGCGGATCCCAGAGTGTGGTCCGCGGCGGCGGAGGGCGTACGTCGGTGGCACCGGGTGAACCGGACCACGTCACGTCGTTCGCATCTATTCCGATGGCCGGGGTGCATAAAATCCCGTCGAACCACCACCCTCCCCGCCACGCTGAATCACGGCACGGCCCGAGCGTTCGCCGGTCGACGTCCGGTCCGGAGGGCGGGCAGTCGTGACTGGTGACGACATCGGTGTTGAGCGTGCGCGTCGTTCGTCCAGCGATCGGTCCCGTGCGTTCGCGAGCGGTGATAGCCGCGAAGACGGGGCGGGGACACCGTTTTGCGACGCCGTCGCGTATCGCGTCGTATGCGCGTTGGGCTTATTTCCGACATTCACGCGAACGAGATCGCGCTGGAGGCGGTGATAGCTGATATGCCGGCCGTGGACGCCCTGCTCTGTGCGGGCGACGTCGTCGGCTACAATCCGTGGCCGTCCGAGTGCGTCGAGTACCTGCGTGAGCGCGACGTTCCGACGGTGACGGGAAACCACGACCGAATGCTCGCGTCGGGACGGAGCTTCGAGGGGAACGGGATGGCGCGGGCGGGGATCACGTACGCCCGGGAGCGCCTCGGCGGGGGCGAGCGCGCGTGGGTCGATGCGCTCCCGCGCGAGCGCGTGGTCTGCGACGGCCGCGTGAAGGTCGTCCACGACCACCCGGAGCGAGTGGATCACTACACGTACCCGCGGGAGTTCTCGTCGGATCTACTGGGGAATGAGGACGTTCTCGTCCTCGGGCACACGCACGTACAGGCCCACCGTGAGTTCGCGAACGGGATCGTCGTGAATCCCGGGAGCGTCGGGCAGCCGCGCGACGGTGATCCGCGCGCGGCGTACGCCGTTCTGGATCTCGACGACCTGTCCATAGAGGAACACCGCGTCAAGTACGACGTGGACGCGGTCGTCGCGGCCGTCGAGGACGCGGGTCTCCCGGCGGGGACGGGGACACGGCTGCGCGAGGGCCGATAAGCGCGACGAGAGCCACCTTCGAGAGGACGCGTTGGTGGCTTAACAGACCGGTTTCGGGTTGACGCCCATCGATTCGAGCTGCTCGGTGTACTCGTCGTAGGCGGCCTGAATGGCCGCATCAGCCGCGTCCTTCGCCGTCTCCCAGTCGGCTTCGTCCTCACAGACCTCGGCGAGGAGGTCGCGTGCGTCGTGGAGCTGTCCCTCCAAGTCGTCCTTGAGGTCGCGGAAGGTGGAAGCAGTCATCGGGTCCGCCTGCCCGGTGAAGAAGCCCGTGTACTGCTCTTTCGATTTCTCGGTGGCAAGGACGCGTCCGACCATCCCGCCGACGCGTTCGACGGTCGTGTCGAGGTCGCGGAGGTAGGCCTGCATCGCGGAGACGTCGTCGCTCGGTTCGTGCTCGCCGAGCTCACCGAGGACCGTCTCGTAGTGCTCGCGCTCCTGGTCGGCGGCGTCGGCGAACGTCTCGCCCGCGGGCGTGTCGGTCCCCTCGTCAGCCGCCCAGTCGGCGAACGTCTCCGCGGCAGCGTGCTCGGCATCCGCAGCGGCGTGCAGCACTTCTTCGGATTCGAGTTCCCCGCCCGTGGCGGCGTAGAGGGACTTCGAGGAGCTGAGGCGGCTGAGCGCGGTGTCGTTGTCCTCGCGGACGGATTCGACGAACTCGTCGGGAGTCATGGGCGGGGATTGGACATCGCGCGGCTAATAACCACCGTCGCCGGCAGTAGTGGCGTTTGGTTGAACGGGAGCAGTAGACTCGGGTAGCAACCACGGAGCGATCGCTGTGCGGTCGTGTCCGCGAACAAAATGAGCGGTTCGCGCGCCCCGAGCGAAGCGAGGGCGCGGGCTTTTTGAACGAGCTTTTCGCACCGAGCGGTCGCCGCAGGCGACCCGAGGTGGAAAAAGGCCGCGTTACTCGCCGGAGCCGGTCTCGATGGGGGCGTCGACGAGGTTGCCCCACTCGGTCCACGAGCCGTCGTAGTTGGTGACGTCGTCGTAGCCGAGCAGTTCGGAGAGCGCGAACCACGCGATCGAGGAGCGCTCGCCGATGCGGCAGTAGGTGACGACCTCCTGATCGTTCTCGACGCCTTCGTCACCGTAGAGTTCCGCCAGTTCCTCTTCGGACTTGAAGCGGCCGTCCTCCTGCACCGTCGCGGCCCACGAGATGTTCTGTGCGCCGGGGACGTGGCCGCCCCGCTGGGCGGTCTCCTGCAGTCCGGGCGGCGCGAGGATCTCGCCACTGAACTCCTCGGGCGAACGGACGTCGACGAGCGGGATGCCGCGCTCGATCGCGTTCTCGACGTCGTCGCGGTAGGCGCGAATGGACTCGAAGGGACCGCGTGCGGTGTAGTTCACGGAGTCGAACTCGGGGACCTCGTCCGTGGTCGGGTAGCCCTCTTCGAGCCAGTAGTCGCGGCCGCCGTCGAGGATCTTGACGTCCTCGTGGCCGAAGTACTTGAACTGCCAGTAGGTGTAGGCGGCGAACCAGTTGGAGTTGTCACCGTAGAGGACGACCGTGGAGTCCTCGCTGATGCCGTGCTCGCCGAGCAGCGTCGCGAAGTCCTCCTTCGAGAGGATGTCGCGCTGTGTCTGGTCCTGAAGCTGGGTCTCCCAGTTGAAGCCGATGGCGCCGGGGGCGTGCTCCTCGTCGTACGCTTCGGTGTCGACGTCGACCTCGACCAGTCGATAGCCGGGGTCGTCGCTCTCGAACTCGTCGAGGTTGGACTCGACCCAGTCCGCGCTGACGAGAACGTCGTTGGCGTAGTCGTCGTCTACCATACGCGACGTTTGCGACCCCATACATATAATGGTGCGTACCCGTGCAGGTTCCCCCGCCCCTGCCGACTCCGTGCAGATATTACCGCTATCGGTGGCATCGAGCGGACGTCGTGCGATCGACCGCGCCCGAAAGAAGTAGCTTTCGCTGGTTTCTGTGACCGCATCTGTGTGCTACCACCGACCATACGAGACGGGACCCGAAGCGGTAACCTCCCGGCCGGCGTAGTCGGGGGCAATGGACGAGGACGTCATCGTCTCCGCGGAGTGGCTGGACGCGCACAGGGAGGACCCGAACGTCGTCGTCGTGGACGTCCGCGACGCGTGGGAGTACGACGGCATCGGGCACGTTCCGGGCGCCGTCAACGTCCCATTCGACGCCTTCCGCGGCGGCGGCGAGGAGGGGATGCTCCCGCCCGAGGGGGAGTGGGCCGCGCTCCTCGGCGAGCGCGGAATCGACGAGACCACCACCGTCGTCGCGTACGACGACACGCACGGCGTCTTCGCGGCGCGCTTCCTCGTCACCGCGCTGCTCTACGGACACGACGACCTCCACCTGCTCGACGGCGACTACTCGGCGTGGATGCGGGAACACGAGACCGGCACCGAAGCGCCGGAGGTCGAAGAGACGACGTACGCGGTCGAGCGCCCCGCGGACTCGCCGCTCGTCACCATCGAGGACGTGGCGGCCGCGATGGACGAGGAGAACGCGGTCATCGTCGACACGCGGGAGCCCGCGGAGTACGCGGAGGGCCACATCCCGAGCGCGGTGAACCTCGACTGGAAGGAGGTCGTCGACGAGGAGACGCGGGGGCTGAAAGACCGGGAGGCGGTCGCGGGGATCTTCGCATCGAAGGGCGTCACGCCCGAGAAGCACGTCGTCCTCTACTGCAACACGGCGCGACGGATCAGCCACACGTTCGTCGTGCTGCGGTGGCTCGGCTATCCGAACGTCTCCTTCTACGAGGGGAGCCTCACGGAGTGGAAGGCGGCGGATCGACCGCTCGAATCGGGCGACGCGGACGACTAGGTCCTGTACTTGCCTTCCTCGTCAGGGAGGCGAGCCGATTCGACGAGGGGGGCGGCCGCGAGCGGCCCGACGATCGGGAAGAACTGGAGGACGGTGCCGCGATCGTACGCGCGGACCGACAGCTACGAGTACGACCGAGTATGACAACCACGTAGTGAAGCGACGGGACTACCTGCGGGCGGCCGGTGCGACGGGCGCGTTCGCCCTCGCCGGCTGCACGGGCGACGGCGAGTCCGGGAGCGATGGGACGGTCACGACGAGCGCGACGAACGCGACGTCGGGGACGGCGTCCGGGTCGCGGACGCTCACCGTCGCGACGTACCCCACCTACGTCGGCGACGAGAGTTCGCCGGGCGCGTGGCTCAAAGAGCACTTCGAGACCGCACACGACGGCGTCACCGTCGAGTGGACGACGCCGTCGACGGGATCGTCGAGCATCAACGAGTACGTCCAGCGCGCGAAGCAGGGAGCGAGTATCGACGCCGACGTCTACGTCGGGCTGAACACGGACGAACTCGTTCGGGTCGACCGCGAACTCGACGACCGGCTCTTCGCGAACGTCGGCGACGACCTCTCGCACGCCGGCGACGTGAAGGACGAGCTCTCGATCGATCCGCGGGGGCGCGCGCTCCCCTACGACACGGGGTACATCACGCCCGTCGTCGACGCGACGACGCTCGACGTCGTGCCCGAGACGTTCGACGACCTGCTGGCGTCGCGATATCGGGGCGACCTCCTGATGGAGAACGCCCAGAGCGCGGACACGGGGAAGGCATTCCTCCTCCACACGATCCACGAGAAGGGCGCGGACGGCTATCTCGACTACTGGCGGGATCTCCTCGACAACGACGTCCGCGTTCTCGACACGTGGAAGGCCGCGTACAACGCCTACACGAAGGGCGAAGCCCCGATGGTCGTCTCGTACTCGAACGATCAGGTGTACGCCGCGAACGAGGGCGAGGACCTCGAGAAGTACGAGATCGCCTTCCTGAACGACGAGGGGTACGCGAACCCCGAGAGTGCGGCCGTCTTCGCCGACAGCGACGTCCCCGATCTCGCGCGCGCGTTCGTCGACTTCATGCTCTCGCCGGACGCACAGGACGTGATCCCGCAGCGCAACTACGAGTTCCCCGCGACGACCACGGGATCGCTCTCCGGGAGCTACGCGAAGTACGCGCAGACGCCGCCGACCCCCGTGACATTCACGTACGACGAGCTCGCGGGGAACGTCACGGAGTGGATCGAACAGTGGGCACGACTGGTCGCGAGTCACTGATCCGACGGTCCGGCGTCGTCGCGCGAGCGTACGCCGTCGCGGACGCGGTGGGCGCGCGCGGGGCGTTTCTCGCGACGTGCGTCGTCCTCCTCGTCGTCTTCTACTACCCCGTCGGCACCGTCCTCGCCGCGGCGGTCACCAGCGGCGGACACCTCTCGATCGCGCCGCTGTGGGCGACGCTCACCGACCCGTTCTACTTCGGCGCACTCGCGGGCGCCTCGCGAACCCGGCGGGTGCCCCGGACGCTATCGTCGGGTGGGTCCGGGCGGGTTTCCCCGCGGTCCGAACCGGTCTCTTCGGCTTCACCGCCTACCTCGCGGTCCTCGGCACCGGAGGGGCCGTCCTCGTCGGTCTCCCCGGCGCGTACGTCCTCGCGCGCTACGAGTTCAGGGGACGAGAGACGATTCGCTCGCTCACCGTGGTCCCGTTCGTCCTCCCGGCGATCATGGTCGCGGTCGGGTTCACGGCGATGTTCGGCACGCACGGCGCGCTCAACGACCTGCTCGGCGTCGTCGGTCTCCACCTCACCGTGGCGTTCGATCTGCCGCTCGTCGTCGCCGCACTCACCTTCTACAACGCGCCGCTCGTCACGCGCTTCGTCGTCGCCGCCGCCGACACCGTGGACGCGCGCGCGGTCGAGACGGCCCGCACCCTCGGCGCGCCGCGCTGGCGGGCGTTCCTCGACGTCGTCGCCCCCCAACTGCTCCCCACCTTCCTCGCCGCGGTCCTGCTCGTCTTCGTCTTCGACTTCATGGCGTTTCCCATCGTCCTCGCCTTGGGAGGGTTGCAGCTCGCCACGGTCGAGGTGTGGATCTACTCGCTGGTCTCGAACCTCGATCTCACCGAGGCGGCGTCGCTCGCCGTCCTCGAGGCGGCGATCACGCTCACGCTCACCTACGTCTACCTCCGGTACGAGCGCGGTGGCGGAGCCGGCACCGCGAGCGCGACTGTCGAGCGCGTCCCGCTCGTCGGTCCGCCGAGCGCCGGACGGCTCCTCGCCGCCGCCTACGCTCTCGTCGCGCTCGTTCTCTACGTCGGCCCGCTCGCGAGCATGATCGCGGAGAGCCTCACGCGCGCGGGATCGCTCTCGACGGCGAACTACGCGTTCCTCCTCGCCCAACAGCTGGGATCCGGGGGGACGCGCCCGACGGTCGCCGTCTCGAACAGCCTCGTCTTCGCGGTCGGCGCCGTCGCGATCGCCGTCCCGATGGGCGTCAGCGTCGCCGTCGTCACGTCGGACAAGGGGCGTCTCCGCCGCCTCGCCGGCGCGCTCCTCATGGCACCGCTCGCCGTCAGCGGCGTCGTCACCGGTATCGGTCTCCTACAGGGGCTCGTCTTCGGCGTCGACGTCCTCGGGTATCACCTCTCGGTGACGGGGCCCGTCGCCATCGTGGCGGCGCACGCCGTCGCCGGCTACCCGTTCGTCGTGCGCAACGTCGCGCCCCTGCTCGCGCGCGTCGAGGGCGATCTCGTCGCCGCCGCGCGCACTCTCGGTGCCGGTCCCGCGCGGGCGTTCCGCGACGTCACGCTCCCGCTCGTCGCGCCGGGCGTCGTCGCCGGCGCCGCGTTCGCGTTCGCCGTCAGCGTCGGCGAGTTCAACGCGACTATCGTCCTCGCGCGCGACGGGGCGACGTACACGATGCCGATCGCCCTCGAGCGCTACCTCTCGAACCCCTCCATCGGTCCGTATCTCGGGCCTGCGGCTGCGATGGGTACCGTCCTGCTCGTCGTCACCGCGGCGAGCTTCGTCGTCGTCGAACGCCTCGGCGGGCGGTGGGAGGGGTGATGGTGCGCCTCGAACTGTCTGGCGTCCGGAGGACGTACGGCGACGTGGCGGCGCTGCGCGGGATCGACCTCGGCGTGCGCGACGGGGAGTTCTTCACGCTCGTCGGCCCGTCAGGATGCGGGAAGACCACGACGCTGCGCTGCATCGCGGGGCTGGAGACGCCGGACGCGGGCGCGATCCGCTTCGGCGACACGGACGTCTCGGACGTCCCCCCGGAGGCGCGCGGCGTCGGCGTCGTCTTCCAGCACTACGCGCTCTTCCCGACGATGACGGTACGCGAGAACGTCGCGTACGGTCTCCGATTCGACCCGCCCGACGGCTCGGTGGACGAGCGCGTGGCGGCGATGCTCGATCTCGTCGATCTCGCGGGGATGGGTGATCGGGACCCGGACGAACTCTCCGGCGGCCAGCGACAGCGCGTCGCGCTCGCCCGCGCGCTCGCGCCAGCGCCCGACGTCCTCCTCCTCGACGAACCGCTCTCGTCGCTCGACGCGCGCCTGCGCGATCGGTTGCGCCTCGAACTGAAACGCGTCCAGCGCGAACTCGGCGTGACGACGGTGTACGTGACGCACGATCAGGCGGAGGCGCTCGCGGTGAGCGACCGCCTCGCCGTCGTGCACGACGGGCGCATCGCGCAGGTCGGCGAACCGGAGGCGGTGTACGACGGGCCGGAAACGCGCTTCGTCGCCGAGTTCCTCGGCGAGAACAACTGCCTCGACGGGCGGGCGGTTGGAGGCGAAACGGAGGGGTCGCTCGTGCGCGCGGGGGAGACCGAGTTCGCCGTCACCGGCGATCACCGCGGGCCGGTGACGCTCTGTGTACGGCCGGAATCGCTGGACGTGAACGCCTCACACAATCAGTTCGACGCGCGCGTCCGCGACGTCGAGTTCCTCGGCGACGGCTATCGGGTGCACTTCGAGTGGAACGGTCGGGACGTCGTCGCACGCCTCGACGACGCGCCGACGGGGTCGGTGACGCTCGGCTTCGATCCCGCGGACGCCGTCGTGTTGGAGCGCTAGCCGCTACGGCGCGACGCCGACGGTGAGCAGCGTTCCCCAGCGGCGGTAGCGCTCGACCATCGCCTCGCGCGTCTCGAAGCCTCGTGGGGGAAAGCCGACTCGTCGGGGATCTCGATCTCGCGGTCGGGGACGGTGTCCTGTTCGGCGACGTGGAGACCGGCCTCGCGGAAGGCCTCGCGGTACTCCCCGCGCGACCAGCGCGTCATCTCCACGCCGATGTCGGCCTGCCAGCCGTGCGAGTGGACGTTCTCCTCGTAGTAGTTCACCGCGCAGTAGAAGGTCCCGCCGGGCCGGAGGACGCGACGCACCTCCTCGAGGGTGTGGGCGGGATCGGGCGCGTAGTAGAAGGCCTCCATCGAGAAGACGTGATCGACGCTGTCGTCGGCGAACGGGAGGTCGTCGAAGTCGCCGACGACGTAGCCGATCGCGGGATCGTCGGTGTACGAGCGGGCGTTGCGCGCCATCGCCGGGGCGCCGTCGAGACCGTAGGCCCGCCCGATATCGCGTTCGCGGAGCGCGCGCAGGGCGTACCCCGATCCCGTCCCGAGGTCGAGAACGGTGTCGCCCGCCTCGACCGGCATCCGCGCGAGGACGTGTTTCGCGGTGTGCCAGTGTCGGTCCTCCATGCCCCTATCGCGGCCCGAGGCCGCCCACTCGTCGAACTCCTCGCGGACGCTCATATGGGGGATGGACGTCCGTGGCGGGCTAAAGCGGTTCGGAAGCGCGCTCCGATCACGGCCCCTGACTCGTGGTCGTCTAGGACTCGTGCGTGTACGACGCGTTCGAGGCGACGTCGTGCGTCGTCGCAAGCCCCGGGCGTTCGAGCGCGTAGTAGCCGAGGACGTGCGCGACGATGGCGACGAGGATGCCGTTCAGCGCCGGGATTCCGGGGAGAACGCTCGGGGCGGTGACGCCCGGGATCACCGATCCGGCGGTGAGGACGGCGCCGAGACAGCCGAGGACGTACGCGGCGACGGGAACGGGTCGCAGGACGGCGAAGGAGACGTCCGCCATCCGGGGGACGCGGAGGCGCCAGCGGACGAGGAAGTCGGCGATGACGACGCCGCCGAGCGGCGGGACGTAGGTGCCGAGGACGTTCAACCACGGGACGAGGAGGCTCGACGCGCCGAGGAGCGCGAGGACGATGCCCACGAATCCGCCCGCGAGGACGAACGGGCGCTTGCGCTCGTGGTCGAACGCCTCGCTCCCGGCGACGCCGAACGCGTACGCGGAGTTGTCGTTCGTCGTCCAGATGTTGAGGATCAACGCGATGAGACCGACGGTGGCGAGGCCCTGTGCGGCGAGTACCTCGTAGAGGTCGCCGCCGGTGCCGGCGTAGACGGCGCCGCCGACCGCGCCGCTGAGGAAGAGGAAGCCGTTTCCGAGGAGGAAGGCGATGAGTCCCGCCCAGAAGGCCACCCGCGAGTTCTCGGCGAAGCGCGCCCAGTTCGGCGCCTGCGTACCGCCGCTGACGAACGTGCCGACGACGACGGTGACCGCCGCGCCGAACGTCATGGCCGTCCCCGAATCGCCCGCGACGTGCAAGAGCGCCGAGACGCCGCCGACGTCACCGGCCGCGATGTACGTGGAGACGAGGCCGACGATGACGAGGACGGGGACGGCGACGAACGAGAGCTTCTCCATGCCGTCGTAGCCGACGTAGGCGCTGGAGAGGTGGAGCACTCCCCAGACGACGGTGAGCGCGGCGACCCACGTCGGGGTGTTGACGCCGAAGTAGGAGGCGGTCGGGACGGCGACCATCGGGATCGTGACGCCGAACCAGCCGACCTGCGTCCCACCGAGGAGGAGGTCGGCCCACTTCGCGCCCGCCGAGCCGAACGTGTAGCGCGCGAGCAAGACGGTCGTGAGACCGGCGCGCGCAGCGATGAGACAGAGCACGGCGACGTAGACGCCGAGGATGGCGTAGCCGACGGCCATCACGGAGAGGGTCCGCTGCATGCCGATGGCCGCACCGACCTCCGCGCCGGACCACATCGTGCCCGCGAAGAAGACGAATCCCAACAGCACCGCCGAGATGCTGAGGAGGTCGCGGCGCTCGCTTCGGGGGACGTGATCCACCGGCCAGTCCGGATCCGCGAGCCCCTCTTCACCCAGTACCGCGCGTCGCAACAGCCGTTGCCATGACGTATCGGCCATAGTGTGCTACTAACGTAGCACACCTGAGACGGGTAAACGGTATCGGTCCGTCACGTCGAGGACGCATTGGCTCTCGAACAGCACGCTTTTGCGCGAGAAACGTGACCGTTCGTACATGAGCGATGACTACCTCGTGACGGATGCGACGACGCGCGACGGGGAGCGCGTGGACGTCGTCGTCCGCGACGGCCGGATCGACGCCGTGCGGACAGTGGGAGAGACCGATCCGGGCGCGTTCGACGAGCGCGACACGTTCGACGCCGACGGCCGACTCGTGACGCCGCCGTTGATCGAGCCGCACATCCACCTCGACGCGACGCTGACCGCGGGCGACCCGCGATGGAACGAGTCGGGGACGCTCGCCGAGGGCATCGACGTCTGGGCCGAGCGGAAGGCGTCGGTGACGAAGGCGGACGTGAAGGAACGCGCGACGGAGGCGATCGACTGGCTCGTGAGCCACGGTATCACGCGCGTCCGCACGCACGCGGACACGACCGAGGCGTCCCTCGTCGGCGTCGAGGCGCTCTGCGAGCTTCGCGAGGAACTCGACGTCGTCGACCTACAGGTCGTCGCGTTCCCGCAGGACGGTGTCTTCACGGCACCCGAGCACGAGGACCGCCTGCGCGACGCCGTCGAGATGGGCGTCGACGTGATCGGTGGCATCCCGCACAACGAGCACACGCGCGAGGACGGCGTGCGGGACGTGCGAACGGCGGTCGACCTCGCGGAGCGCCACGACCTGCCGCTCGATCTCCACATCGACGAGACGGACGATCCCGGCTCGCGCTTCACCGAAGTGCTCGCGAGCGAAGCCCTGAAACGCGGTATGGGCGAGCGGACGACCGCGAGCCACACGACCGCGATGCACTCCTATCCGAACGCCTACGCGGACAAGGTGATCTCGCTGCTCGCGGAGAGCGGCGTGAGCGTCGTCACGAACCCGCCGGACAACTCGGTCCTGCAGGGGAGCTACGACGACTACCCCCGGCGGCGGGGCCACACCCGCATCGACCAGCTACGCGAGGCGGGCGTCACGGTCGGGATCGGGCACGACTCCGTCGTCGATCCGTGGTATCACTACGGCGTCGGCGATCAGCTCGACGCCGCGTTCGTCCTCCTGCACTACGCGCACATGGCGGGCCACGACGACGTCGGCGCGATCTGGGAGATGCTCACGACGGCGAACGCCGAGGTGGTCGGCGCCGGCGCGGAGTACGGACTCGAAGCGGGTGCCGAGGGATCGCTCGTCGTCCACGACGCGCGTTCGCCCTTCGACGCGCTCCGGAAACGCGCGCCGCGTCTCCGCGTCGTGAAGGCGGGACGCGAAGTCGCGCGGACCGACCCCGCGACGCACACCGTCACGCGGGGCGGCGAGACCCGCGACGTGACCTACGATCGGCCGTAGGGGACACCCACACGCGATCCGGCCATAGGAGCCGCACACGCGATTCGACCGTAGGAGGCGCACACACGCGATTCGACCGTAGGTGGCGCACGCACGCGATTCGATCGTAGGTGGCGCACACACGATTCGACCGTAGGTGGCCAATCGAGACGTGGCGGGGGAACCTCAGCGCGTTCGTCGTCGCCCGCGGACGCACGGGGGAACATTCAATCGCGGGCGAGCCGACGACCCACGTATGGTCGGACGCAGCAAGCGCTACGCGATCGCGGACACTGCCCAGCAGGTCGTGGGCGGCTTCCTCCTCGCCGGGCCGTTCGTCGTCACCGCCGAGGTGTGGGAACTCGCGAGCCGGATGCACTGGTATCACGTCCTCGTGACGCTCGCGCTCGTCGCCGCCATCGGCTACGGCGCGCTCTACGAGGCCGATGACGACCGCGACCCCGAGCGCGAAGCGGAGGTGGGTGGCGTCCCCGTCCGCTTCGTCTCGCTGATGGCGGTCGCCTTCGGCTCCGTGCTCGTTCTCGCGCTCGCCTTCCACGCGCCGGCGACGTTCGCGGCCGACCTCGACCTCGGCGTCGGGCCGGTCGGTCTCGCGCTCTTCACGCTGAAAGCGACGAGCGTCGGGGCGGTGTTCAGCGTGGTCGGCGCCGCGACCGCCGATAGCGTCTTCTGAGGCGCGCGGCGCCGACATCGTCGGCGTTCACGAGACCTGTGGTCTCGTGAGCCAGTCGGGACGCACGCGTTCCGACGCTGCCGCGACCGCCGATAGCGTCTTCTGAGGCGGGGACGGCGTCTTCGGCGAGCGGTTCGTCGTCGGCGTCTTCGGTGGGCAATCGATCGGAGTGGTACGGGATCACCCACCTCTAAGTCGGTGCCACACACGTACCGGATATGGACTACCGGCTGGCGATCGACGGCGCTCCGGAGACGATCCCGGGCGGCACCGCCGTTCTCCTCCTCCACCCGAGCACGGGCGAGACGGACCGCATCGACACGGACTTCCTCAAGACCGACACGGACTCCTTCCTCGTCATCTCCACGCGGACCACCGCCCGCGAAGTCATGCAGAAACTCGACCACTACGACGTCGACGAGACGAGCGCGAAGATCCTCGATACGCTCTCCGTCGATCGGGGCTACTCCCGGCGGAGCGCCGAGAACATCCGCTATGTCTCCTCGCCGGACGACGTGGACGGCATCCTCACCGTCACCGATGAGTTCCTCGCCGACACGGAGGGGAAACGACGGGTCAGTTTCGACTCGATCACCGAGCTCGCGTACTACGCCGACGACGAGCGCGCCATCGACGCCCTCGACCGCCTCACGCGTCTCTTGGAGACGTCCGACGCCGTCGGTCTCTTCCACGTCTCCACGGAGGTCCACGACGCCGAGACGATCGATCGCTTCCGCGACCTCTGCGACGGCGTCCTCGACCTCCACGAGGACGGCGGTCTCGACGTCGACTTCTAGCGACCCCCGGCATTTCGAGTGGACGACGCGGATCGAGCGGGCCGATCACACAACAACGACGCCACGGACCGTCACTCGAACACGCGCTCGGCCCACGCGACCGCGTAGCTCGCACCGTGCTCGCGGTACGCGGGATCATCGAGCGCGTCGAAGGGCGCGGGGAGATCGAGATCGTGCTTGACGCCCGCGGCGGCGAGTTCCGCCGCATCCGCGAACTGCGTCTCACCGCTCGCGACCGCGCGTCCGAGCCCGTCGAGACGGGGTTGGAGACGCTCACCCGCGTCCGCCCACGCGTCGTGGAGCGACCCGCGCTCCCCGGCATCCGCCCACCCCGCGAAGACCCCACGGGTGTGGAGACCGAGGTGGGCGTCGTAGACCGCGAGCGCGATCTGGTAGGTGGTCGTCGGGTCGGTCGGCGTCGCCGCCGCGAAGTCGGCGTACGAATCGCAGAAGAACCCGAGGAAGTGCTCGGGGAGGTCGAGACCGACCTGCACGAGCGCCTCGGCGACGAGGAACGCGACGAAGTCGTCGGGCGAGCCCTCGACGCGCGGTTTCACGAGGACGATCGGCGGATCGGTCTGTGTCGTCCACGCGACGCTCCCGTCACCGGGGGCGCCGACGACGACGTCGTCACCGACGAGGCGATCGAGGATCTCAGGGTGGTCAGCGGGGAGCCACCGGGGCGAGTAGCCCCGCGGTTCCACGTCGTCGACGACCATCGTGAGGTCGGTGAGCGCCGCCGTCGGGAGCACTTCGAAGTCGCGCTCGGTATCGTAGACGAGCGCGTCGGGAGCGCGCGCGTCGCGGACCGCGGCGACATCGGCGCGGAGGTCGCGTTCGTCGAACACGCGTCAGGCCATCGCGTTGGCGATGAGAGCGAGCGAGGCGATAGCCGACAGGCCGACGACAGTGAGGACGATCTTGGTAGCCGAGCTCATAGCCGATCGTCCGACCCGGATGCACTTAAAATCGGGCAGTTCGTCCCGACCTCAGTCGGCGCTCTCGGGAGCGGCGCGCTCGCCGGACGTGGGATCACCCCGCGAGGAGAAGAAGGAGGCGAGTCCGGGTCCGGTGACGTTGTGCCAGACGCTGAAGAGCGCGGGCGCGAGCGCGACGAGACCGCCGCCGAAGTGGGCGGTGGCGAGCGCGACGGCGAGACCGGAGTTCTGGAGACCGACCTCGAAGGTCACGGCGCGCACGCGGTCCTCGCTCATCCCGCTCGCGCGCCCGACGAGGTTCCCAGCGGTGAGACCGATGCCGTTGTGGAGGACGACGGCGGCGATCGCGGCCGCGGCCGCCCCGAGGATGACCCCCTTGTTTCCGGCGACGACCGCGGCGACGATCGCGACGATCGCAGCGACGGAGATCGTCGGGAAGACCGTCAGTCCGACCTCGGCGGCGCGTGGCGCGTACCGATCGAGGAGGTAGCGCAGCGCGAACCCGGCGAGGACGGGGATGAAGACGACCTGCACGATGCTGGTGAACAGCGACACGAACGTGACGTCGACACTCTGTCCCGCGAGCGCGAGCACCCACGCGGGCATCAGAATCGGGGCGGTGAGCGTCGTCACCGTCGTGATCGAGACGGAGAGCGCGACGTCGCCCTTCCCGAGATACGTCATGACGTTCGACGCCGTACCACCGGGAGCGGCGCCGACGAGGACGACCCCGAGCGCAAGTTCCGAGGGAAGCCCGAGAACGATCGTGAGCGCGTACGCGGCGAGCGGCATCACGAGCCACTGCGTGACGGCGCCAATCCCGACGTCGCGGGGACGCTCGACGATTCGGCGGAAGTCCTCCGGGAGGAGCGTCAGCCCCATCCCGAGCATGATCAGTCCGAGCAGCGGCGTGATATACGGGGAGATCGGCGTGAAGTACGCCGGGGCGTACAGCGCCAGCGCCGCGAGGAGGACGACCCAGACGACGAAGAACTTGTTCGCGTACGAGGCAATCGTCTCCAAGTAGTCGAGCGCGCTCACGCGCACTCACCTCGGGAGTGAGACATTAACACCCGTTTCAGCGAGGCCTATAAAAGCGTGACTATTCGGTCATGTCGTTCGACGAGACCGAGACGTCGAATCGCGTCGGTCAACGGGATCGAAACCGTCGAAAATCGACGCGCGTTCGGACGCGTCTCGCGTCGCGAGAGCGCGGATAGCGCGCACCTGCCGTGGAGGCGTCACTCGTCGCGTGACTCCGCGCCGGCGAAGGTCTCGGGCACCTCGATGACGTAGCGGCCGTTCTCTTGGAGCGCGATGATGTACTCCTCGCGGTCGTAGAGTTCCATCAAGTTGAGTTCGTACTGCCCGGGCGCGAGCACCTTGATCGACTCGAACTGCTCGTTGAGTTCCTCGCGGAGCGCCGCCATGTCCGGTTCCTCGGCGTCCGCGTCCGGTTCCTTGACGACGCGGCCCTCGCTCGGCGGGCTCTCGGGAAGGTCGTCCGAGGTGACCATCTCGCTACGGGCCGAGGCCTGTGCGGCGTCCTCGGCCTCGCTCTCAGTGGGGGAGTCCGCGTCGGCCGGCGCGCGAGCGAGGCCGTCACTCGTGTCCGGCACGTCACCGGCCGGTTCGTCGGGAGTGCCCCCCGTTTCGGGTGCGTCGTCGCCGGCAGGCGCGTCGTCATCGCGCGGTTCGTCGTCGCTCACGAAGTCGCGGACGGTCGCCGCGGCCTTCCCGACCGCGGAGGAAACGCCGGCGTCCGAGCGGTCGGGAGGGGACACGTCTCCGTCGCCGACGTCGGCGTCATCGGGGATCTCGCCCGGGTGGAACTGGAACTTGTTCCCGCCACACTCCGGACAGCCGGAGAGCATCTCCTTCGATCCGTCCGCGAACGTGTGCCCGCAGTTCGTACACTGGTGGGGCATCCGTTACTTCCTCTTGAGGAGCGCGCTGATCAGCGTCTCGTCCTTGTGAAGCGACTGGATCTGGTTCGCCGGCCCGATGACCGTGAGCTTCGCAGGGTCCTCCTCCTTCCCCATGAGACGACCCAAAAATCCGGACTCCTTCGTCTCGCTGCGCGGGAAGGACTCGATTTCAATGCCGGTGAACCCATCGGGGTTGATCTCGGTCATCGTCACCTCGATGAGCTTCGACTCCTCGTCCGGCGTCAGCCCCTGCTCGAGAACGACGATGTCGCCGTCGTGGACGGAGTCGAGGATCATCCGGATCTTCTCCATCGAGGTCTTCCCCTCCATGCGCTCGGCGCTGATGAGGTCGAGCTGCACGCCGTCGTCCGTCTCCGGATCCTGTTCAGCCATGCGGGCTCACCCGAACTTCTCCGCGATGTGGTCGTACACCTCATCCATGTTGTCGCCCTCGAGCGCGGAGAGTTCGATCGTCTCGTGCTGGGGGAAGGCGTTGCGGATGCGCTGGACGTTGGAGTCCTCGAGATCGGTCTTGTTGGCAAGGATGAGCACCGGCAGGTCACGGCTCTCGATGATGCCGATGAGCATCGTGTTCACCTGCGTGAAGGGGTCGGTGGTCGAGTCGAGGACGTAGATGACGCCATCGACGTCCTCGCGGAGCCAGTGCATCGCCTCCGCGACGCCCTCGGTGGCCTCCCGGGATCGCCGGACAGCCTCCTCTTTTTCCATGTCGTGATCGAGGAACTCCTCGTAGTCGACCTTCGTCGTCACGCCCGGCGTGTCGACGATGTCGATGGAGACCGTGTGGCCATCACGCTCGATCTCGACGTTCTCCTTGCGCCGCGCGCGTCGTGTCTCGTGGGGAATGTGGCTCTCGGGCCCGACGGCGTCGCCGGTCCAGTCGCGGGCGATGCGGTTGGCGAGCGTGGTCTTCCCGGCGTTCGGCGGGCCGTAGATGCCGATCCGCTTCGGGTCCTCGCTCTCGCCGGCGAACAGCTTCGCCGTGACCGCCGAGATGCTGTCCCTGAGGTCTGCGAACAGTCCCATCCTCTATCTCTGATTACGGTACGAGTGCCCAGACGGGAATAGTTGACGCAGCGCCGGATACTCCCGCGATCACTCGTGATACCCCTACCGACCCGGGGGGATGACTTAAACTTACGTCAGACGACGGATCGTGTGTGGGAGTTCGGAGGAGGGATGGTTTCGAGATGGGGGGACTACTCGACGACCCCCCACCCCTTTGTTTCGAGTGGAGAGTGAGAATGAGAGGGGTGGGGGGAGGGGGAGGCGGATAGATTCGCGGGAAGAAATGTAACTATCAAGACATTCACCACACGTAATATTCTTTTTTAGCTAGTTTGCGGATACTGTTTCTTAGCTACCCTCTTAGTCTTTTCTCTTATCTAGAGACTCATCCCGTCCACTCCCCCCACCCCTACTTGGCAGCGGTCCACTCGAAACGAAGGGGTGGGGGGGTTCCGCCGGATTGGCGCATGATCCCCTTCGTTTCCGGTGGAAACCCGTTCTTCTCCCGATCTCCTAACTGGCCAAATTCTCCACAGAGGGAGGTCGACGGGCCGATATACCGTTCACAAATCCATTTCATACCCTTCGATCATGTATGATTCTACCTATATTTCGTCTGGAGTTGTTGACTCTTCGATCGCTCGGCTCGCTTCGATCTCCGACTCGATCGTCACCGCTCTCCGGAATAATTCTGTCGGCCCTGAAAGAACATATTTTCTCGGTCGTCCCGTCGCGATCGTCGCAGCTTCGCCGTCCTTCACGACCATCGAAACGCTTTTGTCCGGACGGATTCGTTTGTTTCATCTGCATCAACTGGACGGACCGGTCTCGAACGTGAGGCGGCAACGTCGGTGATCGGGGCGGTACAGGCGCCGTGTCCGTCGGTTTCCACCCGAAATGAAGGGGTGTTCCAAGACAGGATGACGGACGACGAATCGGACGAACGGCGGACGGCGAACAGGGATTTCGATGTCGACCTCGACGACGTACTCGAGGACGAGGAGGAGGACGAGGGTGGTCTCTTCGACGATCTGCTCAGCGGCGAGCCGATCTTCGAGAACAAGGAGGTTCTGCGGCCGTCGTACACGCCGCACGAACTCCCCCACCGAAACGAGCAGATCAACAACATGGCGACAATCCTCGTCGCCGCGCTCCGGGGAGAGACCCCGTCGAACATCCTCATCTACGGGAAGACCGGAACCGGGAAGACGGCCTCTGCGAAGTACGTCAGTCAGGAGCTCGAAAACACCTCCCGGAAGTACGACGTTCCCTGCGAGGTCGAGTACATCAACTGCGAGGTCACGGACACGCAGTACCGCGTGCTCGCGCAGCTCGCGAACACGTTCATCGAGCAGAACCGCGAGTACGCTCGCGAGCGCGTCCGCGACCTCGAAGACCTCCTCGCGAACGCCCGCGAGGACGCGGGCGCGCTCGCGGACACCGAGTTCGGCGCGGTCCGCGACGTCGAACGCCGGATCGATGACTTCGAGCGCGACCTCGAGGACATGGAGGAGGTTCCGATGACGGGATGGCCGACGGATCGCGTCTACTCCGTCTTCTTCGAGGCCGTCGACTACGTCGAGCGCGTCGCCGTCATCATGCTCGACGAGATCGACAAGCTCGTCGAGAAGTCGGGCGACGACACCCTCTACAACCTCTCGCGGATGAACTCCGAACTCGACAACTCTCGCGTTTCCATCATCGGTATCTCGAACGACCTGAAGTTCACCGACTTCCTCGATCCGCGCGTGAAGTCGAGCCTCGGCGAGGAGGAGATCGTCTTCCCCCCGTACGACGCGAACCAGCTCCGCGACATCCTCCAACACCGCTCGAAGGACGCGTTCAAGTCCGACGCGCTCTCGGAGGACGTCATCCCGCTCTGCGCGGCGTTCGCCGCACAGGAGCACGGCGACGCCCGTCGGGCGCTCGATCTCCTACGGACCGCAGGCGAACTCGCCGAGCGCGATCAGGCCGACGACGTCACCGAGGAGCACGTCCGGCGCGCACAGGACAAGATCGAGCTCGATCGCGTCGTTGAGGTCGTACGCACGCTCCCGACGCAGTCGAAACTCGTCCTCTTCGCCATCATGATGCTGGAGAAACACGGCGTCCACAACATCAACACCGGCGAGGTCTACAACATCTACAAGACGCTCTGCGACGAGATCGACGCCGACGTCCTCACCCAGCGCCGCGTTACCGACCTCATCAGCGAGCTCGACATGCTCGGAATCGTGAACGCCGTCGTCGTCTCGAAGGGACGCTACGGTCGGACGAAGGAGATCAACCTCTCCGTCCCGATCGACGAGACCGAAGCCGTCCTCCAAGCGGACTCCCGGCTCGGCGACATCGAGAACGTTACGCCGTTCGTTCAGGCCCGATTCGACAACTAACTCACCGTCTCACGCGTGCGCGACGCTCCCGGTCGCGGGCGGGCCGTTGGGGACGAGGGGTGACGCCCCGATGATCGTGTCGCCGGTGATGAGTAAGCGCACCCACCCGAGCCACGGAATGCGGAACTCGGCGGTCCCCCGGACCCACGACGGTTTCACTGGCGTGGAGATGTTGACGACCTGATCGTATGCGGGGTTCGAGTCGCCCTTCGTGATGAACCCGGCGTGTGGCGCCGGACAGTTCCGCAGTTCGTCGCAGTTTCTCGCGCCCAGCAGGTAGCTCGGGTCAGCCTCGTCGTACCAGTTCTCGCCGTCGCTCACCCAGAACCGCGCTCGATGGATGATCGGCGTCCGATTCCGTTCCCCGAACGGCGCGTAGACGAGGACGTCGCCGGGTTCGTGGAACTTCTCGTACCCGGTCTGCTGTCCGCTCTGATCGGTGACCACGCCGGTGTCACCGGTCGTTCCCGGCCCGGCGAAACGATGCTCCTCCATGACGAAGACGAGGTCGCCCTTCTGGAGGTGGGGCGTCATGCTCCCGGATTCGACGGCGACGAGCGGCGGCCAGAGACCGCTCACCGCGAAGAGGAGGAGACCGACGAGGGCGACGACGAGCGCGCTGCTGACGAGTTCGCGCACGAAGAGCACGGCCTCGTTGTCGGTCCTGCGGAACCACTGGAGCGCCGCCAGCGGGCCATCGCGTGGATCGGGGACGTCGTCCGCCATGGCTCCTCGGTACGCCCGAACCCCGTTTCAACTAATCGGTAGCGGGAGTCCCCTTGCTCAACGAGCGGGGGGAGCCGCGAGGAGGGGGGAGGAGCGCGTGGCGAAGCTGGGCGCAACCGTTATTGTCGGCCGGTCTGTCGCCTTACGCAGTTCATTTCAGGCTTCAGACAGCCCGGAAACGGATGCCGATACCGAACATTGCGGGAGGCAAAGGGAGGGTCTCTCGGGATGGACGGACCGCCGTCAACCGGCCCCAGAGGACGGATCGACGACGCGACCGCTCCGAGCCGGCTCGTCCGGCCGCGAAGCCGTCGAGGTCACGTCCAGTTAATTGCCGCTGCCGATCGACCGCATCGGCACACAAGTCGGTCCGGGACGATACCTCCCGTCCGACGTCACGCAAGCCCCGTCCGCAGAACGCCGAAGGCGTTCAGGATGGGGGTTAGTTGACGCTTCCTGATCGGCGACGGCTTCCGCAGTCCTTTTGCTCGCGGATACCGTGTCAATTGCACTGTGCCTGACTCGACGCCCGTCCGGGTGGTCCGCGAACTCGCGCGTCGCGGCTACAACGCCGAGCGCGATGCCGTGACGCTCATCGCGGACGCACCCGACCCAGACGCGGCCGTCGAGCGCGTCGTCGACGCCGCGACCGATGACGCACTCACCCTCTCCACCGCGGACGTCGCGACGCACTCGACGCCGACCACGCCGGCGCCGCGAGCACCGACGGCGGCGCCGCCGCACGCGCATCACGTACCGGCACCAGTGGAACTGCCGAGCCCGATACGACTACCGATACCGGTGGGACCGCCGCATCCGATACGACTACCGATACCGGTGGGACCGCCGCATCCGATACAGCCGACTCGATCGGCGCCGGCGACTCCGCTCCCGCGCCCACCGATGCCTCCTCCGCGACGAGCAGCCACGTGAACGCCGATCCCGTGTCCCCCGGTGCGACTGCGACGGGAGCGAGTGAGGAGCGTTCACCGACGCCACCCGAGGTCGCTGGCGACATCACGGGCCACTCCACGGGTGCGGGCGAGTACGGCGACTTCGTGAGCGTCTTCCGGGATCGCTACGAGCGCCTCTCGAAGAAGCTCCGGGGACGCGTCAACCACCGGCCGACCGACGCACTCGACGCGATGCCGGGCGGAAGCGACGCCGCCATCGTCGGGATGGTCAACGACATCCGCTCGACCGCGAGCGGACACTGGCTCGTCGAACTCGAGGACACGAACGGGACGTTCCCCGCGCTCATCATGAAGGATCGGGACTGGGCGGACGTCGTCGACGAGCTCCTCATGGACGAGGTCATCGCGATCGAGGGGACGCTCGCCGACGACGGCGGCATCCTCTTTGCCGACAGCGTCCACTTCCCGGACGTCCCCCGCACCTACCGCCCGAGCACCGCCGATCGACACGTGCAGGCCGCGCTCGTCTCCGACATCCACGTCGGCAGCCAAGAGTTCGCCGGCGACCGCTGGGACGCGTTCGCCGACTGGCTCCACACCGGAGAGGCCGACTCCGTCGAACACCTCCTCGTCTGTGGCGACATGGTCGAGGGCGTCGGCGTCTACCCGGATCAGGACGAGGAGCTCGATATCGTGGACGTCTACGAGCAGTACCGGTCCTTCTCGGAGCGCCTGAAGGACGTCCCCGGCGACATGGAGATCGTCATGATCCCCGGGAATCACGACGCCGTCCGTCTCGCCGAACCCCAACCCGGGTTCGACGAGGAGCTCCGCGACATCATGTCCGCCCACGACGCGCGCATCGTCGGCAATCCCGCCACCGTCACCGTCGAGGGCGTCGACGTCCTCATGTACCACGGCGTCAGTCTCGACGAGGTCATCGCCGAACACGGCGACGAGTCGGTCTCCTACGACGCCCCGCACAACGCGATGGCCCAGCTCCTCAAGAAACGACACGTCGCCCCGCAGTACGGCGGCCGAATGCGCGTCGCGCCCGAGGAGAAGGACTACCTCGTCGTCGACGACGTCCCCGACGTCTTCCACACCGGCCACGTCCACAAGCTCGGCGTCGGCGAATATCACAACGTCACGCTCGTCAACTCCGGCAGCTGGCAGGAGCAGACCGCCTTCCAGAAGTCCGTCAACATCGATCCCGACGTCGGCACCGCGCCCATCCTCGACCTCGACACCCTCGACATCACCGTCCGGAAGTTCTGACGTGCTGCTCTCGACGTGTGAGGCGCATGCGAGCGTCGCGTGTCACGCGATCGTTCTCGCTGTCGCGACCCCTCCTTCGCCACGTTCACCTCGACCCGTTCCCACTTCCCGTCGTGCGTTCTCCACTCGAAACGGAGGGGGTTGCTAGGCGTTCTCGTCCACCGTGAGCCGGTAGCGCGTCGTCCGGTCGCCGGCGAAGCGCGGTCCCTCCCCGACGGCCTTGAATCCGGCATCCGTCACGGCGTCGAGTGCACCGGCAGCCGAGTCGGGAACGAGCGCTTCGACGGACATGTCTTCCGCGCGCGCGAAGCCGATCGGCTCGTCGAGCAGGACCGCGACCGCCTCCGTTTCGCCCGCGAGTCGCGTGACATGCACCGCGGCGTCCGCGACGTCGTACGCGACGACGCCGACGATCGCGTCACTCTCGTCGTCCTCGGTTTCGCCGTCCCCGCTCGTCCCATCCCCACCCCCTGCTCGCTCGGCGACGGCGACCCGACGCTCGCGGACGAGTCGTTCGGCCACGCCGGTCTCGACAGTGGTGAGCGCGGCGATCGAATCGACGTCCCCGTCGTGGGCGTCGCGAACCCTGACCCGTACCATATCCTACACGCGCTTGCACGCGTGAACACAAAAAATCGCCCCACGGGGAACGGTGTTCGCGATAGACAGCGTTATCCCCCCGCCGTTGCTACGCGTGTCCATGATTGGGTGTGACATGACTCGTGTCGGGGGGGTCCGATGCGCGTAGTCGCGAAGTTCGGTGGTACCAGTCTCGGCTCCGGTGACCGGATCGATCGGGCCGCGGACTCCGTCGCGACCGCCGTTCGCGACGGCCACCAGATTGCCGTCGTCGCCTCCGCGATGGGCTCGACGACCGACGAGCTCCTCGACGACATCACGTTCGACGCAGAGGAGAGCGATCGTGCCGAGATCGTCTCGATGGGGGAGCGCACGTCCGTCCGGATGCTCAAGGCCGCGCTCACCGCCCGCGGGGTCGACGCCGTCTTCCTCGAACCCGGTCACCCGGACTGGCCGGTCGTCACGAACGCACGCGGTGAGGTCGACGTCGAGGAGACGGAGCGACGCGCGCAGAAGCTCGCCGAGCGGATGGACGGCGTCGTCCCCGTCATCACCGGCTTCCTCGCCGAGGATCACGGCGGGAACGTCACGACGCTCGGACGCGGCGGGAGCGACACCTCCGCCGTCATGCTCGGACGTTACATGGACGCCGACGAGGTCGTCATCGTCACCGACGTCGAGGGCATCATGACCGGCGACCCGCACGTCGTCGAGGGCGCGCGGAACGTCGGCGAGATCACCGTCGACGAGCTTCGAAACCTCTCCTTCCGCGGCGCCGAGGTCGTCGCGCCCTCCGCGCTCACGTACAAGGACGCCGACCTCGACGTCCGCGTCATCCACTATCAGCACTCGAACCTCCTGACCGGTGGGACCTCCATCGAGGGCGAATTCGAGAACATCATCGACATGCGCGACGAGCCGCTGGCCTGCATCACCGTCGCCGGGCGCGCCATCCGCAACAGCCACGGTATCCTCGCGCGCCTCTCCAGTGCGCTCTCCGAGGCCGGCATCAACGTCGACGGCGTCGCCTCCGGGATGGACTCCATCACGTTCTACGTCGACGCCGACGTCGACGAACGCGCCGAGACCATCCTCCACCGCGAGGTCGTCGCCGAGGACACGCTCTCCAGCGTCACCGTTACCGACGACGTCGCCGCCATCCGCGTCCTCGGCGGCGATCTCCCCTCGCAACCGGGCGTCATCCGCGACATCGTCAACCCGATCGCGGAGGCCGGGATCGCGCTCCACGACGTCATCACTTCCGCGACCAGCGTCGCCGTCTTCGTCGGCTGGGACGACCGC
The DNA here is from genome assembly GCF_000474235.1 of Halarchaeum acidiphilum MH1-52-1. Classification (GTDB taxonomy): domain Archaea; phylum Halobacteriota; class Halobacteria; order Halobacteriales; family Halobacteriaceae; genus Halarchaeum; species Halarchaeum acidiphilum. The sequence goes on from NZ_BATA01000027.1 coordinate 24,018, forward strand.
GAACGCGCGCTCGAAGCCGTTCAAGCCCACTTCGAGGGCTGAGACTCGACCACCACCGTTTTTCTCTTCTCCCCGCGTCCAGCCGCGATCGGGACCGGCGACGCCGTTCGACGCGTCGCTTCGCAATAGCTATCCGACTACCGGACACCAACACGAACCAATGGAACTCCCGCAGCGCGAACTCGCGGTCCTCGAGGCCGCGAGCGCAGACGAACCGACACCCGTCGCGGAACTCGCGTCCGCGACCGGCGAGAAACCGGAGACGGTCACGGGAGCCGCCTTCGACCTCGAGGAGCGCGGTCTCGTCACCGTCTCAGAGGACACCGTCGCCGACGTCGAACTCACCGAGGAAGGCGAACGCTATCACCGCATGGGTCTCCCGGAGATCCGCCTCTACGAGACCGCACTCGGCGCCGGTGCCGACGAGGAGTCCGTGAGCATGGGGGAGGTGCTCGGCGCGGCGGATCTCGACGGTCCCGAGGTCGACATCGCGCTCTCGAACTACGCCCGGAAGGGGTACGGCGAGATCGAATCGGGCGACCTCTCGGCGAATCCCGACGCCGATCCGGACACGGACGAGGAGGCCGCCGCGCTCGACGCCGTCGCCGACGGGGAACCGATCGACGAGGACGTCCGCGAGGCGCTCGAACGCCGCGACCTCCTCGTCGTCCACGAACGCACGATTCGCTCGGTGACGCTCACCGACGACGGCGTGGACGCGCTGATGGCCGGCATCAGCGCCACCGAGGCCGTCGGTCAACTCACTCCCGAGATGCTCGCCAGCGGCGAGTGGGCGGACGTCGCGTTCGCGGACTACAACGTCGAGGCGGACGCCGAAACGCCGAGCAGCGGGAAGGAGCACGTCCTCCGCGCGACCGCCGAGCGCGTGACGGACGTCCTCGTGGGGATGGGCTTCGAGGAGATGGAGGGCCCGCACGCGGACTCCGAGTTCTGGATCAACGACGCGCTGTTCATGCCCCAAGACCACCCCGCGCGCACCCACTGGGACCAGTTCGCGCTCTCCGAACCCAGCGCAGTCGACGAGCTTCCCGACGACCTCTTGGAGCGCGTCGAGAGCGCCCACCGCGAGGGCGTCGGCGACGACGGCGACGGCTATCACTCCCCGTGGACGGAGGAGATGGCGCGCGGCGTCGACCTCCGCGGACACACCACGTCGCTCTCGATGCGCTATCTCTCGGGCGAAGCCGTTGGCGACCTCGAACCCCCGCAGCGCTACTTCAGCGTCGAGAAGGTGTACAGAAACGACACGCTCGACGCCACGCACCTCCTCGAGTTCTTCCAGATCGAGGGTTGGGTGATGGCCGAGGATCTTAGCGTTCGCGACCTCATGGGGACGTTCACCGAGTTCTACAGCCAGTTCGGTATCGAGAACGTCCGGTTCAAGCCCCACTACAACCCTTACACGGAACCGAGCTTCGAGCTGTTCGGCACGCACCCGCGCACCGGTGAAGTGATCGAGATCGGGAACTCCGGGCTCTTCCGACCCGAGGTCTTGGAACCGCTCGGCGTCGAGTGCGACGTGATGGCGTGGGGTCTCGCCCTCGAACGCCTGCTCATGCTCACCCACGGCTTCGAGGACATCCGCGACGTCCACGGCACGCTCGCCGACATCGACTTCCTGCGGAACACGGAGGTGGTCTACTAATGCCCGTCGTCGACGTCGACCCCGACGAACTCCGCGAACTCACGGGACACGAGGAGAAGGGCGACGACGAACTGAAGGACGATCTCTTCGGGATCGGTCTCGAATACGAGGGGACGAGTGAGGACGGCGAGTTCCAACTGGAGTTCGCTCCCGATCGCCTCGACAGGCTCAGCGTCGAGGGCGTCGCGCGATCGCTGCGCTATCAGTACGGCGATGCGTCCGGAGTCTACGTCCCCGACACGAACGACGCCGAGTGGACGATCGAAGTGGCCGACTCCGTCCCGGACGAACGCCCGTGCGTCACGGGCGCCATCGTCCGCGGCGTCGACCTCAGCGGGGGAGCGTTGGAGTCGCTCATCCAGCTACAGGAGAAGCTCCACGCGACGATGGGCCGCGAGCGCACGAAGGGGGCCATCGGGATCCACGATCTCACGATGGTGAAAGGGGGGAGCCTCGATCCCGATACGACCGATGCGGAAGCGTCGAACTCCATTACGTATCGAGGGATCGATCCCGACGGCGACACGTTCGTCGCGCTCGACGACGACGCCGAACGTACCCCCGCCGACGTCCTCACCGAGCACCCGACCGGCCAGACGTACGCCGACCTGCTCGACGATTACGAGCGCTATCCCGCAATCTACGACGATCTCGGCCTGTTCAGCTTCCCGCCGGTCATCAACGGCCGGCGAACCGAGGTCACGGAGAACTCGCGGAACCTCCTCGTCGAGCTGACGGGAACTGATCAGTGGACCATCGATCGGATGTGCAACATCATCTGCTACGCCCTCGACGCACGCGGTGGGACGATCGAGGACGTCACCGTCTCCTATCCCGATACCGACGTCCCCAAGCCCGACCTCGAGACCGACGAGAAGGTCGTCACGCACGAGCGCATCGAGTCCACGCTCGGCATCGACCTCACCGAGGAGGAGGTGCTCGATCTGCTCGGACGCGCCGGTCTCGGTGCCGAGAGCGAGGTCTGGGGCGAGCAGGGTATCGACTACGTCGTCGAGATCCCACCCTACCGGACGGACGTCCTCCACCCTGTCGACATCGTCGACGACGTCGGGCGCGCGTACGGCTTCAACGACCTCGTGCCGCGCTATCCGGACGTCTCGACCGTCGGAGGACGCACCGATCGCTCTCGCCTAGAGCGCGCCGTCCGCGAGACGCTCGTCGGTCTCGGCCATCAGGACTTGCTCAACTTCCACCTCACGAACGAGGACGAGAACTACGATCGGATGCGCCTCGACCCCGGGAGCGACGTCGTCGGCGGCGGCGAACCCGCGACCATCGCCGAGCCGTACAGCGAGGACTACACCATCGTCCGGACGTGGGCGCTCCCCTCGCTCATGGCGCTACTCGAGAACAACACCCACCGCGCGTACCCGCAGGACGTCGCGGAGGTCGGCTTCGCCGCCGAACGCGACGACAGCAACACGGGCGTCGCCGAACGTCGCACCGTCGCCGGGGCTGTCGTCCGTCACGACGCCTCCTACGAGGACGCGAAGGCCCGCCTCCAAGTGCTCGCTCGCGACTTCGACGTCGAACTGGCGACGCCGGAAACGAGCCACCCGACGTTCATCGATGGCCGCGTCGCCAGCGTCGCCATCGACGGCGAAGACGTCGGCGTCATCGGCGAAGTCCATCCCGAAGTGCTCGTCGAGCACGACCTCGAAGTGCCGGTCGCGGCGTTCGAACTCCGTCTGGACGCGCTCGCGGAGTGACGCCTCGGGCGATTGGAGACATAGCGTACGTGTGCCTTCGGGGCGCGTTTCACGTCGTGCTACGCACCCCTATTTTCAGAGGTCGGCGCCGATCGCGTCCTCGATCGAGTCGAAGCCGTCGCGCTCCAGCAGTTCGAGCAGCCCGCGATTGATGTCCGTCGCGATGGACGGGCCGCGGTAGATCATGCCGGTGTAGAGCTGGACGACGCTCGCGCCCGCGCGGATCTTCTCGTAGGCGTCCGCGGCGGTGAAGACGCCGCCGACGCCGACGACTGGGAGGTCCGTGCGCTCGGCGACGAAGCGGACCGTGTCGGTCGCGCGCTCGCGGAGGGGCGCCCCCGAGAGCCCGCCCTCCTCCACGCGGTTCGGATGTTTCACCCCCTCCCGCTTCGTCGTCGTGTTGACAGCGATGATCCCGTCGAGACCGAGTTCCTCCGCGAGATCGACGCCCGCGGCGATGCCGTCGCGCGAGAGGTCCGGGGAGAACTTCACGAGGAGCGGACTCGCGCCCGCATCAAGGAGCGCCGTCAAGATGTCGCGGAGCGCGTCGCTGTGCTGGAGATCGCGCAGACCCGGCGTGTTCGGACTGGAGACGTTCACGACGAAGTAGTCGCCCGCGTCCGCGACCCGCTCGTACGTGTAGCGGTAGTCCTCGGCGGCCTCATCGAGCGGCGTCGACTTCGACTTCCCGATGTTGACGCCGACCGGGACGTCCGGGACCGGAGTCGCGTCGAGGCGCGCCCCGATGGCGTCCGCCCCGTCGTTGTTGAACCCCATTCGGTTGATGATCGCGCGATCCTCGGGGAGACGGAACATCCGGGGACGGGGGTTTCCGGGCTGGCGCTCCGCGGTGACGCCGCCGACTTCGAGGTGACCGAACCCGAGCGCCGCGAGGCTCCGCGGAACGTGGGCGTTCTTGTCGAACCCCGCGGCGACGCCGACCGGATTCGGGAAGGCGTTGTCGAACGTGTGCACGCGGAGGCGCGCGTCGTCCACCCCGTACCACCGTTCGAGAGCATATCTGGCGGTAGAGACGCTCTCGACGCCTCGGAGGAGCGTGTGGATCGCTCCGTGCGCCGTCTCCGCGGGCAGTTGAAAGAGCAGTGGCTTGAGAGTTCGGTACATCCCGTCGCGTCAGAAGTCGTGCTCGACCTCGTCCGGGTCGGCCTTCTGAATGATGATCTTGTCCTCACGCACGCGGACGAACACCTCGTCGCCGATGTCGAGTCCGGCGACGGCGAGCTCGTCCTCGTGGAGGTTGACGTGAGCGTTGTGATACTCTCCGTCCTCCCCTTTCGCGCCACTCGGGCTGAGCTTCTTCTTGCGGACCATCGGGTTAACCTACGTCTACCTTCGGCGTAGCTGTTACTTAAGCCCTTTCGAGTCGCGGGCCGTCGCGTTCGACGCGCTCCGCCGTTCCGTCGGCCAATATTGGCGGTACGTTTATGGCTGTGCCTGTGTATCGTTGGCATGGTTGGAAGGTTATGGTACGCGAAGACGGTAAGCGGAATTTCGCACTCCGCGATACGGACGGCACCGAGGACAGCGTCTTCAGTGGAAGCACCCCGCGGCAGGCGGCGCTCAAGGCCGCACGGCGGCTCGAGGGGGTCGGGACGAGCGAGGACGGCGCGCCCCGCTCCGAGATCCGCCTCCGTGAGAAGGGGACGGACAAGGTCCACGTCTATGAGGCGTGGGCGTGGGAGTCGAACTCGCCGGACGACAAACCCGATTGGATGCCCACCGAGATCACGAAGGCGAACGTCGCCAAGCAGGGAATCGAGCACCTCGACGCGCGATAGTTCTGTGCTGACATCCACGGTATTCATTTCACTTCGTCGCGTAGCGTCGCGTGCACGGGTACTACCCGACCCGACCGAACGCACGACCGCGCGGGATGACCGGTCGGCCTCCTCCCGTGTCGCATTTCCTTCCGAGCCTGACCCGTCTCAGTGCCATGATTCAGCGTGGCGGGGAGGGTGGTGGTTCGACGGGCTTTTATGTACCCCGGCCATCGGAATAGATGCGAACGACGTGACGTGGTCCGGTTCACCCGGTGCCACCGACGTACGCCCTCCGCCGCCGCGGACCACACTCTGGGATCCACATGACACGAGTCGGGATGGGT
>NZ_BATA01000026.1 GCF_000474235.1 Halarchaeum acidiphilum MH1-52-1
GCCCCACCGCACAGCGACGCGTCCCACTACCAGCACCGCACCGCGTCGCATCGCGTTTCGGCGCGGTTCGACTCACCGACCACCGCGGCGACAAGGTTTCTATCGGCCGCATCCGTGGACTCTCGTATGGCCTGTCACTTCTGCGCGATCGCCGCGGGCGACGCGGACGCCCACCGCCTCTACGAGACCGACGACGTCGTCGCGTTCCTCGACGCGAATCCCGCGGTGCGCGGTCACACGCTCGTCGTGCCGACGATTCACGAGCGCGACGTGCTCGACGACCCGTCGGAGGCGGCGGACGTCTTCGCGGCCGTGCAGACGGTCGGACGAGCGCTCCGGGTGGCGCTCGATGCCGACGGCGTCAGCGTCTTCTATACGACACCGGAGTTGGTCGGCGACGTCACGCACCCGCACGTCCACCTGCTCCCGCGGGACGCGGACGACGACGTGCATCTCGCGCTGGAGCGCGGGACGCTCGACGACGCCGCCGCGACGCGGTTGGCCGAGCGACTGCGCGAGCGCGTGGACGAGCGGCGTTGAGCCGTCCGCGCCGCGCTATCCGCGCCGATTGCTCCGGTGGGTCTCGGCTTCGAGTTCCTCACCGCGGCCCGTCCAGTCCGCGAAGCTCCCGGTGATGAGGGTGTCGCGCTGGTATTCGAGGTAGTCGTACTGCATGTCGTAGACGGCGTTCTCGAAGGACGCGCCGTCGTCGAGGTTCTCGCGGACGCGCTCGCGCTTCCAGTCCGCGGGCGTGACGCCGTGGCGGGCGCGCTGGCGCAGCGGCCAGAGGTACTTCGCCGCCGCCTCCTCGTCCAGCCCGCGCGAGCGGAGACCGGCCTCGGCCTGTTCGAAGAGGTCGGCGTACATCTCGTCGGCGTCCGTCGTCTCGCCGTCCACCCCGCGGTAGGTGATCTCGGCGTCCGACCCGTCGCGGACGGCGGCGTAGAAGTTCTCGCGCGCCGTCTCCCACGGCAGATCGTACAGGGGGTGGTCGCGCGCGACCATCGCCTCCAGCGCGCCCGCGAGCAGCGCCTGAAACGCCATCGTGTCGCGGACCGTGGGCTGACCGGGGAGCGGGCGGAACTCGATGCGGGCGTTCGCGGACTCCTTCGAGGCCCCGCCGAACACCGGGCGCACCCAGCGCCAGAACGTCCCGTGTTTCATCCGGAAGTGCGCGAACTCGTCGTCGAAGCGCCCGCCGGACGCGACGGACGTCGGGGGCATCGGGACGACGGTCGCGTCCGCCACCACGGCGTCGACGGCGTCCTGCACGCTGTCGAGATCGCGCGGGAAGCGCACCTTCTCGCTCTTCCCCGGGACGTTCAACACGTCCTCGAAGACGTCGATGCGGCCCTCGTCGTGGCCGTCCGCGAGGATCGCCTCGGGGGTGGCGTCGGCGTCGTAGAGGTCCGGCGGGTAGAACGGCGAGTTCACGCCGAGCGCCAAGAGGGGACCGGCGAGGCGGACGGCGTACCGGAAGTACGTCGGGAGGTCGACGGCCTGTGGCACCTGATAGTGGGGTTGGATGGAGGTGATGAGCGCCTCGGGCATCACCGTGTCCGCGTCGAGGGAGACGTGCGGGGCGTCGATCCCCATCGACGCCGGACGGTCGGTGTTCGCCATCGCGTGATACCGCGTCGAGGCGCTCATGTTCGTCGCGATCTCGACGCCGTCGTCGTTCACGCTGTCCGTCAGGTATTCGCGCGCCGTCTCCCCCTCCGGCGGGATCGTCCACATCGCGTCGCTCACGAGATGCAGCCCTTCGGCGTCCATCGGCTCGGCCGCGGCCTCCAGACGCGCGCGCACCTCCGATTCCTGCGCGGCCAGCCCGTACTCGTTCAACGGCTGGGGGCTCGCCGTCATCTCCGCGTTGTGGAGACCGAGTTCCTTCTCGAAGCCGACGAACTCCAGCACGCGCCGCGGGATGCGCGCGAGCGAGCCGTCGTCGGCGACGCCGTAGAACTCGTATTCGAGACCGACGATGGCCTGCGGGTTGTCGAACGTCCCCGCTTCGATCTCCTCTTTGATCACCGCCGCGTCCTCGCGAACCCGCTCGTCGAACGCGTCGGGGTCAACCGCCAGCACCGACTCGACGTCGCGTGCGAGCTCCGACTCAGCCATACCGGCGACTTCGTGCGGTCGGGACTTGAATGACGCGGCACCGCGGACGGGCGTCCGACGCCGCGACGTCGCTACTCGTCCTCGTACGCCTCGCGGAGATCGTCGAGGTGGCTCTCCAGCACGTGGAGCGCCGCGTCCGCGTCCGTGTACCCGCGCTCGTAGTCCTCGTAGACGGCATCCGCGCCGTCGAGGAACTCGTCGACCGCCTCATCGAGGTCGTCTCGACTCATGCCGTCACGTTCGCGCCGCGGGTTCGAAAGCGTCGCGATCCCGCGACGCCGCACCGTCCGCCTCCGCGCCCGTTAAGTGCACACTCCGGCTACGGTCACCGAATGGAGTTCGCCGAGTTCGCCGCGCGCGCCGCCGAGATCGAGGCCGAGCCCGCGGATCTCGAAACGGTCGCACTCGTCGCCGACCTGTTCGAAGCGGCGGACGCCGACCTGCCGATCGTCGCGCGCTTCGTACAGGGACGGGTGTTCCCCGCGTACAGCGAGCGCACGCTCGACGTCGGCCCGCGCCTCTGCCGCGAGGCCGTCGCCCGCGCCGCGGGGACGAACGTCGGACCCGGAGACGTCGAGGACCGCCTCGCGGAGACGGGTGATATCGGCGCCGTCGCGGCGGGCTACGACTTCGGCGGCCAGCGCGGTCTCGGGGCGTTCACCGACGCGGGCGACGACGCGCTGTCCGTCCGCGAGGTGTACGACGAACTCGCGGGACTCGCCGCCGCCGCCGGATCGGGGAGCGAGGACGAGAAGGTCGCGACGCTGTTCGGTCTCCTCTCGCGCTGCGAGCGCGACGACGAAGCGCGCTATCTCGCGCGCCTCGTCCTCGCCGAGATGCGCATCGGCGTCGGCGAGGGGACGGTCCGCGACGCCACCGCCGAGACCTTCGACGTCCCCGTCGACGCCGTCGCCCGCGCCCTACAGGTGTCGAACGACTACGGACTCGTCGCGGAGACGGCGCGCGACCGCGGCGCGGACGGTCTCGATTCGATCCACCTCGAAATCGGGCGGCCGGTCAAGGCGATGCTCGCGCAAGCCGGCAGCGTCGCCGACGCCGTGGCGGCGTGGGAGACGGTGGTGGCCGAGTACAAGTACGACGGGGCGCGCGTCCAGTTGCACCACGATCCAGACGGCCGGACGGGGATCTTCAGCCGGAACATGGAGGACGTCACGGACGCGCTCCCCGAGGTCGTCGAGTTCGCCGAGGCGCACCTCGACGTCCCCGCGATCCTCGACGGCGAGGTCGTCGCGATCGGCGACGACGGCGCGCCGCTCGCCTTCCAAGAGGTGTTGCGTCGCTTCCGCCGGAAGCACGACGTCGAGCGGATGCGCGAGGAGGTCGCCGTCGAACTCCGGGCGTTCGACTGCCTCCACGCCGACGGTGACGACCTCCTCGACGCGCCGCTCGTGGAGCGCCACGCGACGCTCACCGACCTGCTCGACGACGCGGACGCCGTCTCCGATCTCCTCCGCTCGGACGACCCCGACGAGATCGAGGCCTTCGCGGCCGAGGCGCTCGCGGCCGGCCACGAGGGCGTGATGCTCAAGGATCCCGCGTCGGCCTACACGCCCGGGAAGCGCGGGAAGCAGTGGCTGAAGCGCAAGCCGGACGTCGAGACGCTCGATCTCGTCGTGACGGGCGCGGAGTGGGGCGAGGGCCGGCGCGCGGAGACGCTCGGGACGTTCCTCCTCTCGGCGCGGACGGACGACGGCTACGAGACGATCGGGAAGGTCGCGACCGGTCTCGACGACGAGGAACTCGCCGATCTCGACGAGCGACTCGAACCCCACGTCCGCGACGAGGACGGCCAGACGGTCGTCATCGACCCCGCGGTCGTCCTCGAAGTCGGCTACGAGGAGATCCAGCGCTCGCCGACGTACTCCTCGGGGTACGCGCTTCGCTTCCCGCGCTTCCTCGCCGTCCGCGACGACAAGGACCCCGCGGACGCGGACTCACTTTCGCGGGTGGAGCGCCTCGCCGAGAAACAAGGGTAAACGCACGCGTCCCGAACCCCGCGTATGGCCCCTCGCGCGGCCGTCGTCGACCTCGACGGCACGCTCCTGCACGGCGACACCCTCCTCCCCGGTGCCCGCGACGCGATGGCCGCGATCCGCGAGCGCGTCGAGCACGTCGTGTTTTTGACGAACAATCCGACGATTCCGCCCGAAGCGTACGCCGCGCGCCTGCGCGATCTCGGCGTCGAAGCGGCCCCCGACGAGATCCTCACGGCCTGCACGGCCACGATCGCGTACCTCCGCGCGCACCACGCGGACGACGCCGTGTTCGCCATCGCGGCCGACGCCATCGTCGATCAGCTCCGCGACGCCGAGCGCGACCTCGTCGCCGATCCCGCGGCCGCCGAGTGCGTCGTCGTCGGCTACGATCCCGGCTTCGACTACGACGACCTGCACGCGGCGCTGCGCGCGCTCCGCGACGGCGTCGGCTTCGTCGGCACCGACCCCGACCGCACGATCCCGACGGCCGACGGACCGATCCCGGGGTCGGGGGCGATCGTCAACGCCGTCGCGGGCGTCGTTGAACGCGACCCCGACGCGGTCCTCGGCAAACCCTCGCGGGAGACCGCCGAACTCCTCCTCGACCGCCTCGGCGTCCCCGCCGAACAGTGCGTGCTGATCGGCGACAACCCCGAGACGGACATCGTCATGGGCGAGCGCGTCGGGATGACGACCGTCCGCGTTCGGACGGGGATCGACGGCGGGAGACGCTCTGAGAACGAGGAGCGGGCCGATCACGTCGTCGCCGATCTCGGGGCGGCCGCGGCGCTGCTCGACTAGTCGAGGATCCCCATCTCGGTGAGGCGCTCGGGCAGGTACGTGTCGGTCACGAAGTCCAGCCCGCGCGAGGCGAGCGCCTGCTGTTCGGCCTTCTTCCCGATGTCGAGCTGGAGTTCGATCTGTTCGGTCCAGAACTCGGACTGGAAGCGCGGGTCCTCCAGTTCGGATTCGAGGGCGTTCACGTCCGAGTCGCTGAGCGGGTCGGTCGGGAGGTCGTACTCCACGATGTCCGCCGGCCGGATGCCGATGAACCGCGCCTCAGGCGTCGCGAGGTACTCGGAGAGGTGCGCGGACTTGATCGAGCCGTAGGAGACGGAGCCGAAGATGCGGTACGACCACGGGTCGCCGTCCGTGAAGACCGTGACCGGGAGGTCGAGTTCGTCGTGCAGGCGCTTCGTGAGGCGCCGCGTCGCGCGCGCCGGCTGACCGCCGAGGTGGACGACGAGCGCGTTGTACTCGTCGTCGAAGCCGTTCTCGACGAGGCGATCGCGCATCCCGCCGGTCTCGACGCAGAGGACGAACTCGGTGTCGTGATCGATGAACTCGATCGTGTCGGGGTTGTTCGGGATCTGGTAGCCGCCCTGCCCGACGTCGTCCTGACAGTGGATTTCGCGGTCACCGCGGTTCGTCTGCTCGCGGATTTTGAGGGGTCCCATCACCTTCGCGCCACTCTCCTCCGGGCGCATGTGGAAGTCCTCGCGCTTCACGCCGGAGACGATCTCCAGATCCTCGACGAGGCTGTCGGACTCCGACTGATTCGTGAACTGCGCGGCCTCCTCGTCCCACGACTCGGAGAGGTAGTAGAGTTCGCGCAGCGTCGAGGAGCGGTCCTCCGCCAACTGCTGGGCGAGGAAGTCGATGGTGTAGACGGCCTTCAGGAGCTTGCGCGCCCCGGAGGCGGAGTTCGCGGAGCGCGTCGACGTCCGATCGCCGTACACCCAGACGTCCGCGTCCTCGTCGAAGACGATGTTCGACTTCGAGCGCGTCGGTAGCTCCATCGCGGGGATCTCGCCGTCCGCGAACTGGTCGTAGAACTGTGCGGCCATGTCGATGAGGCGCTCGCGCGCCGCGTCGTCGGATGCGGTGTCTGAGCTCATTCTTGGGAGACGGTGAGTTTCTCGTCGGCGACGCCGCTCACGGAGAGGTCGCAGTCGGCGTCGTCGCTGACGGCGTATTCGAGGGTCGCGTCCTCGCCGCTCGCGACCGTCGGCGACCACTTCACGAACCACTCGCCGTCCATCTCGACGACGGTGCCGTCGGTGAGGTCCGCTGGCTCCGCGGAGACGATGTCCGTGAGGTCGATCTTGGCGTTCGCGTCGGTGTTGTTCTCGACCGTGATCCCGACGACGCCGTCCTCTCGCTCGCGCTCGACGAGAACGTTGTTCATGATGCGCGCGAGCGAGTCGTCCACGTCGACCGGTTCGCGCGCGGTCATCTCGGCGACCTTCTCGGCCATCGTCGGCAGGACGTCCATGATGACGCTCTGCTTCTCGCGGCGCTTCTGTCGCGATCGGCGCTCGTTGAGGAACCCCTTGAGGTCGCGGGCGGCCTCGCGGACCGCGAGTTCGACCTCGTCCTCGATCTCGGGGACGGAGGCGATGGCGTCCTTCGACTCGCTCGTGAACGGGACGTTCGTCGAGGCGACGTGCACCATGATCACGCACGGGCCGCTCGGGAGACCGCTCCCGCCGGGCTGATCGAGACCGTAGTTGCGCCAGCCGATGTCCTTCAGCACCTTCGTCGTCGCGCACGCGCCGCGCTGGTAGACGAGCGGCACGCGGTTCGCGAAGCGCATCACGTCCACGGTCCCCCCCGAGTCGAGTTCGCCGCCGTAGGCGATGCCGGCCTCGACGACGAACGGGTCGCCGCCGTGGACCTCGGCGTCGCGCGTCGCCGCGGCGTAGAAGTCCGCGTCGAACTCCTTGCGGAGGCCGGCCTCGATGAGGTCGTCCTCGATCGGCGCGAGACACGAGGTCGGGGGCGCCATCACGTCCACGGCGCTCATCGCCTCCAGCAGGTCGCGCGCGAGATTCCGGTCGGACGCGATCTCGCCGGCGGCGGGGAGATCGTCCGTGACGGCGTGCGCGCCCGCCCAGATCTCGCCCGTGACGTTCTCGCGCGCCGTCTCGCCGACCGTGACGCCGTCGACGTTCTCGGTCGCGTCCGCGGCGCGCTCGACGAACTCCCGGAGTTCGTCGCGCGTCACGCGATCGCGCGGCGTGTCGTCGCCGAACTTCGCGGCGAGGCGCTCGGCGATCGCGTCCACCGTCGCGTCGTCCTTCTGCGTCGTCGTCGCGGCGTCCACGTGCCGGTAGAGGTCGCCCCGTCGGTCGGCGGTGATCACCGCCCAGAGCGCGTCGACGACGTTCTCCCGCACGGTCGCGCCGAACGTGATCTCCGTCTCGGTCTCCGCGGCGACGTCCGCGACGAGCGCTTCGAGGTCGGTGTACGAGAGCGCGCCGCGATCGCGGACCGCGTCGGCGACGGCGGCCGCGAACGCCGCCGTCGCGTCCGCGGGCTTGTTCGACACGGCGTCGGCGATCCGTGCGTCGAGGTCGTCCTCGCTCGCCCCCGGCACCCGCCACGCGAGCTCGCGTCCGTCGTGCCGGTCGCGGAAGGCGTCGCAGATGTTGTCCGCCGTCTTCGCGCCGACGCGCGTGAACTCCTCGCGGAGGAAGCCTCGAACGGTGCGAGAATCCGTCTCGCCGAGCATCTTGATGAGCGCGCCGAGTTCGACGCCGTGGGGATGGGGGCGGATCTCCTCCGTCTCGGCCGGAAGGCTCGCGTCCTCGGCGCGCTCGAACTTGAACGTCTCGTTGGGTTCGCGGAGTTCGAGGCGCGCGTGCGGGTTCACGACCGCCGTGTGCTCGGCGTAGTCGTGGAGCTGCCCGCGTGCGCGCATGTTCGCCTCCATCTCCAATTCGATGCGCGTCCCGTGCGAGCGGTCCCACGAGACCGTCTCCTCCTCGCTGATCACCGGCTCGTTCGTGTCCGTGTCGATGACGAGCTCGTAGTAGTTCGCCTCGTCGGACCCCTGCGTGCGCGAGGTGATCTTCGCGGGCGTCCCGGAGGTCAGCTGGCTGTAGAGGACGGCCGCGGAGATTCCGATCCCCTGTTGACCGCGGCTGTTCTTCACGGAGAGCGCACCGTCGTTCGCGACGACGAAGTTCTCGTCCTCGCTTGTCGCGCCGGGAACGGAGATGTCGTAGACGTACTCGGGCGCCTCCGTCTCCTCGACCGACTGCACGGGGAGGAGACACATGTCCGTCTCCGTGAGCCCCTGCAGCGCTTGCAGGGTCGAGTAGAGCGCTTCGAGGGCGTCCGTCGGCTCGTGATCCGCGTCGAGGAGCCCCATCTCGACGAGGTTGTGCGTGTAGCGCGGTTTCTCGACGGCGTCACCGTCGAGCGCCGCCTCGATCAGGGACTGATACACCTCGGCGTGTTCGACGGACGACCCGACACCGGCACCGCGGAGCAGTCCGGGGATCGTGTCCGGGACGGTGTGTGCGTCCACGTCGTCGACGCGGACGTCGTCGAGGAGCGACGTCGGGATTCGCTTGTACCCCTGTTCGCCGGTCGGCTTCCGCTCGCCGAAGTCGTCGAGGACGCTCAGGTCCTCGCCGTACACCGTCGTCCGGTAGGTCGTCGAGCCGTCCTCGGCGTAGCCGCTGGTGTTCTCGGCCGTCTCCGTGCTCGCGAGGACGCCCTGCATGTTCCACAGGACGGAGATACCGCGCGCGAGCGTCTCGCTCACCGTCGTATGGGAGAGCTCGTTCCCGGGGTGGGAGTCGGAGCCATCGCCCCGATAGACCGCGGTGAGGAACTCGCGCTGGACGTCCGCCGGCGCGTCGAAGAGGAACGACGGGACGCGCTTGTTCTCGGCGCCCTTCCCGCAGACGTTCCCGAGGAACATCGCGAGCGGCGAGCCGAAGGCCTTCACGCGCGTCGAGTTGCGCTCGCGTTCGACGGTCGTGGTCCCGCCGCCGACGCCCGCGACGGCCGTTTCGGTCGCCTCGATCAGTTCGTCCTCGTGCGATCCGAACGTGAATCCGACCTGTCGCGGGCCGACGTGCCCCTCCGCGACGTAGTAGCCGAGAAGACGGGCGAACTCGTCCGTGAGCGGGACCGTGACGGGAATCGTCGTTTCCTCGCCGCCGACCTGATACGTTTTGAGGTCACAGTCGGCGGCCCGCTCCTCCCAGCCGAGTTCGAGGACGGTCGACGCGGGGAGATAGCCCTTCTCCAGATAGTTCGACTCGAGGCTGTCCTTGAGGACGTCGACGCCGTCGTATCGGTAGTACGTCCGCTTTCGCTCGCTGTCCTCGCGCGGCTTCTTTCGGATCGTCTCCCCGCTCCGAATCTCTTCGAGGGCGTCCCGATCGAAGCCGTAGACGTACAGCCGGCGGTCGTCGAGTTGCTCGCGCGTGAGGTGTTCGAGGAGGTTGGCCGATTCGACCGGATCGTCGGTCGTCGGGAGCGAACGCGGCGTGAGAACCGCGTCGCCGGGTTCGAGTTCGCCGGCCTTCACCTGTTTCGTCTCTCCGTCTTTCGTCACTGAGAAGAGGCTGTGATTGCCCGTCACTTCGACGGTGCGCCCCTTCTCGGTCGTGATCTCGTACGTCCGCTCGTCCGTCTCGTGACGGATCGCGTGCGTGACCGGTTGCCACGACATCTCGTGTGTCCCGCGGTCGAACGAGGGGACTTCGATGTCGGCCGGGAGCGGGGCGGTCGCCGCGCCCTCCGTGGGGAGGTACGCGTCGCAGAGCACGCCGATCGGGACGGTCTCGACGACGCCGTCGCGTCGCACGAGGAGTTCCTGATCGGGCGTCAGTGATTGCTCGCGACTGTGGAACCGTGAACCATAGAGGAGTTTCCCGAAAACTTTCGGGATCTGCTCCTTGGTGATACCCGGTCCGTTGTCCTCGACGACGAGCGTGTAGTAGTCCCCCGACTCGTCGATCTCGATGTAGATGTCGGGGAGGATACCGGCCTCCTCCGCGGCGTCGAGGGCGTTGTCGACGGCCTCCTTGACGGCCGTGACGAGCCCGCGGGCCCCGGAGTCGAAGCCCAGCATGTGCTTGTTCTTCTCGAAGAACTCGGCGATGGAGATCTCGCGCTGGCTCGCGGCGAGCTCCTCCGCGATGCCATCGTCGTCCCCATCGGCGAGTGTCGACTGGAAGGACGTCATTTCCGTATCGGCGACCTTGGGCACACGGCTATAAAACCCCGTGGGTACAGCGGGGTGAAAGTGAAAGACGACGCGGCGAAGCGGCGGTTCCGGGCCGGCGACGCCCGCGGCGGGCGTCCGACGCGTGCCCGCCTACAGCGAGAGACCGCGAATCTCGACGCTCTCGCCCTCGCGGACGGTGCCGATTCGCTCGCCGTCCGTCTCGGTGACGAGCATCTCCGCCTCGCCCTCGGAGAGCGCGACGACGAATCCGGTGCCCATGTTGAACGTCCGGTGCATCTCCTCGTCCGCGACGGAGCCGCGTTTTTGCACGAAGTCGAAGACGTCCTGCGCGGGGAGGGGATCCGTGACGTCGTACTCGAAGTCGCCCATCCGCGAGAGATTCGTCCACCCGCCGCCGGTGACGTGCGCGGCCGCGTGGACGTCGCGCTCGCGGAGGTGCGGGAGGAGGTACGTGTAGAGCCGCGTCGGCTCAAGCAGGGCGTCGCCGACCGTCTCGTATCCCTCGTGGGGGTAGTCGTCGTCGTAGCTCCCGTCGTCGCTCGTCGCCGCTTCGCGGGCGAGCGTGAGACCGTTCGAGTGGATGCCGGTCGAGGCGAAGCCGACGAGCGCGTCGCCCGCCTCGGCCTCCCCGGGGAAGAGATCGTCCTCGCTCGCGAGACCGGCGACCGTGCCCGCGAGGTCGAAGCCCGTCACGACCTCGGGCATCACGGCCGTCTCGCCGCCGACGAGCGCCATGCCGGCCTCCTCGGCGCCCGCGGCGAGACCCTCGCCCACCTGCGCGGTGAGCCTCTCGCTCGGTTCGTCCACGGCGAGGTAGTCGACGAACGCGTCGGGCGCGACGCCCGCCGCGACGAGGTCGTTGACGTTCATCGCGATGCAGTCGATGCCGACGGTGGAGTAGTCGTCCATCGCCTCCGCGACGAGCAGTTTCGTGCCGACGCCGTCGGTGGCGAGCGCGAGGTACTCGTCACCCACCGGGACGAGTCCCGCGTAGTCCGTCGTGTTCCCGACGTCCGCGACGGCGTCGACGAGCGCGGCGGTCGCGGCCTCGCTCGCGTCGATGTCGACCCCCGCCTCGGCGTACGTCATGCCCTCCTCGTCGTCCTCAGTCATACACGGACGTGCGCAATCGGGAGCGAAAAGGGTAGCGGTGTGTGCTCAGACGTACAACGCGGCCGCGGCGAGCAGGACGCTCGGAACGGCGACCGCGAGGTAGACGTACGTGTTCCACTCGCGGACGGTGTTGCCGTCGAGCGGCCCGACGGGGAGCATGTTGAACCCCGCGAGCAGGAGGTTGATCGTCACGCCGCGCCACCCGAGTCCGCTGCCGAAGGCGGCGAGCGCGAAGACGGCGGCGAGCGCGAGGTTCGTCACGGGTCCGGCGAGCGCGATCAGGCCGCTCTGGCGCGGCGTGAGCCGGCCGCGGTGGACGACCGCGCCCGGCGCCGCGAAGAGGAAGCCCGCGAGACCGCCGAGCACCGCGAGCGCGAGCAGGCCGTAGTCCGCGCGGAACGCCGCGACCTGATCGTAGTGGACGGCGACGACCTTGTGCGCGAGCTCGTGCAGGAGGAAGCCGACGCCCGCGGTGAGGAGGCTGACGGCGAGCGCGAGGAGGAAGCCCCGCGAGGCGACGACGGCGCCGATCGTCGTGATCGTGACGCGCTCGTGGAAGAAGGTGAACGCGACGCCGAGGGCGAGCCACGCGAGGGCGAGGTCGCGCAGTTCGCGCGCGTCGAAGGAGAGGCGGGTCACGGCACCAGCACCCGGAGGAGGTCGAGGCTGTTCTGCGCCCCCTGCACGAGGACGGTCATGATCTCGCTCGCGCTACTGAGATCGCCGCCGACGAACGGGAGGACGAGCGGGATGAAGAGGAAGCTCGCGATCATGCTCCCGAGATTCGTGAGCGCGACGACCGCGATCAGGCGAAAGAGCGGCACGTCCGTCATCCGCGCGAACACCTCCCGGATGGGGAGCGTCTCGTCGCTCAGGATGTCGTTCAGCCGCCCGATATCGCTGATGCGCACGGGCGTGTAGCGCAGTTCGACGTAGCCGGCGAACCACCCCGGCGCGAGCAGCGGATTGATGCTCGTCAGCCACGCCACCGCGCCGCCGACGCCCGCGGACGTCCAATGTGCGCCGCCGAGCAGCGCGAGGCCCGCGGCGATCACGCCGTTGAACAGGAACCACGCGGCGAACAGCCGCAGGAGCGTGCCGTTGCTCACGCCCGCCATCAGCACGAGCGCGAAGAAGGCGAGAAACGCGAGCGTGAGGACGCTCCCGGCGACCTTCAGGAGCGAGAACCGCTTCTCCGCGCGACCCGTGAGGTCCTCCATCGGCGGCAGTTCCTCCGGATGCTCGAGGTAGCGTTCGATCCCGGCCTTGTGACCGGCGCCGACGACGGCGACGACGCGCTTGCCCTGCTCGCGGAGGCGGAGGATGTTGTGCGCGAGGTAGGCGTCGCGCTCGTCGATGAGCGCTTCGGCTCCCTTCGGGCTGAACTCGCGGAACTCCTCCATCATCGCGGAGACGACGTCCGTGTCCGTCAGCTCCGCCATCTCCAATTCCTCCTCCTCCTCGCCGCCGACGCCGACGACGGCGAGTCCGAGTTGCCCGACGAGCCGGAGTTTCTCGAGGAGGCTCATCCGCGCCCAGAAGCGCTGGATCGTCACCTGAATGTCCCGATCGACGAGCGCGACCTCCGAGCCGACCGCCTCGCCCTTCTCGACCGCCGCGAGCATGTCCGCCCCCGGGTCGATGTCGAAGCGCTCGCCCAGCCGCTGTTGGACGTAGGAGAGCAGCCAGTACGCGAGGAACTGGAGCGCCATGCTCCCCTGCAGGAGGTCGGCGGGCGCGATCTCGTCCGGCGTCCCGCCCTTCATCTGCCGGTAGCGCCCCTCGTCCAACTCGACCGCCACCGCGTCGGGTTCCTCCTCCTCGATGACGCGTTCGACCTCCGCGACGGAGTCCGCGGAGACGTGCGCGGTCCCGACGAGCCGCACCGATCCCTCGCCGTCGCGCGCGCTGTCACTCATTGCCGCGGGATTGGTCGGGCCGGGCCTTACGTGTGTCGTCACCCAGCGACGTCGAGCGCCGCGCCCGCCGCGAGCACGAGGGGGCCGGCGGCGAGCGCGGGCGGCGCGGACTGGGAGGTGGTGACACGGGCGCTCGCGGCGTCCGGGCAGGCCACGGCCGGGAAGAGGCCGGCGACGGTGCCGAGGAGGCCGAGCGGGACAGCGAGCGCGCCGAGACGCCGTCGCGTCGCGTCCATCCGCAGGTTTCGCGCCAGTCGGACGGCGGCGACGAGGCCGATAAACGCGAGGCCGACGAACGGGACGCGGGCGGCGAGCAGTTCCCAGCAGGCGATGAACGCCGCGGTCAGGAGCGCGTCGACGCCGACGCCCGCGAGGACGCCGGTCAGCGTGACCGGGGCGGAGCGGGCGGCGGAGGGCATGTGTCTGCGCCCACGCACGCGACAAAAACGCTACCCGTAGCCTTCGCCGCGGATGTCCCCGCCGGAGACGCCGACGCACGAGCAGACGTCCTCGAGCGTCTGCACCATCGCGGAGACGCCGCAGGCGTACACTTCGAGGTCGTCGGGATCGATCCGGGTCTCGATGTCCGTGGCCGGCTCCTCGTCCAAGAACTCGCGGAGGTCGGCGTCCAGCGTGGGCGCCTCGACGCCGTCCACGAGGTACTTGATGAGGGTCTGTTGGACGTAGTCCGTCTCGCCCGTCCACCCCGTGAGGTATCGCTCGCGGGTGAGACACGGGACGAAGTGGAAGCCCTCGTGTTCGGCGTCGAGCGCGCGGAACTCCTCGCGGAACGCGAGGTCGTCCTCCCACGACGCCCCGAGGAACACCCAGACGTCGCGCGCCTCGCCCTCGTAGGTGTCGAGACCTTCCTCGTAGAGGTAGGAGACCATCGAGCGCAGCGGCGCGATCCCCGTCCCGGTCGCGAGGAACGCCATGTCCTTCGCGGAGGGATCCTGCAGCGTGAAGTCGCCGTTCGGACCCCGCAGCTCGGGCAGGTGATCGCCGGGTTCGAGTTCCGCGCAGAGCTTCTCGGAGAGCCGTCCGCCGGGGACGCGTCTGACGCAGAGCGACATCTCCTCGGCGTTCGGTGACGACGCGATCGAGTAGGGCCGCGGCGTCCC
Source organism: Halarchaeum acidiphilum MH1-52-1 (assembly GCF_000474235.1). Classification (GTDB taxonomy): domain Archaea; phylum Halobacteriota; class Halobacteria; order Halobacteriales; family Halobacteriaceae; genus Halarchaeum; species Halarchaeum acidiphilum. The sequence continues at coordinate 14,264 of NZ_BATA01000026.1, forward strand.
GCGGAAGCGGATGGTGACGAACTGCCCGGGCGCGAAGTCGAACGGCTCGTCGGGATCGAAGGCGACCTCGACGAGCGACGGATAGCCGCGTTCGTCGCGCTCGCGGAGCGTCCGGAGTTTCGTCCGGGTCACGTCCGGGAGGTCGAGATCCGCGATCGCGTCCTCGAGGGCGTTCCACGCGATCCCGTCGTCAGCGATGTGTTTCGTGACGTCCGCGCCGTGCTCGCGCAGGAGCCGGTGAACCGCGCGTCTGATCTCGTCGCCGCGGCGCTCGTCGAGCGCGTCCACCCGCGCCACCGTCGCGGTGTCCGTCAGTAAGGGGAGTTCCTCGACCTGCTCGTCGAGTCGCGGGTGCGTGCTGTCGGCCATGTGCGAACGCTCGCGCGCGAGCGCCGTAAACGCGGCGGGGTCGCTGGCTTTAGATGAGCGCGGACTCGACGACTTCGAGCGGGTGTTTGATCTCGTAGCCGGTGCCGTGCTCCATCTGCATGGCGCAGGTGGGACATTCGGTCATGCCGACTTCGCCCTCCGCCTCCTCCATGTGGTCGAACATCTCCTCGCCGATCTTCATCGACGTCTCGTACTTCTCCTCCTTCCAGCCGTAGGTGCCGGAGATCCCGGAACACGAGTCGCCGACGTCCTCGGCGTCGACGCCCGCGAGGTCCTCGAACAGCTCGAGCGCCTGCCCGTCGAGACCCTGATTGCGGGCGTGACACGGCGCGTGATAGGCGAGTTCGGCGAGGTCCTCGTCCTCGACGACGGCCGCGGAGAGCTCGCCGGAGAGGTCCTCCTGCACGCGGAGGTATTCGAGCGCCTCCCACGTGTTCTCGGCGAGGTCCTCGATGCCGTCGATGTCGAACAGTTCGGGGTACTCCTGCCGGAGCGCCATCGAGCACGACGTACAGGAGGCGATCGCGTCGTAGCCCTGCGTGACGAGGTCGCCCATCGAGGAGACGTTCACCTTCGCGTGGCGCTCGGCGTCCTCAAGCATGCCATTGGCGAACATCGGCGTTCCCGAACAGCGCTGCTCGGGCACGACGAGTTCGTAGCCGAAGTGCTCGAACACCCGCACCATCGCCTTCCCGACCTCGGGGGTGTTGTAGTTCGCGTAACAGCCGTGGAAGTACGCGACCTTCTTCTCCGCGTCCACGTCCTCGCCGCGACGCTCGCGGGCCTCGCGGGCGCGTTCGCGCGAGCCGTCCGCGCCGCCCTCGCGCTCCCACCACTCGCGGAAGGTCTCGGTCGCGAACGCGGGGAAGTCGCGTTCGCTGGTGACGCCGAGGGTCTTCTCCATCGCCCACCGCGCCGGCCCGAAGTTCATCGCGAAGTTCGCGATCCGGGGCATCTTGCTCGCGAGGAAGGCGGAGGTCCGGTAGTTCGCGAGGATGCGGTTGCGCCAGTAGGTCAGGCTCGTCTTCGAGAGCTCCTCATCGACGTACTCGGCGCGCGCGGTGTTGTGCATCTGCGAGAGCGGCACGTCGCTGGGGCACGCGGAGTCACAGCGCATGCAGTTCGAACACTTCGAGATCGACGAGTCGACGGAGGTGTCCTCCTTGCGCTTGAGGCGCCACTGCTCGGGACCCTGAAACTTCGGTCCCGGGAAGTCGTCGTCGACCTCCGCGACCGGACAGTTGGTGTCGCACGTCGAGCACTTGTAACACGAGTCGGCGCCCGGCCGGAGGTCGGGCGTCTCCTCGTCCTCGAAGACGTCGATCGGTTCGAACTCGTCGCTTGGGGATTCTGCGTCGCTCATTGTGTATCACTGCCCGCGGCCGTCCCGGCGGCGTCGCCCGTCGCGAGGCTGACGCCCGTCCCGGAGCACTCCGCGGCGAAGTCGTGGCCGCCGACGACACTCCCGGCGGCGCGGAGATTCTCGAACTCGATTCGTCCGTCCGCGTCCCGCGGCCGCAGGTCGTCGTCCACGACGACGCCGAAGCGGGGGTAGGGCTGCTCGCCGTAGACGTCGTCGACGAACCAGTCGTAGCGGTCGGCCGGATGGGGGACGTGGCAGTCGAAGACGGGTTCGCGCACGCCCCCGCGATCCGAGTCGAGACCCTTCCCGACGAGCCCGCCCGTCGCGAGGACGAACGAGTCGGCGTAGTGGGGGACGTGCTGGCCGTTGCGTTCGACGACGGCCGCGGTGAGTCGCCCGTCGCCGTCCGTCTCGTAGTCCACGACCGGCCGGCGGACGACGTGGACGCCCGCCTCGCCGAGCGCGTCGCGATAGGCGTACTCCAGTCTGATTCCGGGGAGGCTCGGCGGTCCCATCGGGACCTCGAAGACGTCGGCGTCGAGCGCGTCGGCGAGCGCCGCGCGGATCTCCGCGGGATGGTCCTCGCCGAGCACCGCCGGGAAGCCCACGCGCGGCTCGCCCTCGTGGACGCGCGCGACGTGCGCCGCGAGGCGCTCGCGTTCGCCGTCCGCGTCGCCGTCGAGGGCGTGCGCGTAGCGCGTGACCTTCGCGTCCGACCGGGGGTCGCCCGGGAAGGCCACCGTGGCGCCCCGGACGCGAACGGGACGCCGGCGGCGTCGAGGTGCTCGGCGGCGAGCGGCGCGTCGAAGTCCGTCAGCGTCTCGAAGCCGACGAGCAGGACGTCGCGGTCGTCGCTCGCGAGGCCGGCCGCGGCGCTCGCGGGGTAGCGCGCCGTCGGCTTCACCGCCCCGCCGTGCGTCGGCAGGAGGGCGTTCGTATCAGTATGCTCGCCCCGGTAGCGCTCGCCCGTCACGTCGTCGAAGCGGGCGAGTCCGTCGCGGATCGCCTCGACGCCGACCTTCGCGTAGGGGTGGTCCGCGGGGAGGTCGTCGATGGCGTCGAACGGATCGGCGAGCAGGTCGCCGTCCGCGTAGCCGAGGACGTCCACGAGACCGCTCGCGTGCCGGAGCGTGCTCTGCTTCTTCGTGACGAGGCGCACGGACGCGCCCGTCTCGGCGGCCGCGAGCGCGGCGGTCATTCCCGCGACGCCGCCGCCGACGACGAGGACGTCGTCCTCAATCGCCATGGGTCTCCTCCTCGACGCCGCCGTCGAAGGCGTCCCACGCCACGTCCGCGCCCGTGCGCGCCGGATCGCCGTCCTCGTTCAGCGTCGCGGCGTGGAGCGCGTAGTTCAACATCGCCTGCGAGAGCTGTTCGCCCCAGAGCCCGTGACGCTCGCCCTTCCAGCGCTCCGCCCACAGCTCGTCGAGCGCCGCGCGCGCGCTCACCTCGTCGTGTTCGGGGTGGAGTTCGGCGGCGATCCGGTGCGCGCAGCGCCCGCCCTGACAGTTCCCCATCGACGCGCGCGTCCGGAGGCGCACGGCGTTGAGGTCCGTGCCGGCCTGCGAGATGGCGTCCTGCACTTCCGCGCGCGTGACGCCCTCGCAGCTACAGACGACGGGGTTCGGGTCGCACGACGCGAGCACGTCCGCCGTGCGCGACCCGAGGCGTTCCGTGCTTCGGCGCGCGACCGGCGAGCGCAGACCGAAGCGCTCCATCGCCGCGTCCAGATCGCCCTCGCGCTCGCTCCCCGGGAGGGGCGCCTCGGCGGTGTCGCACGCGGCCTCGACGCCGAGCTTCCCGCAGACGTGGTCGGTGATGGACTCGGCCATCATCCGATAGGTCGTGAGCTTCCCGCCGACGATGCTCGTCATCCCCGGCAGGTCGTCGCGCTCGTCGTGATCGAGCGTGAAGTAGTCCCGCGTGATGTCGGTCGGGTCCTGCGTGCCCGTCCCCGGCGGCTCGTAGAGCGGCCGGACGCCCCAGAAGGAGCGCAGCGTCCGGGCCTCCGCGAGGATCGGGACGAGCTCGCTCAGCGTGTCGATGACGAGGTCGACCTCCCACTCCTCCTCGGGGTAGTCCTCGGGGTCGCCGACCTCCTCGTCCGTCGTCCCGAGGATGCACGCGGTCTCGTGGGGGACGATGATGTCGGCGTCGCCCTTCGGCCGACAGCGATTGACCACGGTGTCCACCTGTCGAGTGTTCATCACCGTCATGACGCCCTTCGAGGGGCGGACGGCGACGTCGAGACCGGCCATGTCGCCGATGCGTCCCGCCCACGCGCCCGCGGCGTTCACGACGTGGTCGGCGTAGACGTCCTCCGTCTCGCCGGGCGTTCCGTGCTCGCGCGGGCCTTTCCCGGACTCGTGGCGCACCGTCGCGCCGACGATTTCCCCGTTCTCGACGAGGAGGTCGACGACTTCGGCGTGCGTCTCGACGCGCGCGCCGTTGCGCTCGGCGTCGACGGCGTTCGCGACGCAGAGGCGGAAGGGATCGACGGCGGCGTCCGGCACCGCGATCGCCTTCTCGACGTCCGTCGCGAGATACGGCTCGCGTTCGCGCGCTTCGGCGCCCGAGAGCACCTCTGCGGGGATGTCGCAGTCGCGACACCCCTGTAGTTTCTCCTGAAAATACTCCTCTGAGTCCTCGGGGCGTTTCACGAACAGCCCGCCGGTCTCCTCGACGCAGTGGCCCGCGATGTCGCGGAGGACGCGGTTCTCCTCGATGCATTCGCGCGCGCTCGACTGATCGGAGACGGCGTACCGCCCGCCGGAGTGGAGCAGGCCGTGCATCCGGCCGGTCGTCCCGTTCGTGAGGTTCCCCTTCTCGACGAGGGTCGCGTCGACGCCGCGTCGCGCGAGGTCGCGGACGACGCCGCAACCGGTCGAGCCCCCACCGATGACGAGGACCTCGGTTCTCGTACCCATGCGGTTCGAGTGTACATCTCGCTCGCCGCACCTTATGTTTATCCCCATCGGCAGGGTGGGAGTAAACGACCGCGCGCCCGCGGCGCAACCTACTTCGGGCCGGGACGCCCTCGTCACGTCATGGGCCTCGACGTCGAGCCGCCGGAGCCGCCCGAGCTGGAGACCGAGACCGACATCGAACAGTACGACGACGTGGAGGTCTCCGGGTCGAACGACGCGCACCGCAACGACCTCGACGCCTTCCTCCGCGAGGGCGCGTGGGAGGAGGCGTTCGCGGAGTGGGCCGCGTCGAGCGACCTCGACGAGTCCGAGTGGGAGATCGCCACGGATCTCGGGCTGATCGAGCGCTTCGACTTCTTCTGGGACGACTTCGCGGACCGCGTGGGCTACCACGCGCCCGGCATCCCCGAGGACTGGAAGGAGCGAGACCTCCACCCGGACCTCGACTCGTGGAGCACCGTCTCCGCGATCAACGCCGAACTGACGGAACTCGGCCGGATCGTCTCGGATCGACTCAAGGCCGACTACGTCGATTGGGACGCGGACTACGAGGCGCCCGACGACCTCCCCGACTTCTAGCGCTCGCGTCGATCGCGGAGGACGTGCTGGACGCGCGTGTACCCGAGACCGAAGACGATCACGCCCGCGGAGAGTGCGAACGCGCCGATCCGGCCCGTGACGAGCGAGCCGAGGCCGGGCGTGAGGTCGACGACGACGACGCCGAGGACGAACAGCACGAGACCGGCGGGGACGAGCGGGTCGCGCGCGAGCAGGCGGAGGTACTCCCGGACGGTGAGCGGCGCGCTCGCCATCTCACTCCTCCGCCTCGGCGACGTCCGGCTCGTGCACGCGCGGGCTCTCCTCCCCGGTGTCGGCGGGCGGTAGGCGGACGCGCGTCCCGTAGTCGTAGGCGAACGCGCCGACGAGACCGCCGACGAGCGGCGCGAGGACCGGCACCCACCAGCCGCCGCGCGGTCCGGGGAACGCGATCCGCCCCCAGCCGAAGAGGTAGCCGGCGACGCGCGGTCCGAAGTCGCGCGCGGGGTTGAGCGCCGCCATGTCGATCGGCGACTCGTACATGACGAGCGCCGCGACGAGCAGGCCGATGAGGAACGCGCCGAGCGCGGCCGTGTCGCGGGTCCCCATCGGGTTCCGGTCGTCGGTCAGCGCGAAGATGACGGCGACGAGGACCGCCGTGACCATCGCCTGACTGAGGAACGCCTGCGGAAACGAGACGAGGCTCGCGACGGCCGTCAGCGGCTTCTCGGGCGTGACGCCCGCGAACGCGGGGTTTGGGAAGAACGTCCAGAGCGTCATCCCGGTGATCGAGCTTCCGGGCGCTCCCCGTGTGACGCCGTGCGCGGCGTCGTACGCGTCGTAGTAGCCGCTCCAGATGAACAGCAGCCAGACCGCGCCGAGGAAGGCGCCGACGACCTGCGCGGCGATGTACCCCGGAACGCGGCGCCACGGGAAGCCGCGGAACGCCGCGTTCGCGATCGTGACCGCGGGGTTGATGTGTCCCTCCGAGACGCCGCCGACCCAATAGACGGCGAACATGACCGCGAACCCCCAGAGGATCGAGACGCCGAACAGGCCGAACCCGCCCGTCAGGATGTTGAGGACGACCGCGCCGTCGCCGAGCAACACGAGGATGAACGTCCCGATCAGCTCGTTGAGATACCGGTACCCCCAGTTTTCCGATGAATGTGTCATCTTGATTGATTTCCTCCTGTGCCCCTCTGGTGATCGGCCCACCGACGTGAACCGGCCGAAGCCACAGCTAGATATTTATCACCAACAACGATAACAGTCTCGCTGAGGGCAAACGAGAGCGGGCGCCACCGCATCCTCGACTCGCAGCGTGCGTCACCGCGATCACCGCCGAACGCACGGCGCCCGGCCGGTTGCAGGTCGCCTACGTCGAACGGGACGCGGCCGACGACGTTCCCGGCTTCTCCGTCCCGGTGGCCGCCTGAGACAACTACTAACACCCCCGTCGCCGAGAGTAAACTTTATTATTGTTATTGTTTATTGATCGCCAAGGCGGATGCGTCGGTAAAGAATCCGCTCTCCGAGGGAATCTATGGAAGGCACATACGTCGGTTCGATCGATCAGGGGACGACCGGGACTCGCTTCATGGTCTTCGACCACAGCGGAGAGGTCGTCGGGAACGCCTACGAGAAGCACGAGCAGATCTATCCGGAGCCGGGGTGGGTCGAGCACAACCCGGTCGAGATCTGGGAGAACACGAAGGCGGTCGTGACCGCGGGTCTCGCGGACGCGGATCTCGACGCGTCGCAGCTCGCGGGCATCGGCATCACGAATCAGCGCGAGACCACGATCGTCTGGGACGCCGAGAGCGGCAAGCCCATCCACAACGCGCTCGTCTGGCAGGACCGCCGGACGACCGACCGCGTCGAGGAACTCGAGGCGGACGGGAAGATCGACGGGATCCGCGCGAAGACCGGGCTGGAGGCCGACGCCTACTTCTCCGCGACGAAGACCGAGTGGATCCTCGACAACGCCGAGCCGCTCAAGCTCCAGTCGTCCCGGGCGCAGAACCTCCGCGAACGGGCGCGCGACGGCGAGCTGTTGATGGGCACCATCGATAGCTGGCTCATCTACAACCTCACCGGCGAGCACGTCACGGACGTCACGAACGCCTCGCGGACGATGCTCTTCGACATCCACGAGATGGCGTGGGACGACGACCTCGTAGCGGAGTTCGACATCCCCGAGGAGATGCTCCCCGAGGTCCGACCGTCCTCCGACGAGGAGTACTACGGGCACACGGACCCCGAGGGATTCCTCGGCGCGGAGGTCCCCGTCGCGGGCGCGCTCGGCGACCAGCAGGCCGCGCTGTTCGGGCAGACCTGCTTCGACGCCGGCGACGCGAAGAACACCTACGGCACCGGCTCGTTCTACCTGATGAACACCGGGAACGAGGCCGTCGAGTCCGACCACGGGCTCCTCACGACCGTCGGCTTCCAGATGTCCGGCGAGCCGGTCCAGTACGCGCTGGAGGGGTCCATCTTCATCACGGGCGCCGCCATCGAGTGGCTGGAGGACGTCGATCTCATCGACAACGCCGCCCAGACCGCCGAACTCGCGCGCTCCGTCGACTCCACGGACGGCGTCTACATGGTGCCCGCGTTCACGGGTCTCGGCGCGCCCCACTGGGACGGGCGCGCTCGCGGCACCATCGTCGGCATGACGCGCGGGACGCGCAAGGCGCACATCGTCCGCGCGACGCTGGAGGCCATCGCCTACCAGACCCGCGACATCGCGGAGGCCATGGAGGCCGACTCCGGCGTCGAGACCACGAGCCTCCGCGTCGATGGGGGCGCGGTGAAGAACGACTTCCTCTGTCAACTGCAGGCGGACATCCTCCAGACGGACATCGCGCGCCCCGAGGTGGACGAGACGACCGCGCTCGGCTCCGCGTACGCCGCCGGGCTCGCCGTCGGCTACTGGGACACCATCGACGAACTCCGCTCGAACTGGCAGATCGATCGCGAGTTCGAGGCGGAGATGGACGCCGAGGAGGCCGACCGGATGTACGGCCGCTGGGACGACGCCGTCGAGCGCTCGCTCGACTGGGCGCGGGAGGAGTGACCCGATGATCGCACCACTCCAGATCCCCGTCATCGGGATGGACGTCGAGTCGTTCCTCGTCGTGCTGATCGCCGCGCTCGCGGGCGGCGCGTTCGGCGCGTCGCTCGGCGCGCTCCCGTCCTTCGTCTTCACGGGCTTCGTCGTCATGCTCGGTGAGGGCGTCAGCATCCTCCAGAGCCAGCTGAACTCGCTCGACGCCATCCACGGAGGTCTCGCCGCCGGGATCACCGGCACGATCGGCTTCGGGATGGTCGTCGGCCCGCACGTCGGCTTCGCGGGCGGCGTCGCCGCCTCCGCGTACGTCGGCAAGAAGTATCCCGAGATGAACCCGAACGGGTGGGACTACCACCTCGGCAAGGACATCTCCTCCGCGTTCGGCACGAAGCCCGACATCCTCGCCGTCGGCGCGCTCTTCGGCGCGCTCGGGATGCTCATCACGCAGATCGCCGGCGGGATCGGGTTCCCGACGGACAACATCGCGCTGTCGGTCTTCCTGACCGCCGTGATCGCGCGCCTCGTCTTCGACTACCCGCTGATCGGCACGCCCGCGGGCGACGGCGTCTTCGACATGTCGCCGTTCGAGCGCGGCGAGCCACGCGATCAACCGGACGACGTCCCCGAGGGGAACGCCGGCCGACTGGCCGTCGAGCCGTGGCTCGGCCACCAGTACAAGTGGGTGAACGTCACGGCCATCGGTCTCGTCGGCGGGATCCTCGGCGGCTACATCTGGCTCAAAACGGGGAGCGTCTTCCTCGGCTACGGCATCTCGGCGGCGAGTCTGCTGTTCCTCAATCTCGGCGTCGCGAAGATCCCGGTGACGCACCACCTCACGCTGATCGGCGTCACCGGCGCGATGCTCGGGTCGGGGCTGTTCGGCAGCACGCTCGCGGCGCTGATCGCGGCCGGCGTGTTCGGCGCGCTCGCGGGCGTCGTCGGCGAGGCGACCCAGCGGATCTTCTACGCCCACTCCGGGACGCACGTCGACCCGCCCGCGATGTCGATCACGGTGATCATGCTCGTCGTCGGCGTGCTCTACCTGCTCGGCGTGCTCCCGAACGCCGGCTATCTCGGACTCTGATCGCCTCGATCCGTCGGCTTTTCAGGACGCAATTGATACGAGAAACCCCACCACACTCACAATGGATATCGACGCGCGGATCCGACGACGCCGACACAGATCCGACTCGCCGCGGCTGATACGCGAGTATCGAGCGCTCTCGCCGGTCGTGCACGACGACGAGCCGTCCGGTCGCGGGCCGACCGTCGAGCGGCTGCTCGACCACCTCGATCCGGTGTTCGACGGCTCCCTCCCGCCGAACGCGTACGTCCACGGGCCGTTCGGCGCCGGGAAGACGGCCGTCGTGACGGCGCTGTTCGCGCACCTCGATCAGCTCTCGATACAGACCCGCTCGGCGATTCACACGAGCACGCGCGCGGCGTCGTCGACGACGCCGTGGTTCGTCTACGTCGACCTGCGCGAGACGACGAGCGAGTTCGCGTTCTACCGGCGCGTGCTCGACGGGATCGTGGACGAGTCGGTACCCGAGCACGGCATCGGAACCGACGAGATCCGCCAGCGCCTCCGCGACGTCCTCCGTGACTCGCGCACGGGCGTCGTCGTCGCGATCGATCACGTCGACTCCCCGCGCGTCGACACGGGCGCTCTCCGCGAGTGCGTCGCCACGTCCCCGGACAACGCCCGCTGGATCGCCATCGGGCGCGCGACGCCGGACGAAGACTGGCTCGACGCGACCGACGCGCGTACGATCGAGATCGAGCCGTATCGCCGCCGCGTGCTCATCGACGTGCTGACGACGCGCGCGTCGACGGGGCTCGCCCACGGCGCGCTCGATCACGCGCTGGCGCGTCGGATCGCCGGCTGGGCGGAGGGGAACGCTCACGACGCGCTCGCCGCGCTGTTCGCGGCGGCCGAGCGCGCGGACGCGGCGGACCGGACGCGCCTCAGTGAGGCCGACGTCGAGGCCGCGTGCGAGTCGGTCCCGCGACCGTCCGCCTCGTTGGGCGAGGTGCTCGCGCTCCCGGCGAACAAGGGACGCGTCCTCCGCGCGCTCGTCGATTCGACGCGCGAGGACCGCCGTTCCGTCACCGCGGCCGCGGAGGCGGTCGGCGCCGACCCCGACATCGATCTCTCCACGGGGACGATCGAGCGCTACCTCTACGAGCTGGCCGAGGTTGGCATCGTCGAGCGCGTCCGCTCGGCCGACGGCGGCGACGCGAGCGGCAAGGGGCGCTCACCGAGCCGCGTCGAACTCTGGTTCCCACCGACGGTCTACCGAGAGATATACGATATGAAACACTAAATATCGGCGGTAGTTGGCGACGACGATTCGGCCAGATATACCCCGATAGGTCCGTGTATATCGCGTTTAGGAGACATCCCCGAACGCGGTGGGGCGAAGTATTATTGTTCTACGGTCATGTATAGTAGCCATGTCACACTCACCGGAGGACGTGGCGCGATACGTCTGTAGCGACTGTCAGCTGATCCACGCCGGCATCCCGCAGCGGACCGCGACCGGGAAGCGCAGTTTCCAGCCGCCGGAGGTCTGCGGTGGCTGCGGGAGCGAGGACCTCGTCGCCACCCAGAACTGGGTGCACCATCACGGCGGCGAGGAGTGACGTCGCGCGACGCCGCGTGACGCGTGGGAGCGCGTCAGCGGCACAAGACGAGCGCGCACCGCCCGTCTAGCGCCGCCTCGGACAGCGTCGCGGCGAACGCGCGCTCGTGGGCCGCCCGCGCGCTCTCGCGGACGTCGGCCGACCAGTCGAGGCGCTCGGCGAAGTCGCGCCAGACGCGCTCGCCGACCGCGAGGTAGTACGCGTCCGGCGTGCGCTCGACGAGCGGGTCATCGCGGAACGCGGCGCGCCACTCGTAGACGAGGTCGTCGACGCTCTCGACGCCGGGCGAATCGCTCGCGAGGGATTGGAACGCCGCGAGCGCGTCCGCGAGCGCGCTCGCGGAGACGTCGCGGTCCGCGGCCGTCTCTCGAACGACCGTCGGCGATATCGGGTGTGCGTCGTCCATATCGCACGTATGGGGGCGACGGCCTTCAGGCGCTCGCCTAGTAGCCGACGCCGTCGCTCGCGCGTTCGAGCGCGACGATGATGAGCGCGCCGAGGAACGCGAGCGCGACGAAGCGACCGACGACAACCGCATCGACCGCGGCGACGTCCGCGAGCGCGAGGCGGAGCGGCGCGCGCAGCGCCCCCGTCATGAGGGCGACGAGGAAGGTCAGCGTCGCCGCTCGATAGTGGTCGAACGCCCACGCGACGACGCGCGCGAAGGAGAGGAGACCGACGAGGGCGCCGCACGCGAAGACGACGAGCGTCGTCGCCGGCCCGCCGAACCCCTGTACGTCGCCCGCGAGCGCCGCCGCCGTCGCCGCGTGCACCGCGCCCGTCAGACGGTCGTACTCGCCGAGCGTCAGGAGGATGAGCGATCCCGAGATGCCGGGGAGCACCATCGCGCAGATGGCGAGCGCGCCGACGAGGAAGGTCGTGAGCGGGTTCGCGGGGAGGTGACTCTGCGCCGGCCCGCTCGCGACGAACGCGAGCGCGAACCCGACGACGGCCACGACGGCGTGCCGCGGCGTGCCGAGTCTGACGTCGCTCGCGAGCAGGAGCACGGAGGCGAGGACGAGTCCGAAGAAGAACGCGTACGTCGCGACGGGATACGCCGAGAGGGCGTACTGGACGACGTTCGCGACCGTGACGACCGCCGAGACGACGCCGACGGCGAGCACGCAGAGGAACGGGACGTCCATCCTGACGAGTTCGTCACGGACGGTGCGGCGGGCCGCGGCGTCGACGGGCGCGCGAACGACGGGCCCGACGAGCGCGAGGAACGCGCGCGGATCGAGACCGGCGACGGCGTCGATCAGCCGGGCGTAGATGCCGGTGATGAGCGCGATGGTGCCCCCGGAGACGCCGGGGACGGCGTCCGCGGCGCCCATCGCGACGCCGCGGAGGTAGACGCCGAACCACTCGCGCGCGCTCATCGACGCTCAGGCCGCCCGCGCGGTCGGAGCGTCGAGGTCGGCGGCGCCCGAACTCCCGCTGCCGCCGCTACTCGTGCTCCCGCTGTCGCCGCTACTCGTGCTCCCGCTGTCGCCGCTGCCGCCGCTCGCGGTCGAGTTCCCGGTGGTCACGGACCCGAGCGACCCCCCGGTCAGCGAGCTCAGGTCGAGTTTCTGCATCGGGACCTGCGTGGCCGTGTCGTTCGCGCCGTTGACCTGTCCCTCGGTCACGTTCGCCGACGCGTGCCAGAACGTGCCGTTCTGGCCGGTGGCGCTGAACGAGTAGTCGCCGGTCGAGCGGACGCTGACGTTCGTGTAGCCGTTCTCCGGCCCGTACCGATCGTAGCCGGTCGTCGAGTACGGCAGCGTCATCGTGAACTCCCCGTCCGGCCCGGTCTGCGCGCGCTGGGTGTACGTGAAGTTCTGACTCTCGCCCTGCTGCGTCGGATACATCGTCACCGAGGCGGTGACGTTCGCGTTCGCCGGCCCGGATCCGTGGACCGTCGCGCCCGGCACGCGCTCGTAGAGCTTCGCCCACGCGGGCATGGTCGAGAGGCTCCGCGAGGGCGCCTTCGAACTCAGGCCGACGAGCCGATAGTGCTGCAGCGCGGGGACGCGCTCGCTCGGATACCACTTGACGCCGCCGATCTGCGACGTCGAGTCGTTCGCGACGTACGCCCGCGCCGCGCTCATGTTGTCCATCTCGTGGATCTCGTTCTGGCCGTCGGAGAGGTAGTAGGGACCGCTCGTCTGGTCCCAGTCGATGACGACCGGCTGGGGCGACATCGCCGAGCCCTGATAGCGGAACAGCCGGGTCATCATCGTCTCGTAGTACGCCTGCGAGTGGACGTACGCGCTGACCTGATACCGGCCGCCCTGCGTCTGATGCAGGAGCGGACGGTAGAAGTCGTACCGGCTGACGTTCGGCGTATCGTCGTAGAAGACGGTCGGCGCGCCGAACTTCGAGTTGACCGAGTCCATCTGCCAGTCGACGGCGACGTAGCGCGTCTTCTCGTCCGCGTCGCCCTTCGCGTCGAGGATCTCGTTCGCGTGCGTCTCGTTCCGCGCGAGGAGGTAGTTCGCGGCGTACGTCGCGCCGCCCTGGAACGGGTTCGCGTCGGGGATGCGGTGGCCGAGCACGGTGATCCAGTGCCCGTAGTCCCACCAGCTCATCACGCCGTAGCTCCCCTTCGGGTAGTCGTAGTCGTTCGTCTGGTGGTACGTCCCGTAGTACTGGAGCTGATCCGCGTTGTTCGCGTTCCCGTAATCGCCCTCCGCGGGCGTGTTGTTCTGCATCCAGTCGAGCATCGGCGCCCACCCGGTCACGCTCCCCGGACTCGCCGAGCCGCCGGTCTGCGCCGCCGTGCTCGTCTGCATGCTCCCGCGCGGCGTGCTGAGCGAGACCGAGACCGCGAGCGGCGCGACGAGGACGAGCAACACCGCGACGACCGCGAAGACGTGCACGGCCTCGACGTTATCGACCGAATCGCGGACCGCGCCGAGATCGACGAGGTCGAAGACCACCGAGGCGGCGTAACCGCTGAGCACCGCGACCGGCACCGCGAGATAGTAGTTGAAGCGAATCTGCGTGAACGCCGCCGCGACGATGAACAGCGTCCAGACGACGACGAACGACCGCTCGGCGTCGTGATCGCCGATGACGACCGTCGCGAACAGCAGGCCGCCGACGACGACGAGACCGGTCCACGTCGGATCGATTCCGATCGCGCCCGCGACCGTCGGGATCAGATCGGGGAAGGCGACGACGACCGCGGTGACGACGAACGCGACGACGGCGAACCAGCGCTCCCGGTCGCTCGCGTTCCCGCCGAAGAACGGCCGCCAGAGCAGCCACGCGAGACCGGCGAGCATCGCGAAGAACCCGAGACCGTACTGGCCGAAGAACAGCGCGAAGCGAGAGCCGCCGTAGCTGGAGAGGCTCCCGAGCCACGGCTGGGCCTCGCCGATAGTGCGCTCGGACGCGCTCGCGTCGAACGCGACGAAGCGCTGGAAGTTGTCGAAGACGAGGTGGAAGACGTCGGGAAGGGCGACGTAGACGATGCCGGCACCGACGATCGAAATCGCGAGAATGGCGAGGGGATAGAGCGCTCGGTCGACGTCGCGTCTCTCAAAGGCCCGCGAGAGCCACGCGAGGAAGGCGCAGGCGACGGCGACGGCGAATGCCACGACAGGCTGGAGGAGAGAGAAGCGGGTGGCAGAGAACCCGACCGTGTCGAACGGGAGGAAGAGCATGGCACCAGCGATAAGCATACTCGTCGCGCCGACGATGGCGAGGTGGTCCGGACTCGTCCCGTTGTAGTGGTTGCTCGCGAGCTTCAGGAGGAAGAAGACGCCGACGATGCCGACGAGGAGGACACCGGGCGGCCACATCCACATGTAGAGACCGGTGGCGATACCGGCGAGCGCGCTCCAACCGAGGACGGGCTTCAGGGCGCCCCACTCGCGTGCGCGTACTTGTTCCCAGACCGGGCTGTCACGCTCCGCGACGTGGAAGGCGACGAGGAAGCCGAGGACGGCGACGGACTGGAAGAGCGGCTCCGCGATGTTGTGGTCCGCGGTGCCGACGAGGCTCCGACTGAGGAACACACCGGGGATGAGAGCGAGGACGAGGGCTGCGATTACGCCTGCCGACCGACCGGCGAGACGCTTCGCGATGAAGTACGTCGGAATCGCGACGAGCGTTCCGACGATGACCGGCGTGAACAGGACGACGAGCCGGACGAGGTGATCGCTCGGACTTCCGAGACCGAGGATCAGCGCCGCCGTCGCGATCAGCTGGTCGAAGAGCGTGCCGAACTGGCCGACGGACACACCGGTCGGATACTGCGACCAGACGTCGAACGGCATCGTCGCCGGCCAATGCTGGACGACGTACATCGTGCTCCGGAAGTGATACCACGGGTCGTTCCCGCTGAGGATCACCCGGCCGTTCTGCACGAAGTTGTGCCAGGACTGTCCGCGCACCCACAGCATGAACGCCATGAGGAGCGCGACCACGGGGACCGGATACCAGTCCGCCGCGACGTCGAGGACCGATCTCCCGGTAGTGGAGGGACCACCGGACCGGTCGGTATCGTCGCTCATTGTGCGTGCCGAGGCGCAAAACACCGATAAGCCTTGTCATCTGGTCCCTTCGGCCGACTTGATCCGGCGTCAGACATCTTCTGAGAGTGATGCGGCGTCTAATCCGAGAGGACCCCTGGAATCCCTTCGGAGAAGAATAGATCATACCCGAACGCACCGAGAGCTGCCAGAAACGGTAGCGGATAGATCCAGTACACCTGAAAGGACCGGACCAAGAGCGGAAGTAAGAGCGTGACGGCGACTATCGACAGTAGAGGGATGGGGTCGGCTGTGCGTCCACTCACCTCGTACCGGGCGGTGAGCGCAGCAGGGAGGAACACATAGAGCGACCCCAAGACAACGCGTAGGATGCCTCCACCCCATACCAGCGGCGTCTCCCAGAGGGTGTACTTGGCTGATTGAGTAGCGTAGTGACCACTTATCAGTATCGAGTTCCGGACCGCGGCGACGAACGAGTCGGGGCCCCACATGAAATAGACGAGTAGATACGACACGAGGCAGAGGACAGCTCCACCGAGGATAAACAGTGATGCGTCCCTCCACCGACCCTCGCGACGATTAAGAAGGGTCCACAGGATAGGGATCCCGGCGAGTATGCCGTATTGCGACATGAGGGCGGCACTACCGACAGCGAGCCCTTTCAAGAACGGGTGACGGACCTGAAGTGCGACGAGGATTCCGATCACGGCGAAGGAGCGGACGTTTATTACACGCCCCTGGACGACGGGTATCATCGACAGTAGCAATACGCCAGAGAGAATGCCGATCTTCTCGTACCCGGCAAGACGAAGGTAGCGCCAGATGAGGATCGCGGCTGTCGCGTTCGCGATACCGACGAGGAGCGTGAATACTGCGGTGTAGTGGCCTGTCAGACCAACGAGAACGTTCAAGAACTGCCACAGCGGTGGCTTGTTATCGGTGGCGTGACCGATGTATAGCGGCGTACCGGTCAGTACGGCGTGTGCAGCCGGCTTCCAGACCGCCCTCGCATCAACGAATAGGTCAATGTAACCGACTCGTATTTGGACTAACCGATGGATCGATTCGATGAGTCCGAGAGCCAAGAAGAGGAGCGGGACTAAGATGCGGCCGGTCGTGAATTCGCGTACGTCCATCAGTGTTATCGGCCCATTCGGTCATAGGTAAATCTACCGAGATAAATACTATGTCGGCACTGTCTAGTTTAGCACCTCCTCGAGGGGCGTTCTTCCATCGAGCGATTGATGCGGTCTCTGATGGTTGTAGTAATGCACGAACTGTTCAAGCCATTCACGTG
>NZ_BATA01000025.1 GCF_000474235.1 Halarchaeum acidiphilum MH1-52-1
CGTCCGCGGAGTCCATGACGAGCGTCGGGTTCTTCCCGCCCATCTCCATCTGGACGCGCTTCCGATCGTCGGTCGCCTGATCGTACACGGTGTTGCCGACCTGACTACTGCCCGTGAAGGAGACGGCGTCGACGAGGTCGTGCGTGGCGAACTCGGTGCCGACCTCGCTGCCGGGACCGGTGACGAGGTTGACCGCGCCGTCGGCGATCCCGGCCTCGTCGAGGCACTCGATGATCGCGTGGGCGGGACCGGGCGCGGCGGACGCGGGCTTGATGACGACCGCGTTCCCGGCGGCGAGCGCGGGCGCCATCTTCCACGCGGGGATCGCGACGGGATAGTTCCACGGCGTGATGAGCGAGACGACGCCGAGCGGCTCCGCCACCGTGTAGAGGGTCGTCTCGCTACTGCTGGCCGATTTGACTGCGCCGCCCATGTCGCGGGTCTTCGCGGCGTAGTAGTGGAAGATGTCGATCGCGCGCTGGACTTCGCCGCCCGCTTCCGCGTGAGTCTTCCCTTCCTCCGCGGTGAGGCGCTCGGTCAGTTCCCCCTTGCGGTCGGCGAGGGCGTCGCCGGCCTCGCGTAACACGTCGCCTCGTTGCGGCGCGGGCGTCGTACCCCACTCGTCCGCGGCTGCGACCGCGGCCTCGACGGCCGCCGTGGCGTCGCTCGCGCTCGATCGCTGGTATCTGTCCACGACCTCGCTCGGATCGGCGGGGTTGACGACCTCGATCGTCTCGCCCGTGCTCGCCACACT
The DNA here is from genome assembly GCF_000474235.1 of Halarchaeum acidiphilum MH1-52-1. Taxonomy (GTDB): domain Archaea; phylum Halobacteriota; class Halobacteria; order Halobacteriales; family Halobacteriaceae; genus Halarchaeum; species Halarchaeum acidiphilum. Next base: position 755 of record NZ_BATA01000025.1, read on the forward strand.
CCACTCTCCGTCGACGTAGTTGCGCCGTTCGTTTGGCATACGATAGCGATATCATCGGCCTTCCGGTAGAGCCGTTTTGGCGCCGGCAAATATGACCGGAGTGTCGCGGCGACGAGCGGAGAGGGGTCGTCGTTTCTCGGGCGAGAACGGGATTGGCGCGACGCCGGGCGTCCGTCATCCGGAAGACACGCCTTGATTTACGACAATACTGATGTAATATAGGTGCGCCTACACGTCCCCCGCGCGTCACCGCGTCCGGCGCGTCGCCCGTCTTTCCGCCATCGGATCGCCGATTCGTTCTCGGAGAGAGAACAGGGTTTGGTTCGAACTCGATTCGGAATCGATTCGGGCGCACCCCCCGTTCTTCCGATCACGCCCGGTATCGCCGTCGCAGCGCGTGACATCCGTCCGTCTACAGTGATCGCGTCTCCGATTCCCCATGTGAGAACAATGTTTATGATACTCCGGGTCGATCCTCTCGGTATGGCCGATGACAACCGACGGACGGTCGATGCGGTTCGGACTGCCTGCGAAGTGTTAGACGTCCTGCAGCGTCGAGAGCGGGTGGGAGTCACGGAGATCGCCGAGGAGGTCGGGCTCGCGAAGGGTGCGGTTCACCGGCATCTCACGACGCTCGACGAAGCCGAGTACGTCGTCAACGAGGACGGCCACTATCGCCTCAGCCTCCGGTATCTCGACATGGCAGACCGCGTGAAGGAGATGATCGGGAACTACGACGTGATCGCGGGCGAACTCGAGAAGCTCGCCGAGACGACGGGCGAAGTCGCGCAGTTCGCGACGGAGGAGCACGGATGGGTGACGTACGTCTACAAGGCGAACAGCGGCTCCGGCGTGCAGACGGCGTCGTCCGCGGGCAAGCGCGAGTACATGCACTCGACGGCGCTCGGGAAGGCGATGCTCGCGGAGATGAACGACGAGCGCGTCACGGAGATCCTCGACGAGCACGGGACGCCCCCGAAGACGGAACACACCTGCACGGACCCGAGCGAACTGCAGGCGTCGCTCGAAACGGTCCGCGAGCGCGGCTACTCGCTGGACAACCAAGAGAACATCACTGGTCTTCGGTGCATGGGAATGCCGCTCATGAACGACGAACCGAGGGTGTTCGGCGCCGTCAGCATCTCCGGTCCGGTGAGCCGAATGACCGACGAACGCATCGAGTCCGAGCTGTCGGAGGCGCTGGCGCGCTCGACGAACGTGATCGAGATCAACTCGAAATTCGCGTGAAGCGTCGCGGTCGTCGATTCGACGCGCGAGCGGGGGAGTGAACGTCTGTTTCTGTTCGTCGATTCTCGGTCAGTCGACCGACTGTCCTTGTAAAACGGTGTTAGGGGATTCTACAGGATCGCTGCGGAGACCATTTCGGTAACCAGCGGCTAACAGTAGAATATTACCAGTGGATAGTACAAACCATCATAGGCGAAGGAAAGACCTATCGTGGAGGAGGGGTTGGCTTTTTACTGTGCAGATCACGGATATCGAAGTCATACCACTATCGTACAGGCTTCCAGAAGGGTGCGGCCTCGGTGACGCCCGTGGCTTTGGCTACGATCGTGAAACTACACTAATAAGACTCGATACGGATGCAGGGCACATCGGATGGGGGGAGGCATTCGTTCCGGGTCGACTCGCACGTGCGACGATTGAGTCCTTCTTTGCGGACGAGATTGTGGGGTTTGACCCACACGATGTCGAGTCGCTCGCAGACCGCTTCACGACTGACCCATACCACTTCGGTCGCGGGATTGCTGTACAGAGCGCGCTCAGTGCTGTTGACATCGCCTGCTGGGACCTCATCGGAAAAGACCTCGATCACCCTGTCTACCGTCTGCTTGGTGGGGTTGAACGAGAGGAACTTCGGCCGTACGCGTCGACGATGTACTTCACAGAGCAAGACCGCTCCCTCGCCGAACCTATTGAGCGTGCCGTCTCAGAGGGGTTTACTGCCGCGAAGATAAAGATTGGGGGTGGGACGGAGTCTGACGTTAAGCGCGTTCGTGTCGCCCGTGAGGTCCTCGGAGACGATGCGCTCCTCATGGTTGATATGAATGGGAACTACCGGCCGGCGCAGGCGGCCCGGACAGCGAACGCCATCGCTGAGTACGATATCGCGTGGATAGAGGAACCAGTCCCCCCGGAGAATGAGAGCGGATACCAAGAGGTGAAGCGGCGTGTCGATGTACCGATTGCTGCCGGGGAGGCCCACTACGGGCGCTTTGCCTTCAAGCGACTAATTGACGACTATGGTGTGGATATAGTCCAGCCGAATCTCGCGCGCTGTGGCGGTCTTACTGAGGCTCGTCGCATCGGGACGATTGCAACGACGGAAAACGTCCGGATCTGCCCGCACGTCTGGAACAGTGCCGTCGGTCTCGCAGCCGCTGTCCAGTTTGCCGCGAGTACATCAGAGTACCCGCACACTCGCAACCGTCCAGAGCCACGATTGCTGGAGTTTGACCGTAGCGAGAACCCCCTCCGAAGTGAGCTACTGGAAGATCCGTTAGACCCGACGGGGGGTGTTCTTAAGGTTCCACAGAAACCGGGGCTTGGGATAGATGTTGACGAGGTCGCCGTGGAACGGTATCGAGACGATTGAAATCGATATATTCATCTGGCGATACACCCCCACGATCAATAGTTTTATATCTCCGTGTGAAGAACCGGTGTCCGTATGCCAGCATCCAATAGCTCGCGTTTGGGCCGGAGAGAATTACTCGTCACGCTCGGTGGGGGCACTGCCGCGGCCCTGGCCGGCTGTACCGGTGGTACGTCGAGCGGGTCTGGGAACGACAACGCGAGCGGGAGTAGCGGTGGGGGCGGCGAGGTTAGCATGACCGTCGCTACGTCCTACCAACCGGGCCACATCCTTGTTCAAATCGCCAACGAATTCAAGAAGCGTGTCGAGTCGGAGTCCGACGGGTCGATCTCCGTGAACGTCTCTTCGGGTGGCGCCTACGGGTCCGAGAGCAAGATCAGCGAACTCGTGAAGAGCGGCGGCGTCAACGCACAGACCGTCGGAGGGCTTGTGTGGCACAAATACGCACCGAAGTACGCGTTCTTCTCCAATCCGTACGTGATGGAGGACTTCGAGCAGATCACGTCCGTCTTCGAGAGCGACGCGTTCCAGCCGGCATTCGATCAGATCCAGCAGAACGGGAACCAGTACGAACTCGGCCAGCAGGTCTACATCGGCAAGCGGCACGTCACTAGCAATACACCGATTCGGTCGCCGGACGACCTGAAGGGGATCGACCTCCGTCTCCCGGAGCTCGATTCCATCGTCGCTATCTGGAACGCGATCGGGGCGTCCCCGACGCCCGTCGCGCTCGACGAGCTCTATAGCGCACTCGACAACGGTGTGGTCGACGCCTCGGAGGGACCGGCTGAACAGGTGTACTCGTCCGACCTCTACGAGGTGCAGAGCCACTACAACAAGACGGCTCACCAGATCGAGACTGGGAACCTCATGGTCAACAAGGACTTCTACGATGGGCTCGACCAGACGAATCAGGATATACTTGACAAGGCTGGTGCGAACATCACGAAGTCCGCCACAGATACCGCGAAGAACCGCGAGGAAGCGCTCTTCGACAAGCTCTCGAAGAAGGGGATGACCATCGTCGAAGACGTCGACGTGGAGGCGTTCCGGAGCGCCGCCCGTCCAGCTGTCAAGGAGCAGTTCAAGTCGAACTGGGCGCTGTCGTGGGATCAGGTGCAGAAGCAGGCATGATAGCCGGCGCACGCTGCCGGGGCGACTCGTCGGCGACGCTGACGACCGACCGGATGGACCGCCGATCAATACTGTGAAATAATGGAAATAGATCAATCACTCGGGCTTAGACGAGACACGTGGTACGACCGCTGCGTCGTGAACGTGACGATTGTCCTGTTCGCGGCTGTGGTCGTCTTGGCGACGGTGCAGGTACTGGTCCGGACGCTGGAGATCGACGCATTCGGGCCGATGGCATGGACGGAACCGGCCGCACGGTTCACGCTCATCGTCGGCACGTACATGGGTGCGGCGGTCGCCACGCGGAACCGGGAGCACATCTCCATTCGGTTCCTCAACGACCGCCTCAGACGCCGGTGGCCGTCGCTCGGTGCTGCATTGAATATCGCCGTAATCCTGATTACGCTCGCATTCCTCGCGGTCGCCCTCTACGGCACCGTACAGAACGTCGCGAGTGGGTGGCACACGTCGATCGGTGGGCTTGCGTCCGTGACGGCGGGCCACGTGTACCTCGGGATCGGGGTCGGACTCACGTTAATGGTCCTCTACGAACTCGGCTGGCTATGGAGTGCACTGGTGAACCTATCGAGCGCCCTCGGGTCGCCGAACGCACCTGGGAACCCGGAGGAGGGTAACTGATGGCGGATCTTCTCGTCGTCGGCCTTCTGTTCCTCGGCACGCTGTTGGTCCTCTACGCGATCGGCGTCCCGATCGCCGTCGCGATGGGGTTCACGAGCGTGATCGTCATGCTCTCCCCGTACGGCGGCGGCGCGATCAACTACGAGGTCGTCAGCAAGCAGCTCCTGTACGGAGCGAACAGTTTCACTCTCCTCGCGGTCCCGTTCTACCTCCTCCTCGGACGCCTCATGAACCGGATGGGAATGACACAACGGATATTCCGGCTGGCGAACGCACTCGTCGGGCAGTTCAAGGGCGGGATCGCACACGTCAACATCGTCGCGAGTATGCTGTTTTCGGGTATGTCCGGGATCGCTATCGCCGATGCGTCCGGCCTCGGGCGGATCGAGTACGCGGCGATGCGCGAGCAGGGGTACGACAAGGATATCTCACTCGGCGTCACCGGGGCGTCGTCGATCATCGGTCCGATCATCCCGCCAAGCGTGCCCGCCATCATCTACGCCCTACTGGCGGGCGTCTCCGTGGGCGACCTCTTCCTCGCCGGGATCGTCCCCGGCATCCTGCTCGGCCTCTTCCTGATGGCGACCGTCGTGATCATCGTTCACCGCCGCGGCTACGAGCCCGGCAACGAGTTCGAACTCGACGAACTCTGGGCGAGCTTGAAAGGCGCGCTGACGGCAATCCTCACCCCGGTCATCGTGGTCGGAGGGATCATCAGCGGCGTGTTTAGTGCGACGGAGGCCGGGGCCATCGCGATAATCTACGTGCTGTTGATTGGCGTGTTCCAGTACGGCGAACTCACCGTGGCGGGCATCGTGGACGAACTGCGGAACGGGATGGTGGAAACGTTCTCCCTCGTCTTCATCGTCGCGGCGGCCTCCCTCTATGGGTACGTCGCGCTGCAACTCCGCCTACCGTTCCTCTTGACGGACGCGATCACGAGCGTGACGACGAACCCCGTCCTCATCGTCTGCCTGCTTGTCGTTCTACTGCTCATCGTCGGGACCTTCATGGAGACCGTCGCCGCCATCAGCATCCTCGTCCCGGTGTTCATGCCGATCCTCAACACGACCGGGATCGACCCGACGTACTTCGGGATCGTGATGATCCTCACCCTGATGCTGGGGTTGCTGACGCCACCCTTCGGGGTCATCCTCTTCGTCCTGGAGAAAGTGACGGACGCGACGCTCGAGGAGGTCATGCGCGCGATCGTACCGTACTACGTGCCGATCATCCTGCTCCTGCTCCTCATCATGCTTCAGCCGAAAATCGCGCTCTTCGTTCCGAGTCTCGGATAGCGTTGTCCGGGCCTCGGCGCGTCCCTCCCGACGCGCGTATTCTATCGATCTTCGACAGTCGGGGCCAGCGGATCAGTTCTCGGACCGCTCGCACAGCCGCTCGTAGCGGGCCTTTGCGTCCTCGTTCCCGGTCGCGAGGTGGGATGTATCCTTGCCGACGATGAGATAGTCGAACCCCTGATCGAGGCGGTGGCGCATGTCGTCGGGATCGACGGTCAGCGTGCCGACGGGCGTCTCGGCCGCCCTTCCCGCGGCGACGACGTGGCGCAACGCCTCCACGAACTCCTCGGACTCCGGTTCGCCGAAGACGCCGTAGTCCATGGAGAGATCGGCTGGACCGACGAAGAGCGCGTCGATGCCGTCCACGTGGGCGATCTCGTCAGCGTTGGCGACGCCGTCGCGACTCTCGATTTGTCCGATAACGGTCAGGTTCTCGTCCGCCTCTCGGACGTATTCGACGAACGACTGCCCGTATTCGGCTGCGCGACCCGACGCGACGCCACGTTCGCCCTCCGGCGGGTAGGTTACCGCGGTGGCGACGCGTCGCGCCTCGTCGGCGGACTCGAGCATCGGCACCATGATCCCGTCCACGCCGATGTCCAGCACACGCTTGATCCGAACCGGATCATTCGATGGAACGCGGACGACCGTCTCCGTGTCCCCGTCTACTGCCTCGACTGCACGGGTGATGTCCTCGACGGTTTCTAGCGACATGGTCGTGTGTTCGAGATCGACGAGGAGAAAGTCCAGACCAATCGACGCACTCACCTCGGCGACGGTCGGATGGCCGATCGAAATCCACGTCCCAAGTGGACGGTTCCGAGATACTAACGATTCACGAAGTCGGCTCATTCGTGTACACCGTCTGAATATTGGGCGATTTCGTATAAAAAACTACCTGCGCTCGACCGCCGGATGCGGTCCACTACGGGGTGGTGACCGTTACCGGTCCGTCGAACCCAAGGATGACGGACTGTGCAATATCGCCGAACACGACCTTTCCGGTCGGGGAGCGCTTCCGGCCTGCCACGAAGATGTGGTCGCACCCCTCTTTGTCGGCCAACGCCAGAAGGGAGTCCGGGACCATTCCGACGAGACCGACCGTCCGGTAGGTTACGTCGTCCCCGAACGAACGCGCGCCGATCCGCGCGGCCGTCTCCTGAGCGCGTTCCTCCGCGTCGTCGATTCCCTCTCCTGCGGACGTCGCCGCTGACGTGCGTTGTACGTCGCTCTGATACGCCTGTTCGTCGACGATCACGCAGATCAGGAGATCGTCGTTCGTCCCGGTGACGTGTCGTTTCGCTGCCTCGATCAGCGTCTCGTCCGGTTCCTCGTCGTTCGGAAAGGCGACTAGTGCGGTTGCCATCGTTCCAATGACTTTGTAGTGGTACCTAAGCTTTCTCCCTGACATCGACCAGACCCCGAATCAGACCGTTGCCACGGCACGCGAGCGACTCAGCGCCGTTCGGAACGAACAGTATCGACGACGCCGCGGAGGTAGCCGACGGTGAACCCGCGGGCGCGGTGGCGCCAGTCGTCGTCGCCGACCATCTCCGGGACGTGGTCGGGGATGACGACGCCGTCGTAGCCGACGTCGTGGAGGGTGCGGACCGCTTCGCGGGCGTCGAAGTTCCCCTCGTCGACGAACGTCTCGTGGAACCTCGGCACCTCGCCGACGACGTCGCGGAAGTGGATGAAGACGATCTGGTCGCGCTCGCCAAAGCGCCGCAGCACCTCGTCGACGTCCTCGCCCATCTGCGAGAAGCACCCAAGACAGAGCTTCAGTCCGTGGTTGTCGCTCGGGACGAGGGCCATCGCGCGCTCGAAGTTCTCGACGTTCCGGAACAGCCGCGGGATGCCGCCGAGGGATTCGATGACCGGGGGATCGACCGGGTGGAGCGCGAGGTCGACGCCTGACTCCTCCGCGACGGGGATGACGGTCTCGAGGAACTCGCGGTAGTTCTCCCAGAACTCCGCTTCCGTGTACTCCCGGTCGATACCGGGGGCGAGTTCGTCTGGATCGTCCACGTCGTCGAGATCGAAGCCCGTGCCGTACGCCTCGCCGCGGAGTTCGACCGGGCCGGTGCGCATCGGGACGACGCCGCGGGGGTTCCACTGGTAGCCGAGAATCGGGATTCCGGCCTCGCCGAGGTTGCGGATCAGACGTGTGATCTGCGAGAGGGCGTCGTCGGCGCCGTCGCGCCCGAACATGATGTCGCCGTAGAGCGAGTAGGGGAGCGACTGGATCCCGGTGAGTCGGAGACCGGCGTCCGCGACGCGCTCGCGGGCGGCTTCGAGTTGGGCGACGGTGGGGATCGCGTCGCGCCCGACGGCGAGCGTCTCGGTCCCGTCTCGGTCGTTGAACTCGTCGGGTTCCTCCTCGGTGTCGGCGTGATCGACGAAGATATCGGTGGCACCGAGCTGGCGGATGTACTTGAGTCGGTCGGGGGCGAGGCTGCGCGTCCGTACGCCGACGCGCACGGATCCGTTACTGGCTTCGGAAGGTGGCTCGCGGGCCATACGCGGCGTTCGCATTCAAGGGACTAAATTCCCACTGATAGTGGCGTCGCACGTCGGCGATAGAGGATATGAGGGGGGAGGGAACGTGGCGTTACGCGTCAGCGTCCTCGTACTCGAACTCCGTCCACGCGCCCTCGATGTACGGGTACTCCTCGATGACGGACTCGTTCACTTCGACGCCGAGACCCGGTCCATCGGGGAGGACGAGGTGACCGTCTTCGATGGTGAGGTCCGTCTCGAGGACGTCCTCGGCGAGCGGGAAGGGGTACATCGCCTCGACGCCGTCGCCGAAGACGGGGTATTCGAGGCGGACGTCCTCAGGAGAGGCGGCGACGAGGTGGCCGTTGGCGACGAGACCGAGGTTCGTCCCGAAGTTGTGCGGGATGAACGCGATGTCGTCGCGGGCGGCGCAGTCGTCGATGCACGTGAGACAGCCGGTGTAGCCCGCGTGGTGGCGGACGTCTCCCTGAAGGTAGGAGACGCCGTTGTCGGCGAGCCGTCGGAGACCGGCGACGGATTCCTCGCTCTCCCCGCCGGCGAGCGGGAGGTCCGTCCGCGCCGCGAGGCGCTCGTAGGCCTCGTAGTCGGCGGGTTCGACCGGCTCCTCGATCCAGTACGGATCGTGGGTCTCGAAGGCGTCGAGGAGCGCCACGACCTGCTCGAAGTCGTACGATCGATCGCCGAGCTTCCACCACGTGTGGGCGTCGACCATGATGTCCATCCCGTCGCCGACGGCCTCGCGAATGAGGCGGATCGTGCGTTCGTCCGCCTCCGGGCCGAGTCCGGGCCGGTACTTGTAGCCGGAGAAACCCAGTTTCTGAAGCGCGCGCGCCTGCTCCGCGTAGCCCTCCGGGTCCATGTACATCCCCGCGCTGGCGTAGAGTTCGAGCGGCTCCGGGTCGATATCGCGGTCCGAGAGCAGTTCGTGTATCGGCGCACCGAGCTCTTTTCCGCGGAGGTCGTAGTACGCGACGTCGAGGACACCGAGCGCCTCCGCCTCGAGCTTGGTCGGGAGGTCGAGATCCGTGACGACCGCCCGAATGTCCGATGGCCCATCGACGTCGACTCCGGCGAAAGCGTCCGCGACGCGCGTCTCGAGGAGGTCGGCGAGGTCGGTGTGCGACGTGCCCTCGAAGTACTCGCGCATCGCGGAGTTCGTCGCCGCCGTGGGGGCGTACCCGACGCGGCCGTCGCGGGTTTCGACGATGGCGAGGGCGAAGTCCCGCTTCAGCAGGCGGCGCATCCCCCCGTAGAAGTCGCGTTCTTGCGGCGGCTCGATCGGCGACGATAACGTGTGGACTGCCACGTCTGCGAATCGCATGTGCGATCCATGTGCACCATCCATACTAATTGTTTCTTTGAGTGGCGCAGTCGGTGTTCGGTGCAGCACAGGCTGTTCTCTCAATGAGAACGTATCGGTCGCCCAGCGCCGTCGACGTCGCTCAATCACCCGCCCCGACCGCTTCGACGTGCCTCGAACGGCGAAATCGTTCTCGGTATGAGAACAGATGTGTTTTCGATCGGCATCCGGATTTACGGATATACCCACGTCAAACTCGATCGCGGTCGCGCGTCGCGTCCCGATTCGCGGAACCGCAGAGTGCTTCCGGCCGACCACATCTGTTCTCGCGAAGAGAACACACCCACCCGTCGCGTGGCGGCTCGGGCGGACGATGGCGAAGCACAAGGCGACCGAGACGGCCACTCTGTGCCGAGACGGCGATCGGTCTCCGCGACGGTCGCGGCGTTCTCGACGGGACCCGTATCGCTCGCGTCCGGTTCCCCGTTTCGGACGACGGTGACGGGACGCTTCGCGCCTCGTTCGCACACAGGCGATCTCCGCGGCTATTCGTCAGAGCGCTCGCGCGACGACGCCGCGACTCTCACCGCTCCCCGCGAAGTGCCCGGTATGGACCAGAGCGAGTTCGATCGACGGACGACGGAGTCGGAGCCATTGGGAACATGAGTTCAATTCATAGTCACTACGTAACTGCGGACAAGGTGGCGTATAACGTGATGAAGTTCGGGATTCGGGGACTGACACAGTCGATCGCGGCGGAGGGAGACGGAACGCTGCGCTCGTTTAGCGTGAGCACGGCGTACGTGAAGACCCCGCTAGTCGTCGGACAGATCGCGGACACCGCGGAGGAGCGCGGTATCAGCGAGCGCGAGGTCGTCGAGGACGTCATGCAAAAGCAGGGGCGCGTCTCAGAGATGATGGAGCCGATCGAGGTCGCGAACCTCTTCGTCCTCGGCTTCTCCGAGCACGGGAAGCACCTCGACGGCGGCGACCTCCGCTTCGACGGCGGCTACACGCTCACGTACGAGTGAGGTGCCGACCGGGAGCGGCGGTCCGTCGGGTTCCGAAATACCTATCATGCTAGAGTATATCATCGACGACCATGATCGATGGATTCGGCACCCGAGGCGGTCGCTGATGTACCGAGTGCTCGTCCCGATCGACGACACGGACCGCGCGGTACAGCAGGTCGGTACCATACTCGACGTACCGCTGCACACAGACGAGGTGCGCGCCGTCCTCCTGCACGTGTTCACGGAGAACCCCGAGGGGGCGTCGGTGAGCCAGCTCGGATCGATCCACGAGGCCCGAGATCGGCTCGAGGACGCCGGTATCGAGACGCAACTCGCAGAGCGGAGCGGGACGCCCGCGGCGGAGATCGTCGAGGCGGCGGAGGAGCGCGACGTCGACCTCATCGCACTCGCCGGCCGCCGCCGGTCGCCGACCGGGAAGGCTGTCTTCGGAAGCACCAGCCAGCGCGTCATGCTCGATACGGACCTCCCCGTGCTCGTCCGCAGCACCGACGACTGACCGCGAGCGTCCGGTCGGTCGGCGCCCGACTCGCCGACGCGGGGCGTATACCCGCCCCCACTCCGGCGGGACGCCCAGTCGTTGCCCGGAGACCGGTCACGGTGCGTTCGACACCGATGAATCTTAATATCGCGGCGTCGGAGTACGACACATGGACGAGCCGAAGCGGATCCGCGCGAGCGAACGATCGCTCACGATCCTGCGGACGCTCGCCGACCTCGGGTGGGCGAGCGAGACGGAGATCGCGGATCGTATCGATCTCGCGAAGAGCACAACTCACTACCACCTGAAGACGCTCGCCGACCAGTCCTTCGTCGTCGAGACGAACGGCCAGTACCGGATCAGCCTCTCCCTACTGGAACTCGGTCACGACGCGGTCGACCTGCTCGACGTGTACGATGTCGGCAAGCAGGTGGTGGACCGCGTCGCCCGGGAGACGGGCGAACTCTGCATCCTGATGGTGGAGGAGCGCGGGTACGCCTACTACGTCTACGACGGGCGCGGGGCGGACGCGATTGCGATCGACACGCTCGGAAAGCGGGCGACGCTCCACGACGGCGCGACGGGCAAAGCCGTCCTGGCCGCGCTCCCCGAGGAGCGCGTGGACGAAATCGTCGCGGAGCACGGTCTCCCGGCGACGACGGAGCGCACGATCACCGACCGCGAAGCGCTCGACGCGGAACTGGCCGCGATCAGGGAGCGCGGCGTCGCCTTCGATCGCGAGGAACGCCTCGACGGCCTCCACTGCGTCGCGACCGCGGTCCGCCACGCTGGAGACACGCAACCCGGTGCCGTATATGGCGCAATCGGCGTCATGGGCCCCGCGAGCCGCTTCACGGGGGACTACTTCGAGGAGGAGCTTCCCGACGTCGTCTCAGACGCCGCGAACCTCATCGAACTGGACTTACAGGGGTACTGATCTCGATTCACTCCTGTCGAATACCCGGGGTCGGACTCGTCGAGCGGCGGGCCGGCGGCACCGCGTCGGACCCGCGGTCCGGCCGGTGTACGCGTTTTTCGCGGTCGTGACGACGCGGTCCGCGACGGACGGCGCTCGATTGTTTTACAGTATTATCGACGTAACGATCGGGTCGTTCCCAGAGCCATTCACTACTGTATAATCCCGCCGTTCGAAGCGGACCGAGACGTCGTATGTACCCGGTCGGTGGCGACGAGTCGCCGCGGAGAACGCCGCTCGGATCGCTCGTGCACTACTCCTCGGCACGAGATTCGACGGTGTAGAATGAAGGGGGCGGCCGCGTTTCGAGGGCGACGCGTCAGACGCCGAGGTACCGCTGGCGGAGGTCCTCGTCCTCGCGGAGGTCCTCGTCCTCGCGGAGGTCCTCGTCCTCGCGGAGGTCCTCGTCCTCGCGGAGGTCCTCGTCCTCGCGGAGCTCCTCGTCGCTCACCTCGGCGACGACGTGCCCCTCGTCGATGATGTAGTGGCGGTCGGGGATTCGCTGCGAGCGCGCGGGCGATCGGAAGCATCTGTTGCTTTCGGCCACTCCCGCACCCGGGGTACATGAGGGATCAAGGGTCGGCGACGTCGGCCGTTCCGCCGCAGAGCGTGTTCGCGAGCATCGAGTGCGACGTGGTCGGGCAGACCATGCACTTCGACTCCGTCGTCGCAAATCTGGGCGGGCGCGGCGTCGCAGGGGCGCTCTGGGCGTCGGGAACGAGGCAGGAGAGAACGGGGGGAGTCAGTGGGCGGCGCCGCCGGAGCGCGCTACTCGAGAGCGGGGGCGATGGCGTCGTCGTAGAGGTGGACGTAGAGGTCCTCGGTTTCCTCGCGAGTCGGCGTCCGTGCGTTGTTGGCAGGGGACCCTGAGTCGATGGCGTCCTGCGTCATCTCCGGGACGACCTCCAGATACTCGTCGCGTTCCGGGACATCCGCGTAGTCCTCGAGGTAGCTCGTCAACGTCAGGTCTTCGCAGAGGTCATGAATGGCATCGCTCGCCGCATCTGCGGCTTCGCGATCGGTGACCGACCCGTCGGCCGCATCGAGGAGACGGGCGATTTCCGCGTACTTCTCCGGTGCCGCCATAGCCGAGAAGTCGACGACGTACGGCAGCAACAGGCCGTTCGCGAGCCGTGCGGGAGGTGGAGCTGCGCGCCGAGCGGGCGCGCCATCCCGTGGACCAGCGCCACTGAGGAGTTCGTGAACGCCTGTCCCGCTTGCAGCTGTCCGAGCAGCATCTCCGTCCGGGCCTCGATGTTTCCCCCGTTCGCCCACGCGGCCGGGAGCGAACGCGAGATCCGCTCGATGGCGCGCTCGGCGTACTCGTCGGAGAGCGCGTACGACTTCACGGACGTGTACGCCTCCACCGCGTGCGTCAGCGCATCGATCCCCGTGAACGCGGTGTGGCTCTGCGGCAGCGAGACCGTGAGTTCCGGGTCTTCGACGGCGACGGTCGGCACCACGTTCCGCGAGACGATGAGGAACTTCGTCGACGTCGACTCGTCGCTCACGACGACGGAGCGCGTCGCCTCGCTGCCCGTCCCTGCCGTCGTGTTCACCGCGACGATGGGCGGCGTCCGGTTGGGCACGCCCTCGTAGCCCGCGCGATCCACTCCGAAGTCGCGGATGTCCCCGTCGTTCGCCGCTAGGATGCCGACCCCCTTCCCCGTGTCTATCGACGACCCGCCACCCAGCGTCACGATCACGTCGCAGTCCCCGCGCTCCCACGTGTCGTGTGCCGCCTCGATGTTCTCTACCGTCGGGTCCGGGCGCACGTCGTCGTAGACGACGACGTCTAGCCCGGCCGACTCGAGCACCGATCGCACCGTCTCGCCGTGTACGTCGTAGATCTGCTCGGACGCGACGAGGAGTGCCGTCTCTCCGTACTGGCTCGCGCGCTCGCCCGTCTCTTCCACGGCGCCGACGCCGAGCACGATCTGGTTCGGCGAGACGAACGTCTCCTCGCCCTGCAGCAGGGTGTTGTCAACCGTCATGGTCGATAGTTCTATATTCTCCGACTTATGTCTTTGGTCGGCATGTTCGACTGATCCGTCGTGTGGAATGTGGCAAGAGATAAGTGAAGGCACGACAGAGAAGCGGGTAGCGATGGGAAGATTACAGACGCGCGCAACGGAGGAGTCACTTCGGAACTACGTGAACGGCACATGGAGAGATACGAACGGATCGGACGGTCAGGCCGTCGTCAATCCTGCAACGGGCGAGACGATCACGCACGTCCCGTTCAGTGACCGTGATGACATCGACGCGGCCGTCGCGCAGGCGAGTGAGGCCTTCGAGACGTGGAGCGCGACGCCGGTCGAGGAGCGCATTCAGCCACTCTTCCGACTGAAGACCCTCCTCGAGGACCACCAAGAGGAGATCGCCGAGACGCTCGTCGACGAGCACGGGAAGACGCGCGGCGAGGCCATGGGCGAACTCCGTCGCGGCATCGAGAACGTCGAGGTCGCCTGCGGTATCCCCTCGATGATGCAGGACGGCACCCTCGAGAACGCCGCCCCCAACATCGACGAGAGCGCCGTGCGCCATCCGGTCGGTGTCTACGCTGCCGTCACACCGTTCAACTTCCCCGGGATGATCCCGCTCTGGTTCCTCCCGTACGCGGTCGCGACCGGCAACGCGTTCATCCTCAAGCCCAGCGAGCAGGCGCCGATGACCGCGGAACTCATCTTCGAACTCATCGACGAAGCGGATTTCCCCGACGGCGTCGTCCAACTCCTTCACGGGAGCGTCGATACCGTCAACACGATTCTCGAGCACGACGGCATCGAGGGGGTTTCGTTCGTCGGCTCCACGCCCGTCGCCAAGCACGTCTACGAGACGGCCGCCGCGAACGGCAAGCGCGTGCAGGCCCAAGGCGGTGCGAAGAATCACGCCATCGTCACCGAGAGCGCGGACGTCGAGTACGCCGCGGAGAAGATCTTCTCCGCGGCCTGCGCCTGCTCCGGTGAGCGCTGTCTCGCGCTCGACATCGCGGTCGTCGAGGACGCCGTCTACGACGAGTTCGCCGACGCCGTCGTCGCGCAGGCCGAGGCCGCGACGCTCGGCTACGGTCTCGACGACGAGACGACCATCGGCCCGCTCATCTCCGCCGAGCACGAAGAGCGCGTCCGCGGCTATATGGATGACGGTGAAGCTGAGGGTGCCGAGGTTCTCTACGATGGCCGCGACACCGCTGTCGAGGGCTACGAGGACGGCAACTTCCTCGGTCCCGTCGTTTTCGGGGACGTCACGGTCGAGATGACGATCCAGCGGGAGGAGATCTTCGGGCCGGTCCTCGGTCTGATCCGCGCCTCCGACTTCGACGAGGCGGTCGAGACCGTCAACAGCTCCCGGTTCGGGAACGCCGCCAGCCTCTTCACCGACTCCGGCTACAAGGCCAATCGCTTCAAATCTGAGGTCGACGCCGGTAACCTCGGCGTGAACGTGGGCACGGTCGCTCCCATGGCGTTCTTCCACTTCGGCGGCGCCAAGGATTCATTCTTCGGCGATCTCCACGCCCAAGGCGAGGACGCGATCAAGTTCTATACCGACGAGACCGTCTACATCGAGCGCTGGCCAGATCAGTAGTTCGCGATTTGATCGGCACACCGAAGAATGAACCCGATCTGGGGCCGAACGGTTCGAGGCCCCATTGCACGCGGATGCGGACGAAACCGTCGTGAAATACGATTCCAGACTCATCCCGGTGAGTGAGACAGCAGAGTCCAATGGGACTCTCCGTATCGTCTGACGATCGTCGAGGATGGTCCGTATTAGCTCTTGAGACCGGTGATTCCTAGCTCCGGGATCGGCGTGCAGTTGTCCGGTTGGTCACATGGGGAGGACGCTAAGACCCACGATAATGATGAATTAGTATATTTCTTTCGCTGAATGAGATCGCACCTAACAGACCGTCCGGGTGAGGATCACTCGGCGCGGAGCGTGAGATACGGTGATCCGACGTCTGTCTCAGCCCCGAGCCGAGCGTCCCGACCGACGAGCGAGTCGGCGGCGTCCGGCGAGTCGCATACGCGACCAGTAAGTCGAAGCCCGTCGAAATCCGCTATTGCGACGGTGTAGGGCGCGTCGTCGTCGTAGTCGGGGATGGCGACGTGGACGGTGGTGGCGGTGAGGACTGTACCCGTATCGGGGATCGGGACGCGTTCGAGGTCGGGGGCGCCGCAGTCGAAACACCGCTTCACGGGCGGGACCGTTCGATGACCGTCCGGGCACGCCAGCGCGTACCCGTCGCCGGCGTCGACCGCGCCGAGCCACGTCTCGTACTCGGTCATCGTTCCTCCACGACGTGCACGGCCGCGCTCGCGACCGTCCCGCCCGCGTTGTGCGCCAGTCCAACCGTCGCGTCCGGTACCGCCTCGCTGTTCGCGTGCTCCCCGCGCAGGAGCTTTACGACCTCGACGACCTGACTCGCACCCGTCGCCCCGACCGGGTGGCCCTTCGCCTTCAGCCCGCCCGAGAGGTTCACCGGCATCACGCCCTCGGCTGTCGTTTCCCCTCGACGGGCCGCGCCAGCGGCCTCCCCGCGATCGTACAGCCCGAGCGCTTCCAGCGCCAGCACCTCCGCGATCGTGAAGCAGTCGTGTACCTCCAACAGATCCACTTCCTCGATCGACCGATCCGCCATTCCGAGCGCGCGCCGGGCGGCGTCGGTCGTTGCGGGCGTCTCGACCAGCGACTCGCGGCGTTGGAGCGCCAGCGCGTCCGTCCCCAGTCCGGTGCCCGTGATCCGATACGCTGCGTCCGGGGCAACGTCCTCGCCGGCGAGTACGAGCGCGCTCGCACCGTCGCTGATCGGGCAGGCGTCGTAGAGACCGAGCGGGCTCGCGACCCGCGGAGCTTCGAGAACGTCCGCGACCGTGATCGCGCGCTGGAACTGGGCGTACTCGTTTTCGAGTGCGTTGGCGTGGTTCTTCACTGCGACGTGCGCGAGGTCCTCGGACGTCCCGCCACACTCATCGAAGTATCGCTGGGCCATGAGCGCGTACGCGCCCGGGAACGTCATCCCGGGGCGGACCTCGTGGAGTTCGTCGGCGGCGGTCGCGAGCGCCTCCGTCGTCTCCGCCGTATCGAGCGGCGACATCTTCTCCATGCCGCCGACGAGGACGACGTCGGCGCTCCCGGCTCGAATCGATTGGATGGCGTGGTGGATCGCGACGCCGCTCGATGCGCAGGCCTGTTCGTGGCGTGTCGCCGGCGCCCGCGTTCCAACCGCTTCGGCCATCAGCGGCGCCTGATGACCCTGCCGCTCGGTGAGCGCCCCGATGAAATTCCCGTAGTGTAGTGCGTCCACCTCGTCCGGCGTCAGTCCAGCGTCGTCAAGCGCGACGGACGCCGCGTCAGCGAATAACGACCGGCCAGTTCGGTCGGAATGTCGCCCGAAGGGAGTTGAACCGACACCGATTACCGCTACGTTACACATACACAGCGATAGTGCTCAGAGCTACCACTTAACGGTACGTACGCAGCACCGAGATTCTACACGAATGTATCCATCCGAAGCCGACTGGGACCGTGGTCTCAGCGCGTCTCGCGGATCTCATCGAGCGCCTCGGGGTTTTCGATGCTGGAGGAGTCACCGAGGTCTTCGCCGTTCGCGAGCGCCTGAACGGTGCGGCGGACGATCTTGCCGGACTGGGTGCGCGGGAGGTCCGTGACGAACGTGATCTCGCGTGGCCGGAAGGGCTTGCCGACTTCCGTCCCGACGATCTTGCGTAGCGACGCGCGGAGTTCGTCGTTCGCTTCGAGGTCCGACTCGAGGATCACGAATGCCCCGACCGCGGTTCCGGTCGTCTCGTCGTCGAGTCCGACCGCGGCGGCTTGATTGACTGCCTCGTGGTCCATGAGGGCGCTTTCGATCTCCGCCGGGCCGACCTTTCGTCCGGCGACGTTGAGCACGTCGTCCGCGCGGCCGAGGAGGAACCAGTAGCCGTCCTCGTCCACCTGCGCCCAGTCGCCGTGATCCCAGACGCCCTCCCACGTCGACCAGTACTCCTCGAGGTAGCGCTCGTCGCCCGACCACAGGCCCTTCGTCATGCTCGGACAAGAATCCCGCGCGACCAAGTACCCCTGTTCGTTATCGTCCACAACGCTCTCACCCTCGCTATCGACGACGTCCACGTCCATCCCAAGCCCCGGCCCGCCCAGCGTGCACGGCTTCAATGGCTGGATGGGCAGCGGCAGCAGAAAGCAACCCATGATCTCGGTACCGCCCGAGATGTTGAGGATCGGGCAACGCTCTCCGCCGACGTGCTCGTAGAACCACAACCACGATTCGGGATCCCACGGTTCGCCGGTAGAGCCGAGGAGGCGGAGGCTGGAGAGGTCGTGCTTCTCGACGGGATCGGTGCCGTACTGCATCAGCGCGCGGATCGCAGTCGGGGAGATGCCGAACGCCGTCACCTCGTGGCGCTCGATGAGATCCCAGAAACGGTCAGGCTCCGGATAATCTGGTGCCCCCTCGTACATGACGACGGTCCCACCGAAGGCGTGGTTTCCCAGAAGAGTCCACGGACCCATCATCCATCCGATGTCGCTCACCCAGAAGAATCGATCGTCGGGCTGGTGGTCGAAGTTGAAGTAGATCTCTTTGGCGGACTGGAGGAGCGCGCCGGCGTGGGTGTGGAGAATCCCCTTTGGCTTGCCGGTCGTACCGGACGAGTAGAGGAGCATCGACTCCGCGTCCGACGGGAGTTCGGTCGTCTCGTACCCCGGCGAGGCGGTCTCGACGACCTCGTTCCAGCGCTCGTCGCGGTCGTACCAGTCGAACTCGTTGACGCGGCCGAGGCGGTCGTAGACGACGGTGTGTTCGACCGTCCCAGCGACGTCGATGGCCTCGTCGGCCGCGTCCTTCAGCGTGATTTCGTCGCCGCGGCGGAAGAAGCCGTCCGCGGTGAACAACACAGAACAGTCGGCATCCGAGAGGCGCGACGCAGTCGCATCGACACCGAATCCGGAGAAGATCGGTACGGCGATCGCCCCGGCCTTGAAACAGCCGTAGAGGATGCTGATGACCTCGGGGACCATGGGCATATAGAGGGCGACGGTGTCACCGACGCTGATCCCATACCCCTCGAGGGCGTTCGCGACACGGTTGGCCTGCGCATGGAGGTCCGCGAACGTGACCTCGCGGACGGCGCCGTCCTCGCCCTCCCAGAGGCAGGCGATATCGTCGCGAGTATCGGCGTCGGTGGCGTGACGGTCAAGGATGTTGTGGGCAGCGTTGATAGTGCCGCCGGGATACCAGTCGGTGAACTGTGGACCGTTGGTATCATCGCGGACGGCGTCGTAATCCTCATAAAACTCGATTCCGAGGGAATCGACGAGTTCATCCCAGAACCAATCGATTCCGGAGGCGGCCACGCCGTCGACGTCGCCGGTAGTGCGCTTGATCAGCTCCTCCCGGTCATCGATATCGTGTGCCCGCATGAACGCGGCGACGTTCGTCGACCCGATGAACTCCTCGCTCGGTTCGTGTACGACGCGGTTGAATCGTTCGGGCAATTCCGCGTGTCCACTCATCGGCCGACGGTCACCCCCGCTCCCGGCGCCCGTCTGCGGTCCGTCCACGGCGTGTCTCGCATGCGGCCGCCCAATTCGATTTCGAGGCGTCTAGTCTGCCAGTCCGAGGGGAACGGACGTCTACCAGCCGTCGGACCATCTGCACTCGCCATATTGTGACAGTAAACTCCAAACAATGAAAGCATTTTTGGTGAGAGTCTGCGTGGGGGCCGTCTAGTTCTGCGCCTCTTCACCGGTGGGGGAGAGTCGATAGTAGTGTTTCGGTAGGTGAGTTCCACCAGACGTCGAAGGCTCGCAACCACGTTTCTGCGGTTGCTGGATCGACGTGGCTGAAACTATTGGTGACCAATAAGACACGCCATCATGTATATATGAAAATGATTCTGGTAGCGTTCCGGTTTCCGTGTCGAACGGCCTGAAATCGGAGTCCCTCGCGGAGTAATGCGGGTGTGAGCTGTTGGACAGAGTCGGCGAGAAACACGGCGTTATCGAGGCGCGTCGCGTCCGCTACTCAGAAACTCAGAGAGTTTCTGGTGGCGGCGTACAGCCAGAACTGCTGACCGGTGAGTCGGACCGCTGTCTCGTCAAGCGCGACGTGATCCGAGGTCGCGTCGCTGGCGGGCTGTAACTCGGCCTTCTGCACCAGTCGTGAACAGCCTTTCGCGACCGTTTGACACCAGACCTCCCTGATGCCATAATAGTACTAAGTGTTGTCAGGTATTGGAGATGGCGTCGAGCACCAGTCTCTATCGGCTCGCTCGATGTCCGCTCTCGCTCCACAAGATCTCTACCCCGATCCAGCCGTCACGGCCGCTGAGTCTGGTCATTTACCCATGAAACAGCTGAAAAAGCAACTCCTGCATCGACTTTTCAGCCCCAGTTAAAAATTCGGTTTAAGCCGGGCGGTTGTCGCATTCATCCTCGGGTACGGTGACAGGGGAATTCTACCGGCGGAGCAGGCCGAGTGCCTCGGGGCTTGACCCCGAGGCGGTTCACGTGTTACAGTTTAAATACGACCTTCGATGCCGCCGGTATCGCGAGTCTCAGATCGACCCGAGGGTCTCCTTCTTCCGCATCAAGTAGAGGAAGTACGGGCCGCCGACGAGACCGGTGATGATCCCGACGGGGAGCTGGACCGGGCTGAGCGCGAGGCGCGCGCCCACGTCGGCACCCACGAGGAGCGCCGGCCCGAGGAACAGACAGCCGACGAGCAGGCGCTTCGAGTCGCTGCCGACGATGTTCCGCACTATGTGGGGGACGATGAGGCCGACGAAGCCGACGAGACCGGCGACCGCGATCGCCGCGGCCGTCGAGAGGATGGCGATGCCGGCGACGGCGAAGCGGATCTTCTCGACGGGCATCCCGAGGGATTTCGCGGTCTCCTCGCCGAGGAGGAGCACGTCCAGTTGGCGCGTCACCGCGAGCGCGAGGGCCATCGCGAGCAGGGTGAACGGGAGCGCGATGCGAACCTGTCCCCAGTCAGTCCCCAGCAGGGAGCCGGAGAGCCACGCTTGGGCGGACATGACGACGCCGAGGTCGTCGATGAAGAAGAACAGCGCGCGCTGGACGGAGCCGAACACCGTTCCGACGACGACGCCGGCGAGCACGAGCCGCACCGGCGAGGTGCCGTTCTTCCACGCGATGAGGTAGACGATGAGGAACGCGATCGTCCCGCCGATGGCGGCGAGGATCGGCATCAGGGGGAGCAGACTCGACGCGAACGTCAGCGTGACGAGCACGACGAGGCCGGCGCCGTCGCTGATGCCGAGCACGTACGGGCTGGCGAGTTCGTTCCGCGTGACGACCTGAAAGATCGCGCCGGAGACCGCGAGATTCGCGCCGACGAGGATCCCGACGAGGATGCGCGGCAGGCGGATGTTCCAGACGATGAGCTGCTGGCGCGTGAACCACTCGGGGATGCCGCCGCCGAGGAGGAAGGCCTTCCACGCCGCGAGGCTGAGGAGGACTTCGGGGTCGAAGACGGTGTGCCACGCCTCCGAGAGCGTGAGCGGGTAGGCGCCGAAGCTCACCTGCAACAGCGTCGCCGCGAGCAGGATCGCGAGGCTCCCGAGGATGACCACCGCGAGCTTCGAGTTCGCGTATCGCTCCCCCCACTTCGATCGGCGTTTCCGGAGGGCGTCTGAAACCTTGCTCATCGAGGCTCAGACGTTCTGGTGGATGACGTCGAGGAGACGCTGGCGATCGAAGAGCCGTTCGTCCTCGGGAACCTCGCCGACGGGACCGGGCCACTCGCCGAAGGTGTCGGGGTAGACCTGCTTCGCGACGGCCTCCGTGGAGAACAGATCGACGATGGGACCCATGTACTGCCCGCCGCTGCGGATGACGTTGCCGTTCTGGACGGCGCTGAGGTCCTGCCCGTTCTCGTTGTTCTCGAAGGGGTCGACGACGGTGTCGACGAACTCCTCGTGCGTGAGGGAGGTGAGTCCGCCGACGGCACCGATGTAGTCGGGGTCGGCGTCGAGGAGTTCCTCGTAGCCGATGGGACCGCCCGGGTAGTGGCCCTCGAAGGCGTCCCGCATGCCGAGGCGGTAGTAGGACTTCGTGTTGTTGCCGAGGCGGTGAAGCGGCGCGATGCGGAACTGTCCGGAATCGGGGCTGACCCCCCGCCAGATGGCGGCGACGGTCGGGCGTTCGTCCTCCGGCGGCAGGCCGTCCTCGATCGTCGCCATGAGATCGTCGTGGAGGGACTGCCACGCGTGGAACTGCTTCTGGCGCTGGAAGACCGTCGCGTACTTCTCGAAGGCCTCGTAGAGGGTGTACGGGTTCGTGCCGTTGGAGACGGCGGCGGTCGGCGCGAAGCGGAGCGTGGTGCCGAGGAAGGGACCGGTCTGGGATTCGATCTCGTGGATATCGGAGTCGTCCCAGCCCGTGAAGCGCGCGAGGGTGTTCTCGGGGATGAGCCAGACGTCCGCGTCGGCGGCGTAGAAGTTCTCCTTGTCGTAGCCGGATTCGGCGCCGCTCGCGAGCTTGGTGATCCCGCTCTCGTCGAATTCGAGGTCGAGGAGGTCGTAGAACTTGAGGGGCGCGCGTTCGAGACCGGTCGTCGCGCTCGGCTGGATGCCGAGCGACATGCCGACGTCGAGCAGGGGACCGGAGACGACCCCGTACGACTCGGGCACCTCCTCGAAGGTGTACGGGTCGTTCGGCTCGATGTGGACCGTGTACGACTCCGTGTCCGCCGTCGACGTCCCGTCGGACGTGCTCGACGTCGCGTTCGTGCTCGCCTCGGCATCGTTTCCACCGCTGCTGCATCCGGCGAGACCGGCCGCGAGCAACCCGGCACTCGTCGCAAGCACTTGCCGTCTACGCGTCATATCTCTTAGGCTGGCCTAAAACATAATAGCGCTTTCGACTTTTAGATCGGCCTAAAACAATGCTGGCTATGCGACGTGACAGCCGTCGATATCCTGACGATACTGGGACGGCCGCCCGATTGCTCACGCCGATCTACGTGAGACCGCGCTCAATGCTCCGGGCAGGCGCTCGCTGTCGCGATTCTCGCGCATCGTTCGGCGGACTCGTCCGACGTACTCTGACGACTCGGTCGTCCGTCGTCCGCTCAATCGTGTCCCACGAGTAGCTCGCATTCGATGCGGACGTACCGGACGTCGCGTCACTCCGCGGCGTCGGAATCGGGACCGCTGTCGGTCTCGGACCCGCTGTCGTCCCGGTCTCCCTCCGCCGATTCTACGGTCTCCATCGCGGCGTCCTCGTGCGGCAGCGTCGAGGCGAGGCGTTCGACGACGCTCGGGCTGACCAGCCCCGCCAGCTCCATCGCCTCCGCCTCGTGCGAGTCGAGATCCAGCACGCTCCGGTAGAACCACGAGACGGTCACGTACGTCTCGTGGAGCGAGTCGGCGCGCTCGCGGCCCGCGTCCGTCGGCGTCGCTCCCGCGTACGACTCGTAGGTCACGAGTCCCCGATCGTCGAGGCGCTGGAACATCTCCGTGGCCGACGCCTGCGAGACGTCGAGCAGTTCGGCGACGGCGCTGCTCTCGATCGGCGGCTCCCGCCGGTGTTCGAGGATGTAGACGGCCAGCAGGTATCGATCGTCCCCGCTCATCGCGGTCCGCGCGCCCCCGTTTCGACGCCCCCGACGCGATCGCGCGCCATCGCGGCAGTCGTCGGCGTCACCGGGACCGAGGCTCCGCACGCGCAGACGCCCGCCGTTGATCGCCGGGCGAGCGTTCGGCCGCGGGCCGCTCGGGACGCGCGCACGCGTTCAGTCCTCCTCGAGACTGGGGTGGGTGATCTGCTCGTCCGGGTGCGGCTCGGCGAAGCGCTCGCGCATCGTCTCCAGCGACTCCCGCTCGCGCTCCCGGCGCTCGTCGGCGTCGATCTCCTCGCACCCCGGCGGGAGGTCGCGTCCGCGATCGGTGAAGTAGCCGTCGGGCGTCACCCAGTCGTGATAGAACGGCCGGTCGTCGTCCTCCAGCAGCGTCACCGCTACCTCCGCACCGTGGCCGGCGCAGACGACGGCCTGATGGGGCTTGTTGGCGAGTCGTCCCGCCGCGTACAGCCCATCGACGGCCGTCCGCCCGCGCTCGTCCGTGTCCACGTACGTCTTCCCCCGCTCGACGATCCCGACGTCCTCGACTCCGTCGAGATAGCCCGTTTCGCTCTTCGTCGCGGCGATGACGTACTCGGTGTAGCAGGTATCGCCGTCGGCGGTCTCGACGCGGAAGCCGTCCGAGGCGGTCTCGACGCGCGTGACCTCTCCGCGGACGCGCTCGCACCCCGCACCCGACGCCTGCTCGCCGATCAGATCGAGGAGCTGTCGCGAATTGACGCCGGCCGGGAACCCCGGGTAGTTCTCGACGTGGGCGTTCCGTCGGAGGATCGACCCCCCGGCATCGACGATCAGCGTCTCCAGTCCGTGTCGGGCGGTGAACGTGCCGGCGGAGAGACCGGCCACGCCGCCGCCGACGACGATGACGCCGTAGTCCTGTCGCGACGGCTCGTCCCGTTCCATCCCGTCGGCTGTCATACCTGATCGATCGCCTCGTGCCACCATAGATGTTCCGATATTTAGGCGGGCCAAAATAACGCGGCGGCGGGCGTCGGGCGTTCCGGTTGACGATGGCCGCGACGCGCTCTTCCGACAGATAGAAGCCCACCCACCGTTTTAGGCAATCCTAAATCATGGTGGACGTCGAAAACGCGGTGCGACGAGAGCGAGATCGGTACTCCGGTGGGTCCTCGCTCGCCGTGCTCGGACCCACGCCGAACGGGGGGGACGCGAGATGAGCGACGGCGCGCGCAACGCGTACGACGTCGTCGTGGTCGGCGGCGGTCCCGCCGGCTGTTCCGCGGCCGTCTTCACCGCGCGCTACGGTCTCGATACAGCCGTCTTCGACCGCGGCAACGCCTCCCTCCAGCGCTGCGCGTACCTCGAAAACTACCCCGGTTTCCCCGCGGGCATCGACATCGAGACGTTCTACGACCTGCTCCACGATCACGTCGCGGAGGCGGGCGCCGACCTCGTCTCCGACATGGTCGAATCGGTCGACGTCGCCGACACCGATGACACCGCAGACGCCACCGGCATCGACGACGGGTTCGTCATCGAAACGGCCGACGGTCGCGCGGTGACGGCGCGGTACGTCGTCGCCGCGACGCGCTACGACGCCGACTACCTCCGGCCGATCGGGGACGCGGACGCGATGTTCGAGACGCACGAGCACGACGGTGAGACCCACGAGCACTTCGATCGATCGTATCCCGACGGGGACGGCCGCACGTCGACCGACGGCGTCTACGTCGCGTCGCCGACGTCGATGGCGGACGCGCAAGTCGTCATGGCCGCCGGGCAGGGCGCGCGGACCGCGCGGGCGCTCCTCGCCGACGCCCGCCGCGATCGGGGCTACCCGGACGCCGTCGCCGACCACTACGACTGGGTGCGTCGGGAGTCCGCACTCGCGGGCGAGTGGGCGGAGCGCGACCGGTGGCGCGAGTGGTTCGCCGAGCGCGCCCCGGCCGACCTCGATCTCGACGACGAGCGCGTCGTCGAACTCCGCGAGCGCGAGATCGACCGTCGATTCGACGCCTACCGCGACGCCGACGAGATCGAGGCGCGCGCGGAGCGCGGCCAGAAGCGCCTCCTCGAACACGTGGACGACGAGTACATCCTCGAGGCCGCACGGGAGATCGAGGCCGAGCGCGAGTCGGGCGGGGAGTCCTGAACGGGTGTGATCAGACGGGCGGCGATCGCGCTCCGATCGGGAGACGCGCGCGTCGCGACGCGTCCGTCACGCCTCGTCGTCCGGATCGAGCGCGGTGAGGACGAACTCGTCGATCGCGCGTCGGGATTGGGCGGGCGCGTCGTCGTGGCCGAGCGAGATCTTCCGGGCGCGCGCGGCGTGGATGACGTCCGTGATGAGTTGCGACATGTCCTCGACGTCGACGGGCGCGAAGACGCCGCGCTCGATTCCGGCCTCGAGCACGCGCGTGATGTTCCCCCGGAGCGTCTCGTAGTGCTCGTTGAACGCCTCGCGGTGGCGCTCGTCGTGGCGGGCGTGCGAGAACAGTTCGTGGTAGACGCGCATGCGCTCCCAGTGATCGAAGTCGCCGACGTCGGGACCGAAGAGACACTGATCGAGGCGTTCGTCGAGGACCGTCCACGGGTCGGCATCCGCGGGCACCTCGGGATCGCTCTCGTACTGCCCGACGAGGTATTCGAGGAACGAGGAGATGAGGTCGTGCTTCCCGTCGAAGTGGTAGTGGATGAGCGTGCGGCTCTTCTCGAACTCCTCACCGATGTCGCGCACGCGGAGGTTGCTGTACCCGTGCTCGCTGAGCGCGCGGAACGTCGCCTCCATGATCGCCTCCTTGGTGTCCACAGACGATTCGGATGTGCTCGACCCGGTCATACCGTATCGTAGGGTTGAGAGCCTTATACGATTTGTGAGGTGAAACCCGACGGCGCCGATCGCGCCGATGTCGGTGTGCCGTCAGAAGAGACCGATGCCGAGACCGACGAGCCGGCCGTCGGCCGCGAACGAGGCGAGGACGTACGACCGAGATAGAAGTTGATGTTGCCGGTCCTCGCCCCGTGCTCGGCGCGGGGCGGCACGCACCGCCGATCGCGTTCAGAACGAGAGGTGCGACGTCGATCCCGGTCCCTCCTCGTCCTCGCGTCCCCCCTCGTGGAGGAACGTGTAGTCGTCGTCCGTGAGGTAGACGACGCCGTCTTCGACCGCGATCTCGACGGACGGCAGCGTCGTCCCCGCGGCCTCCCCGTTGTCGCACTCGCCCGTGCAGCCGTCGAAGAGCGACCCGTGTTTCGGGCAGATGATCTCGCCGTCGCGCATCGGCGCGCCCTCCCCGCGATCGAAGCGCTGGCTCTCGTGCGGACAGTTGTTGACCCACGCCTCGACGCCGGGATCGTCGTCGCACCGGACGAGGATCACCTCCTCCTCGTTCGTGAACATGTCCTCTGCGGTGAAGAGGTACGATCCGAGTTCCGGGACGTCGGTGACCGTCGCGATCTCCGTGCCATCGACCATGCGGCTAACGAACGCGCGACGCGCTCAAAAGCGTGCTGTCCGGGAGGCGCGTGACGGCCCACGCCGACCCGAAGCGGGGTCCACGTCGCCGTCTCTTGGACCCGACAGCCTTTACCATCTGGTCAACCTACGCGGCGTATGGCACGCAACGAGGCGCCCCGCGGCCGCGGTGAACCCGTATCCGGTCGGTCCGTTCGACACGGGACCGGCGTCCGCTCGAACCGGGCGTTCCCGTCGGAGGCGTATCCCGACCACCTCGACCCCTTCGTCCTGTTCGAACGCTTCTACATCGACCCAGAGACGGGATTTCCGATGCACGCGCACGAGGGCTTCGAGATCGTCACGTACATGATCGACGGCGGGATGGAGCACGGCGATTCCCTCGGCGTCGAGCACGTCGCTCGCGAGGGCGAGGCGATGCGCATCACGGCGGGCGCCGGCATCAGACACTCCGAGTTCCCCGCGGACGGGGCGGCGTGTAACGGTCTCCAACTCTGGGTGAACCTCTCGCGATCGGAGAAGGACGCCGACCCCGACTACGAGGACGCGAGCGCGGCCGACCTCCCGACCGCGGAGCGCGACGGGGCGACGGTGACGACCGTGGTCGGCGACGGGTCGCCGCTCGAACTCCGCACGGAGATGGAGTACCTCGACGTCCGCGTCACCGACGCGTGGACGTGGTCGATGCCCGAGGGGTGGTCGGGATTCCTCTACGGCGTCGCGGGCGAGGGGAGCGTCGATGGGGGCGCGTTCGCCGTGGGCGACGTCCTCCCGGTCACGGACGCGCGCGACGTCGCCGTCGAGGCGGACGGGGAACTCCGACTCGTCGCGGTCGCCGGCCGGCCGCACGGGGAACCGATCCGACAGCGCGGTCCCGTCGTCCTCTGAGCGGGATGGCCAGCGCGTCGTGGCGGACGCACACGCGCTCGTCGAGGTCGCGTTCGACGGTCTCGCCGGTCGCGACGCGCTCCCGATCGGCCGACGACCACCGGTCGTATTTACCAGATGGTAAAGCTCTTTAGGGAGGCGAATCGAGTTGCGAGTATGGCAGACGTCGCAATCGTCGGCGGAGGTCCCGCCGGTCTCAGCGCCGCGCAGTTCGCCGCGAAGAACGACCTCGAAACCGTCGTCTTCGACACGGGCGAGTCGTGGATGAACCGCGCGCACCTCTTCAACTACCCGGCCGTGCGCTCGATCAGCGGCGAGGAGTTCCTCCTGATCGCGCGCGATCAGGCCCGCGACCGGGGTGCCGACGTTCGCGAGGACACCGCGGTCGAATCGATCGAGACCGACGGGGACGCGTTCGTCGTCACCGCGGACGAGACGTACGAGGCCGACTACGTCGTGCTCGCGACGGGCGCGGACCGATCCCTCGCCGAGGATCTCGGCTGCGACTTCACGGACGAGGACGTCGTGGACGTGAACGTGGACATGGAGACCAGCGTGGACGGCGTCTACGCGACCGGCGCGATGGGTCGCGACACGAAGTGGCAGGCCGTCATCGCCGCCGGCGACGGCGCCTCCGCGGTCCTCGACATCCTCTCGAAGGAGAAGGGCGAGTACTACCACGACTTCGACGTTCCCGACGACGTCCCCGAACTCTGAGCGGGGGACGCGTCGGGTCAGCAAAATCGCGCCGCGATCACGTTCGGAACCACCGATGGCAAACACGATGAACGACGAGACGACGAGACAGCTACCGCCGAGCGCGAAGCTCGTCCTAAAGGTGCTCGAACACGAGGGCGCGCTGACGCAGAAGGACATCATCGAACGCACGCGCCTCTCGCAGCGGACGACGCGCGAGGCGCTCGAACGGCTGCAGGAGCACGACGTGATCGAGAAGGAGATGTACATCCCCGACGCCCGACAGAACCTGTACGGCCTCGCGGACGACGGGGACGAGTAGCGTCCGTCCGGCGCGGGCGCGCTCCCCCTCGATTCCGTCTACCGCCACGCCTCGCGGAGGGCGATCAGGACGCCGCCGAGCATCGCGAGGTTGCCGAAGAACGCGAGTCGATCGCCGCTCCGTTCGCCCTCCTCGTCGTTCCAGAAGTCGTGCATCGTGAGCGTGACGACGCTGAGGAACGTCGCGGCGGCGCCCGTCGCGAGTCGCGGGAGCCGCCAGAGGGCGATGCCGATGCCGGCCGTTACCATCGTTCCGGAGGCGAGCGGTGCGAGCAGCGACGGCACGGGGACGCCGGCGGAGTCGGCGTAGTCGATGGTCCCCTCGATATCGCGGAAGTCCTCCGAGGCCTGCAGTGCGAGTCCGAGACCGAGGGCGATCCGTCCGAGCCGTGAGAGCGACGTCGCGTCGTCCGTCGTCGATTCCATATCGTCCGCGTTCCAGCGGCGGCACCAAAAGCGTGTCCCGTGCCGTGACGCGCCGCGCCGCGCGCGACCCGAAACGCGTCGCCCTCCGACCGGATGCGTCTCCCCGCGTGAATCGGTAACGACTTCCCCCTCCTCCCGCCTTTTCCGTCGGTAGACCATACGGTCAAATACGAATGACGACCGAGTTCTCCATCGACGCGGACTGGGACGCGCTCTACATCGACGGCGAGTGGCGCGCGAGCGAGAGCGGCGACACCATCGACGTCGAGGACCCCTCGACGCGCGAGCGGATCGCGACCGTCCCCGCGGCGACCGAATCGGACGTCGACGCCGCCTACGAGGCCGCGGCCCGCGCGCACGAGGAGTGGGCCGAGGCGCCGCCCGCGCGACGGCAAGCGGTCGTCGAGCAGTTCGGCAGGGCGCTGCGGGACAACGCGGACGAGGTCAAAGACCTCCTCGCACGCGAGATCGGCGGCTCCGAGATCATGGGCGAGACGTCGATCCAAATCGCCGACGACCACGTCGAGGAGGCGGCGACGCTACCGCGACGGATGAAGGGCGAGCACGCCGCCTCGAACGTCCCCGGAAAGGAGAACCTCGTGCAGCGGGAGGCGAAGGGTGTGGTAACGGTCATTAGCCCGTGGAACTTCCCGCTGAACCTCTCGATGCGGGCGGTGGCGCCGGCGATCGCGGCGGGGAACAGCGTGGTGCTCAAGCCCTCGACGGAGTCGCCGATCACGGGCGGCCTCCTCTTCGCGAAGCTCTTCGCGGAGACCGACCTCCCCGACGGCGTGCTGAACGTCGTGACGGGGCGCGGGTCGAGCATCGGCGATCGCGTCGCCTCCCACCCCGAGAGCGACGTCGTCGCCTTCACGGGCAGCACCGAAGTCGGTCAACACGTCGCGGGACTGGCGGGCGAGAACCTCGCGGTGCCCGCGATGGAACTCGGGGGCAACAACGCCCACGTCGTCACCGCGGACGCCGACCTCGATCGCGCCGTCGATGGCGCGACCTTCGGCTCGTTCGTGCATCAAGGGCAGGTGTGCATCTCGA
>NZ_BATA01000024.1 GCF_000474235.1 Halarchaeum acidiphilum MH1-52-1
ACGTCGATAGCGCCTCGAAGTGCGTGTGAATCGCGGTCTCCGCCGTCGACGTGCATCAAAGTGCTTCTGCAGCCCCAGTGGCGTCTTCGACTGCGCTGAGGGCGAGTGCTACCTCGGCGAAGGCGAGGTTCCGCCGTGTCGTTCGCCACTCTAGGAGCGTCTCGGTGTCGATATCCGAGTGAGCTCGAACGGCCTCGTCGGGTGAGTTCGCGCCGAACCGGTCGGCGTACGCTCGAAGCTCCTCGCGCATCTCTAGGACACGTGTCGAGAGCGTATCGGTATCCGTCTCATCGAGAATACGCCGCGCCTGCTCGAGGGCGAGTGAGTCGTTAGCCCGCTGATACAGTGTGCCCTTCGTGTCTGGCGACGCGGTCTCTGCCACGTAGCCGTGTTCGACCAGCGACCGCAGGTGTTTGCGGGCCGTCTGCTCCGACGTGAGGGCGTTCTCGGCGACGGTCGCCGCGCTCATGGGCTCGTACGCCGTGCGCATCACGGACCGCACGCGGTCAAAGGGGCTGGTATCACGTTTCCAGTCTTCTTTGGCGCGCTCATTCACGTTCTCAAACGTCGGGGCGGGGTCTGGCATCAAGCTAACGTACGATACGTAAGTATATCATTCCTCGGAATGATATTTCAACCCACTGGATTATAACGCTATCTGGCTGGGAAGACGACGCTCTGCTCGCCGGCGAGTTCCTCGAGATAGTTTCGCTGACGGTGTGTGAAGTAGCAGTCGTAGCTGCAGTACCCGAGGACGGCGCTGGTATCGTACTCGACGACGGATGGGCCACGAGTGATCGTCCAGATGTTCGCCCCGCACCGTTCGCAAGCAGCACTCTCAAGGTCGCTCGTCGTCGGCCCACGATACTCGACAGCCAGCCCCGTCTCGTTGGGTGAAGACCGTGGCCAGACGCCGTGTGTCTGCCAGAACTCGCGCGTCTGCTTGAGGCTCTGCCGGACGGTTTCACGAACGGTGGCGTGGTCGGCGTCGCGGCCACTGTCGTCCCAGCCGTCCGCCGTCCAGAACTCGCCGAACTGTGCGACGCGATGTGCGCCGTTCCAGTCGAGGCCGACGATGTCCGCAGGTGGATCGCCCGTGAGGGTCGGCCGGGTAAGTTGGTCGACGACGTCGCGTTGCTTGGGTGGACTGCCGCCGAGGATGTGGACGCGGCGTCCACGCCACTCGCACAGATCGGAGAACTCGTGCGCGAGTCGGTCGGCGTAGCCACGCGAGTACCCGAGGACGATATCGTCCGGAATCGCCTCAATCGCCGCTCGGCACTTCGGGACGATCACGAGCTCGGCATCCGGATAGCTCGCCTTGATCTCACGGACGGCGTCGACATATCGCGCGACGCCTGCTTCGTCGTAGGCGTCCCCGACGATGCCCACACGCGGTTCGTACTCGAAGAATCGCTCCAAGTACTGCTTGAGGTCGGGGTTGTGGAAGTCGTTGTCGAGAATTCCGACTGGGTGGTCGAATCCACAGTACTGGTCTTGCTGGTAGGTGCAGTCCTCGCGAAAGCCGGGGAGGTATCCGAGTCTGTACGCGTCCAGCGTGAACGGCACGCGATGGAGGAATGCCACGTAGTCTGCTCGGCGCGCTTCGCGACCTCGCTGCTGGTACGACTCGCGGCGTGCGTGTTGAGTGCCATCGGAGAATCCGCGAGATCACCGGACTGGGCCTCGCTCCCTCTCCGATGGGCCGATAAACCCCGATAGCGTCAAGTATTAACCAGCATCCCGTGAACTGGCAGTCTTTGTTGGTTAAGAACACGCCGGCACTGTCTAGTTGAGTCAATTTGAGGAACGAGCAGATCGTTGAGTTTCTTGTCCAAAGATGCTCGTAGACCTGCTCAGCGAGTGCTATGGCGCGGATTTAGACGAATCTTGGGAGAACGAGCGGACGGCGACGCCCGTCAGGGCGTTCGCCGTCCGCCTCCACGCAACTGGTTGTTCGCTCCGCGAGACAACAACGATCTTAGCGGAATTCGGCGTTGAACGCTCGCACGGAGCGGTCTGGAACTGGGTGCATCGGCTGGCTGACAGTGGGTGCAACCCGCCCGAGGCGCAGCCGAAGCGGGTCGCCGTTGACGAGACCGCTGTCAAGATTAACGGCGAGTGATCTTGGTTATATGCTGCAATAGATATCGAGACGAAGTTGATCCTCGACGTCGCGTTGTTTGGTCGGCATGGCACCGATCCGGCAGCTGCGTTTCTGCATCGACTCACCGAGAAACACGATCTCTCAGAGGCTGAGTTTCTCGTTGATGCCTACGGCTATCTGACTGTCCTCGCTCGATTAGGATTGAGCGGTCAGCTCGACTATACTGACCGGAATCATATCGAAAAGTGGTTCCACACCCTCAAAATGCGAATCGACCGCTTCCATCACTCGTGGGTCGCAGTCGGTCGAGCGCACGCGAGTGGATTGAGCAGTTTGTACATTACTACAACCATCACAGACCGCATCAAGCTCTCGATGGCAAAACGCCAGCTGAGGAGGTGCTGAACTAGACAGTGACGTTCGGCTGCGAGACGTTCAGAGATACCGAACAGGTGTATATCCTCTACGCTGAGAACACGGAGCCCACGCTCCTGGGCCATTAGACGGTGGCGGCCAATCGGGAGGATGCCATGGCGGGGCCGCCGGCGAGATCGCGCATTCTGAATCTCGGGCTGGCCACCGTCACAGCGCGGATGAAGTTATGGATAGGGCGGCCCGGACGAACCGATATTGAGGGATCCGCTCGGACTTCCGCCGCCAGCTGAAACGCCGGTCCGACGGGGCGAATCTGACGCTGGCACCGGTCTCGGGGCAGGAACTCTCGGGTGCGATTGCGATCGCTGGTCCAGCTGGTTCAAAGCCTGCTCCATGTCGGCGGTGACTGACTGCGAACTGGGAGAGCCGTGGACGAAAGGAGAACTCACACAGCGCTCCGGAGAGCATAATTGAACAGCAGGGAGGTCACGTACGGAAGGACGAGCGCGAAGAGGACTTCCTGCACCATCGCGAACTCAATGGGGAACTCGCTGGTCGCTTGGACCCACTCCATACGAATGTAGTTGTAGGTGTACTGACTCGCATCGTCGGTCGATTCGGGCTCGGCGTAGGGGAACAACTCGTCGGTTGAGCCCACGGCACGAGAGGTATCGGCCAGGGCCTCAATCTTGGCCCCTTTGGCGGCCGCAAGGTACGATTTGATCCAGAGCATCGGCCCAAAGAAGAGCACAAGCCCGACGGCGAGGCCGGTGATCAGGAGGCCTGAGGAGAACAGGTCCGTTGGGCTCGTTCCGGCCGCGATGGTCTGGAAGACCGCGAATAGTGTCAAGAGGACGAAGTAGAAGACGGAGACGGACTTGAACAAGATGCCAGCGGGGACTAGTCCCGCGTAGCCGTGGGGATCCGAGAAATTGATGAGTGTGGCCCGCTCGATCTTGAACGGTAGCACGACTAACGCACCCACTACGGCGGCGAGGAACTCCGCGCCGATAGGGTACAGCACGAAGGGAATGATAACATAAAACCGAACTACGGCGACTGCCTGCCCGGCTAGTTCTGCGACTGGGCCGATCAGGCCCGCCGGATTGGTGAGTAGTTGGGCCCAGTAGACGGCGAGACCGACGCCCAAGACCACGTAGCGAACAGGTTGGTGAACGAGGACGTCAAGGTCGGCATCGGTTTTTCCCGTCGGGTTCTCAGGAACCCCCATGGCCGTGAGGAGCCGACCAATGAGACGCCCCTCGATATCAAGTTCTTCCAGGTCCGCGTCAATGGCATCGGGAAGGCCGTTGATGGCGGTTCGGTAGCGAACTTTCGTGCGCAGGAGGATCCATACCATGACCGGCCACGCGACCACTTGGAAGACTTCGCCAGGGTTGGAGACGAACGAAAGCGTCCCTGTCTGAAGCCATCCGACGGCCGAGAGGACGGGAAGGTGGAACAATACGACGACGAGGGTGAACAGAAACGCCCCCGTCGCGGGCAGGCCAAGACGTTCTGCAAGGCGGTTGAACCCGGCGTAGGCGGCGGCCCGTTCGATCCATAACGTCTTGACTTGGAGAGTCGGCATGGGGCATCCCATTGATGCATACCAGAAAAACGTTCTGTTGGACTGTGAATGGCTGGAGTTCGGCGAACGATTCGCCGTTCCTGAGAATCGTTGGATCTCGCTCCCGCTGGTCGAACGCAAGAACGAGAATCGGTGCGTCTTTTGCCTGAATTCTCCAGACGCGTGCAAGGGTTTGAATTGCTGGCGCTGATCGCTGCTCTCGCACGAGCGACGCACTCCATCGCGAATCGATGGCGTTTCAATGAGCCCTGTCATTCGCGTGATCCGTGTCAGAAAGCTGGTTTTGGCGGTATTACGGGCAGCTGCCGAAAGGCTCTGCGTCCGGTCGAATGCAGCAAGAGCCTCTTGGACCATGTACGCGTTGATTGCTGACGTCGCGTCACCACAGGCAATCTCTGCGAGAGGGACAACCGCGTGGTCGTTGGTTTGCAGCGCTCCGAAGACCCAGAGATTTGTATCCAGAATCTCTGCCGTGTTGAATAGATGCTGAGTCACGGTTAGAGTGGCTCACAGAGTGGTTCTATGTTCGAGATGGCGAACATGAGGACGATTTCACGGAACTGTCGATACCAGCCCAGCGCTCGCACGGCGTCGCCGTGCGAGCGCTTCGTTGTCGAATAGGAAGTTTCAGCCATCCAGCGCTGAGAGTAGCCTTTTGCCCGGATGAGCGCGTTATGTCCAAGCGTCAACGATCTTAACCCACGTTGTAAGATGAGTGGCTCGATGCCCAGCGCGTAGAACTCGTACTTCGTGACCCAGTTGTGGAAGGCTTTGTCGGCAGCTACGGACTGCAGGTCGTCCGCGTTCCGGCGGACGACCTGCGGCCCGGTCTTCGTATCGTGTTTCCACCGGGCAGAAATGTGTACGTCGAGAACGGTAAGAGAGCCTCTATCGGTTAATATCGTTGCTTTCAGTATTTGAACGTCACTTCCCGACCGCTGGCGGTAGTACGATGAGGCAGAGCGGCGGTCGAAGAACGGACTGTCGAGAGCTGCGTGACCGGACTGCGGGTGTTGCTGCGCGGAAACGCGCAGCAACGCCCGCCACACCCACATTTTCAGCCGGTCGAACGACTTGTAGATCGTCGTGTACTCCGGCAGATCGTTCCGATCTAAGCCGAGTCCATCACGAATCTCGGCCATGTACTTCAGCCGATTTGGCGTTTCTCGGTAGCTGTGGTCTTCTTCGAGCCGCAAGCAGTGCAGGACGACGTGCTTCTAGCGGGTGAACCCGCTGCTGGTGGGTTCACCCGCATGCTTTCCCAACGCTTGTTTGACTAGACGACACTGCTCAACGAAGTCAAGGATATCGACTTCCATGGACAGAATCGATTTCCTCGGCTTCACCCTTCTAACCCATGATATTAGCCGATTAGAACGCTATTCAACACGGCAAATTTATCACACCATGAGTGACGTAGATCGTCCCGAACCGTGTGAGCACTGCGAGCCCAAACTCCTCAAAATGGCGGAAGGTGACACATATGACTGTCCTAATTGTGGGAATGAGTGGGCAGCGGATCCTGCTGGGGTATGGCCTGCTGACGAGATTTCTGACGATGGCATTCATCCAGAAACCCGAGAGATGGATGATGTGATACTCTGAGGATTGAAGGAGGGCTCAGAATTCTTTTCTTCCGACGCTGCCCAGCTATAAGACGCATTTGAGAGATGTGTGATCGTCTTAGTGGGCTATCTTGGCATCAAGGGAAACCCAAGCTGAACACTTTAAGGCCTTCCAGCAGGTCGTCGACATCGTCCGGTTAGACGGGATCCAAGGCGGCGGCGAATACCTCGTCTCCCCGGTGACTGAGGTTAACCCGCAAGGCGAAGAGTTCGTGACTTGGCCCATTTCCAACCTTGAGAGAGAAGCCGCATTCGAAGTCGCCGCTACCTAATCTACGCTAAGTAGGTGTGCGGATATTCCAACTACCAATCAGATTCAGAGGTTCCAACGACCGTATTTGCCGCAACCACGGACCAGGTGCCGGACCGGGATATCCACGGTGTGGCCTATACGTTCGTTACGATAACCGCGGCCAAGTTCTTCGGCTACGACTCGCTGGCGGTTGACGCCCATCAGGTGAACGTGGCGAGTGTGGAGAAAACCCTCGTCGACTGTGCTGACCACCCAGAGTACTGCGGCGGCATCGGCGAACTGGCGAGGGGGCTGGCGGCCGCTGACTTGGAGTCGGCATCGATAACCGAGTATTTGCTACGGCTGGGGAATGGGGCCGCGATCAAACGAATCGTGTATCTCGCAGACCTCTTGGAGATCGACCTTGGACAGCGGGACGAATTGATTGACGCGTTCACCTCCGGGTATTCGAAGCTGGATCCGACCCGCGGCGACGAGGGACGCCATGTGAGCGAGTACCGATTACTGGTGAATGTGCCAGAGGACGAGATCACGACCGTGGTCGGTGGTAGATCGTGATTTCTGATGTGAGGGTGTGGGCGGTGGCATGACAGGACTGTGTGACGGTAGGGTTGGCAGAACCGCCCTCCGTGAATCAGCAGATACGAGGGACGCAGCGGTCAGCTGTTTCGGTTGATCCAGCGGCAGAAGGAGTCAAAGTCTTCGGCGCCACACTTGTCAGCAATGTTCCGAAGCGTATTCCCACCGACCTCGTGGCCCACCGGGATGGATACCAGCCGAACCTTGGAGTTGTGTTCGCCCGGTGGGTCCCAGCGCATCCGGACGTGGCTCCCCTCACGGCCGACGAAGGTGTAGTTGTGCTTGGAGAGGACCTTGACGATGTCACGACCGGGAAAATGCCTACGGACCACCGTTACCGCATGAACTCGGGCGGTTGCGTCCCGGCCTCGCGCGACTCCTTAACCTCGGACGGGTCAATGCCAAGCTCCTCCAGCAGTTCCTTCTCTTCCTCCCAGGTGTCGATGGATTCGCCCGCTTCGCCCGTGTGGAGTGCCACCGCCTCGTCGAGCATCTCCAACGCTTCTTCACGCGTCGCGCCCACAGACCCGACGCCGAGATCCTCGTCGACCGCCGACCAGTTCTCGGTCTCCCCGTCCCACGTCAGCGAGATATTCCGCGAGTCGGGGCTATCCGTAGTCGAGGCGTTGTTCGGCGTGTCGGTGCTCATACCGTCCTGTTGGCGCTCCGGTCGCAAAAAGGATTCGGGCGTGTCAGACCGCGGCGATCGCCCATGAGAGCTTAACCAACAATTCGAAGGAAGCCGATCCCTTTGTTGGTTAATAACGCTGCGAGAGTCTGTCTTCAAGGACGTCGATGAGTTCCTCTGCCGTCCAACTAATCCGTCCGAGCCGCTCGCGAACGACCTCGGGATCGTCCGACTCCCAAGCTGCGAGGTAGAACGCCGAGCCGCTGGTATCGAGCCCGCAGTACCGCCCGACGACGTAGGCGACCGCCTCGGCCTCGACTTCGCGTTTCGCCCGCTCGGTGTTGTCGTCGACGTCAAAGTGGAGCAGGGCGTGCGCGTACTCGTGAATCAGCGTTCGTGAAAGGTCAGCATCGTTCTCCCGATCACGCACCTCGACGAGCGGCTGGACGTCGACGAGGCTCCGCTGCTCGCAGATGCCCTTCGCCTCGCCGTGGCTCCAGTCTTCGTCGGGATGCAGCCGCGATTGAGACACGTCCCGCCGAGCAGGTCTTCCTCGACGAGCGCCGTCTCCATACCCGAGTAGGCACACTTCATCGCGACGGGGAGGCCGGCCATCCCGCCGCCGAGGACGATCAAGTCGTAATCGTAGCCGTTACTCATCGGTGGACCCCCAATCCCGTGTTGCGTCACCTGCTGTTCGCTCTCGACTGGTGCGTAGCCATGCGGAGATCATCGTGTTTTGGGCTTCGGTCATGATTCGGATAGTCCTGGTGGGGAGTTATTCGACGCAGCAGCTCATCGTCGAGGTGTCACGACGGAACGCCTGGCACGCGTATTTGAACGCCTCGGAGAACGTCGGGAACGGGTGGACGGTATCGATGATGTCGTCGATGGTGAGGCCGAACTTGACGGCGAGCGTCGCCTCCATGATCATGTCCGCTGCTCGTGGGCCGACCATGTGGACGCCGACGATCTCGTCGGTCTCGTGGTGTTTGACGATCTGGACGAGGCCGTCCGTGTTCTCGACGGCTTTCGCCCGCGGGACGTCCTCCATCTGGACGGTTCGGCAGGTACAGGTGCCGTGTTCGTCCATGTACTCCAGTTCGGTCGTGCCGACCGAGGCGACCTCCGGGGACGTGAACACAACGGCCGGAACGGCGTCATAGTCGATACTGGCACCCTCGTCTCCGAAGGCGTTCTTGACGGCGTGATTGCCTTCCTTGGCGGCGACGGTTTCGAGTTCGGGCTCGCCGATCACGTCGCCAGCGGCGTACACGTCGGGATTGGTCGTCTGGAAGTGCTTGTCGACGCGAATTGTCCCGTCGTCGGTCGTCTCGATGCCGACAGCGTCGAGGGCCACGTTCTCGCTGTTCGGTTGCACGCCGGTTGCGACAAACAGCGCGTCGGCGGTGAACTCCCGGGGCTCGTCGTCGGCGATCGTCTCGACGGCGACACCCTGCTGGACGGCTTCAGCGCCGCCGTCGGACGCCGGCGACCGGACCTGCTGGAAGTCGTTGCCGGTCACCACATCGATGCCCTCCTCGCGGAAGGCCAGCTGGATCTCCCGGCCGAGCTGGCCCTCCATGCCCGAGAGGACACGTTTGGAGCGCTGGAGGATCGTCACGTCGACGCCGACGCGGTGGAGGATCTGACCCCACTCCAGCGCGATGTACCCGCCGCCGATCATGACGATGCTCTCGGGGAGGTCGCGTTCCTCGAGGATGGTTTCACTTGTGTAGTAGTCGACGGTCTCGAGGCTGTCGATGGGCGGTGTCCAGGGAGAACTGCCCGTCGCGACGAGCGCTTTCTCGCCGCTGATCTTGGCGCCCTCGTCGGAACCGTCGACGACCTTGATGGTGGTGTCGTCACCGGACGAAGTCCGGTTGCTCGAGGGACGTTGTCCCTCGCTGTCGATCAATTTGCCGTACCCCTCGTAGATGTCCGTCTCGAAGTGCTCGGCGACGTCGACGTAGTTCTCCTGTCGGAACTGTTCGACGAGATCGTCGGTCCCGTCGAGTGCGTCGGCCCAGTCAACGGTCGGCTCCTCAGGATAGGTAACGGCGTCGAAGGGGTTGTCCGACGCTGCGGCGCCGTGCTCGGCGACTGCCAGGAGGCGCTTGCTCGGGACACAGCCGACGTTCACGCAGGTGCCGCCGAGGGGCAGGCCGGTGTTCACCATTGCCGTCGAGAGGTCCCGCCGGCTCGCTTCAGTGATGGCGGCAAAGGCGGCGGCCCCACCGCCAAGAATCACGAGGTCATAATTAGACGGACTGGACATTCGTGTCTACACTTTACGATGGGAAGTTCTTATACTCCAGAGTCCGAAGCTATAGAGTAAGTTGGAGGCCACGAAGCTATGGCAGATACCACTTCATCAGCACCCACCTGCGACGTTGACGGGACATGCTACTGTCCGCTCACGGGTGTCATCGATACGTTGAGTCGAAAATACGCAATGCAACTGGTCAGTATCATCGGCGCGCACGACTCGCTGCGATTCGCGGAGATCGAGGAACACCTGCCGACTGCGAGCACGTCCACGATCTCGAAGCGCCTCGATGAGTTCGAGGAGGCGGGGCTCGTCTCACGGACGCAGTACGACGAAATCCCGCCACGTGTCGAATATGCGCTGACGGCGGACGGTGACGAGGTTCGAACACGCCTCGAACCGTTGCTTGAGTGGGCAACAGAGAACAGATAAGACATGAGAATCCAGTTAAGAGGCGGGAGAGAACGCTTCTCGACGGAATTTCCTTCAGGCCTTGTTAGGCCTCTGGTGATTCGAGTACAACGAGATTCTGAACGGGATAGGGATTACTCTCCCCTGTGAATTCGTTTTCGGGAACGTAGTGCCAGAGGTGGCCGTCGACCTAGTAGAGAAACGACTCGCCACCTTCTGCTTCAACTCTCACCCGCCTCCCGACATTCTCGTCCTCTTCCCAGCCAATGACGGTCAACGGTTCGACGGGCCATTCAAAGAATTTGACCGAATCACCGAGCTCCAGATTTTCGAAGGTCTCTATATCGCCTTGCTTAGGCTCTCGCGCTTCGAGGGTAGGATTATGTTCAATAGACATGGTCTCGGGGTACGCCCCTAGTCACTTAATAATATCATCAGCGGGTTTCTAGGGAAGGAGCAGGAATCTCAGGAGGCTCCTCTTT
This sequence comes from Halarchaeum acidiphilum MH1-52-1, assembly GCF_000474235.1. Classification (GTDB taxonomy): domain Archaea; phylum Halobacteriota; class Halobacteria; order Halobacteriales; family Halobacteriaceae; genus Halarchaeum; species Halarchaeum acidiphilum. Next base: position 10,321 of record NZ_BATA01000024.1, read on the forward strand.
ACTGATCGTTCTAACTCATCGCCTCCTGGAACCGTTCACGAAGCGCATCCTCGCGCTCCTCAAACTGGTCGACCTTCTCCTGCAGGTCGTCGCTGATTCGCTCGATACTCGCGAGCGCCCGCTTGCCGGCGAGGGATGCTTGCGATCCGTCGTCGCCGTCCACCTCCAGCTGCTCCTCGTAGGCCTGCTCGACGCGCTCGATGGTGCCCTCCGGGTTGAACAGGATGTCGTTGGCGATGCGGACGTACTGATCGAGAGATGCGCCCTCCTTGCCTTGGAAGAAGTGGGTGAGTGCGTACGTCGCGCCGGAATGCAGCGTCCACATATCGATCTCGAAGGGCGACGTCGCGTTTGCTTCTGCATCGCCTGCTGCGCGCTCGGCCAGGTAGTCCGGGAAGCCCAGCAGCGTGTAGAACTCCGTAACCGTGAACGGGAGCTCTGAGAAGTCGAGTTCAATGTCTTGGGCGTCCCGGATGAACTCGAAGAGGTCGTCGGCGACGAGTTCGACCTGTGCGAGGAGCTCCTCCCACCAGGTCCGGAAGTTCCGCACGTCGCCAACGTGCTTGATGACCTCCTTGTCGGTGAGCGAGCGCATCGTGTTCGAACAGTAGCCGTCCTGGGCGAACCCCTCCACGTAGACGGCGTGCTCGCCGAAGAAGTCGTAGCCCGACGTGACGCCCATCGTGATCGGGTCCGACCGGCCGGGGAGACGCACCTCGAGGCCGTCGAACATGATGTCCATATGGACCTCGCCGCCGCCCCGGTAGCGACGTATCTCGCCGAACATCACCTCGCCTAGCGGCGTCCCGTCGATGGTCTCCTCGCGGAGGACCTCCTCCAGCGGACCGTAGACGTCGACTGGATTGATGATCGAGTACGAGTCGGTCGGAATATGGAACAGTGAATCTGTCTCGCCTTCCGCTTCCTGGGCCTGCTCCCGAGCCCGACTCGGTTCGACGAGCGCATTGAACCGCTCCGTTTCGACCCACTCGTCGGTGTATGGATTCTGGTACGCCACGGTCGTTTCGACGGCCTGCGGGAGCTCACGGATCGCTTCAGCGAACGTTACGATTTCTGCATTCCCGCGACGCTCTCGGTACCACTCGGGTAGTTCGGTGTCGGTACGGCCATCGACGCCGGCGAAGATGGTTCTGGACTCTGGGTCTTTCATTTCGGTCACCTCGACGCAGGAACGCTCATCGATGGCCGCCTGCATCGTCTCGCGCCCTGCACCCCTCTGCCGGGCGCAAAAACAACACCACGTTAACCAACATTAGCACAGAAAACAGCCGATTGTTGGTTAACCACCAACCGGCGTAGACACATCGTACTGTCGTCACTCAGTACTTGAGCGACGAAGCTGAACCTGTTCTGGTTCGGAATCCACGGATGGCTCTCCCAGGGATATGGCTCAATTCGATTCTACTATATCCCGCAAAAGCATATGTCGGGCACGTAAATCTCCTGCTGACCAATCGCTCTCCGTGTCGTTACTCATTGAGTGAACAAGCGGATTATAGTGAGCAACAGCATCTCGAATGTCTTTCACATCCCATATTGTTGCTCCATATGATTCGAGATCTACCGGCAGCCGATGCATCTCATCGGCCTCTTCCAAGATGTCAAGTAGATCTCCTACGGTACCCCCGGCTAGCTGGTCAGGTGCGAGTTCGCCGACATAGGTCGTGCGGATGTGAATGTCGGTCTCGGTCTCCCAGTCCGGGACGTGTTCACGGATGATCTCTCGTAGTCGAATTTCAAACCGAGCAAGCAGCACGTACAGATACTGGTAGACAGGAATCTTGTTCAAGTCGAATCGGGTCACGATTCCCTCAGGATCATCTGGCTGGCCGACGAAACAGAACCGTTCTCCGTCCCTCCCTAGTCGTTCAATTACCGCTCCGACTTCTTCTCCAGGAGCGACGCAATCCGAGTCCGTTAGCGGCAGTACGTGTTCGGTGACAGGCTCTTCACCTCGAATCTCCATCTCTGCTCTAGAGACGTAGCCTCGAAGCCCCTCAAGTTGCTCCGGATCATCGAAGACGAATGCAGCATCGTAGTCCTCATAGTAGAGATCTAAGTATACGAAGGCGGCGTCATCATCAGCCCCATATACATCCAAGTCCGGGAAACATGTCGCTGTATGGCGAGCAGGCTCGCTGATCGTCGGTGAGGTTGCACTCGCCATGAGTTGGGCCTCAACTTCTGATGGGTCTGGTCGGATTGATGATACCGCTGGGTCGAACTCCTCTGACTCTGGACTATTGACTTTGAGGAGCATATGGGGAATATCGGCCTCAAAATGGTCGTGAGCAACCGATTCAACATCTGCAACTTTCGGAGCCAAGTAACTACGGAATGGGCTCTTTGTCTCTTCTGTTTTGAATCTTCTCGTAGTCAAGAATACACCGTTCCCGTCCTCTGTTAGGACGTGGAGCGACCGTTCAAGAAACAGCAGGCCGGTATGAATACGGGCTGTATCCGGAGATATCTGGGCAAAGGAGGTAGCATACTCGCGCTGCTTTTCCTCACTCAGGTCAATCCACTGGACGGTCGGCGGATAGCTAAGCACGAACTCAAACGAGTCAAGGCGTGCGTCCGCACTCAGATAGTCTCCTTTCCGAACCTCTACTCGGTCACCGTAGTTCTCTCGAACCGTCTCGACATACTCGTCCTCCGTATCGATTGCAACCCCGGATGGTGGGTCATGCACCGAGTCCTCGAAATATCGTTCCACTGCAGAAATTAATTCACCTTCCCCGCATCCCGGATACAGGATTCGCTTCCTGTATGTGGAACTGACATCCTCGAAGAGGAGTTCAACCATCTGATCAGCTATCGTCTCGGGAACACGAAATTGGGGCATAATATCCAGTTTCGAATCCAACCTAATGACGTTATGCCGGGAGAGAGTGGGTCACTCATCCGAGTCGGTGGTTTCTGATCAGACTGTCTCGCGAACTTCCTCCAACTCCTTGCGGCGCGTCGACGCTCTGGTGGATGCTGATGTCGTGGTTTTTTACAGAGCGCTCGCTCAACCGCAAGGCTTGTCTCGTCGAAACTAACCGTCGTGATGTCGACGGCCTCCGGTGATAGCGCCTCATCACCGACGTCGATGTCTTGCGAACAGGTATCGATCGAGATGTGCTGGTAGGGTGCCGCCACTTGTCGCCCTCGAAACCTTCACGCCCTCCCAATCCAACCGAAGCTGTCGTTGCAACTCATCGCACATCTGGTATCTGAGGATAATCATCGTTTTCTTCCCCATTACGCGCGTAATGTCGCGCGCGAATTCGCGCACGCAAAACGCGCGTAATCTGGGGGCTCAGGCTCTCCACCACCAGATTTATTGATTTTGGGTTTGTCTCTCCTGATGGGATGTCATCAGATCACCCTCGAGTTCGGCTTGCCACCATGTCCAGTCGATTTGAGAGGCAGCGAGAGGAGGGCCGTTGAGCATGCCGACGATCAACGCCTACAAACACGATCCTGGTTACTACATCCGAGCTTGGACGAGCGACCTTGGGAACATCAATTACAAGCTTCGCTCCCGGGGAAACACGATCATCGAACGCTTCGGATTGGAAGATGGTGACGAGATTTCGTGGGATACAATCCACTCATTGAAATCGATTGGAGAAATCTACACCGAGGGATCCGGAACGCTTGGTCGCGATGACTTTGCCCCCCTTGATGGTGATACTAAAACCCTGTCAGAAGAGGAAGCGAAACGACTGCTCGATTCAATTCTGGACGAGAAGAATCCGTCTGAACAACGGATTGAGGAGCTCTGTGATATCCTGGATATAGAGCGTCCCAGGTCGAATATTGAGCGACTGGAGCAGGAGTTAGCATCCCGACTCGCCGGCATAACCAGTCGGGAGGGTTTCCCGACGGAGGTGACATTGAATGGGTCCGTCGATCAGGCAAGCATTTCTGTCAATATAGAGGCCTCGGAGGAATCTGCAGATCCACCTCTTGATTCGACGATTAATCTTCTGCTGTTGGGCGATACATCCCTCGATGATCCCGGGATTGCTCGACATGATATCTATCTCTGCGAGGAACATGGTCTTGAGGGATGGTCGTTTGCTTACTCGGGGTCGTGGGAGACCCACGCGGAGATGGCACGTCAGAAAGCAGAACTTCTTCCAATCGTCATCCAGTGGTTCGACGATTTGAACGTTGACTACGGCATTCCGAAGGAGAATTTCGGCGGCGCTCAACGAGACCTCCTTGGATAGCATCTGGTTGGCACTACTGCATATCCGATTGGCATCCGCCAGCCAGTAATAGCAGAACCACTGCGGTCGCCTCATCCGTTTTTGTCGCCAGAGTCGGCAACGTATTTGGTTCTAGCAAGATACAGTCTAATTATATTCGGATGGCTGTACTGGACGATCTTTCGGGGTTCGAGTTTGAAGACGTGATGGAGGACGTGTTTCGCAACCTCGGCTACGAGAACGTACGCCAGGCAGAGAAGACGGCTGACGAGGGCCGCGACGTCATCATGGAGGAGGTCGTCGACGGGCAGCGCCGCGCGATCGTCGTCGAGTGCAAGCATACGGAGACCGTCGGGCGACCGGTCGTCCAGAAGCTCCACTCGGCGATCGCCACGTTCGACTTTGACGGTCCGAAGCGAGGGATGGTCGCTACCACCGGCCGATTCACCAACCCTGCCCAGGAGTACGCAACCCGCCTCCAGCAGAACGCCGATCCGCATCCCATCGAGTTGCTCGACGGCGAGGATCTTCGGGAGATTGCCGACGATATTGGGCTGGACCTCTATAACGGTCGGATCGAGATCCTCTGTGACGAGACGCTACGCCCGTACGACCCGGCCGCCGAGGTCGACGCGCCCGTCACGGAGGCGTTCCGCGACATCGAGAACATCGAGGCGGCCGACCTCCCGACACCGCATTCGGCGGTGACGTTCCGCCCGGTGGTCGCGGTCACCGCGGACACGAACGCGGTCTTCGAAACGTCGGTCGGCGTCATCCACCGGATCAACGAGCGGACGCGGTTCGTCGTCCACGCCGAACGCGGGCAGCCGCAGGTCGCTGCCGACGATGTCGCGACATTGGTCACGGAGACCCTCCACGCGACGGTCGAGTTGGACACCGACCGCTTCGGCGAGGTGTTCGACGAGGTCGAAGCGCGTCGGTTCGGACAGACCCAAACCGAGTACAAGGAGTGGGCCGTCGAGCGGCTCCAGCAGCATCACACGACCACGGTCACCTACACCGGCGACAACAACGTCACGTACAACAAGACCTGCGAGCCGAATCGCTCGGACATCTCCGTCCAGTCAATCGAGCCAGTCTACCTCCCCGAGGTTCGACAAACGACGGAGATCCAGGAGTACACCTACCCCTACGAGTACTTCGCAGCGGGCCCCTCCCGGGTCACCGTCGAGGACGGCATCCATCGGTGTGTCCACTGCGAGACCAGCGGCGTCGACGAGGTGATTAAAGAACTGGCAGGTCGTGTTTTGTTGACCGAGAGAATGCACCCCCGTGATTTATTACTGCAGGAGCGATTATGCTCTACTATGAGCGCAAAGGGCCAGCTCCGTCGGTTCGAGAACAGGGCGCAGTTGCTGCGCCATATCTCTGAGGAGACCGGCACGGACATCGACACGCTTTGGGACGAGTACGAAGCCCAAGTCGAATAGAGCTCTTTGCTGTTTTTGACGCGTGGGCGACGACACTGATCTCGACGTATCGTTCGCAATAGATGCAGAGACAGTCTCTCTGAGCCCTATCGGGGAATATCAGGTTCTCGACCTGGAAGGGCCGGTCGTCATCGTTGGAGATGCGTCGTACCGCGTCGTTCCGGTCGGTGAGGAATCAGACGCGTCAGAAGATATCCGGGAACTTAGCGTCGACGAGATACGTGCTGCACTCAGCGAGCTCGCTGACAACGACGACTTTCAGTCAATCGTAGACAATTGCCCGACAAATACGCCGCTCGTCTACGACGACATCGATTATTTGACTCGCCATCTCCCCACAACTTCGCTCCAGAAGTCCCAGAAGCTGAGTGAGAGCACCCCTTTCGAAAAGGAATTACTCCTCCAAGTTGCCTACGTAGAACGCCAAAACTCTCTCGTCGGGCACTCAGACAACGTCCTCGAGTATTATCTCGAACAGCGTACTGAAATCGCTGAAAAACTCCGGTCTGCCGACGAGATCGACAGCGACGTTGAGCGGTCATTCTTTTCGTATCTCCTCCTCGCCTCGGCACTCATCGAAGAGTTGACGACAGAAACGGTCCTCAACGAGCTCTTTCGCGAGGAAGCTCGTCTCGACAGCATCACAGAGCACGTTCGGAGTATGGGGCACGCGAAGCGATTAGAGAAACTCTGTGATATCCAAATACTGACCGGAGGTGACCATGGATCGCTTGTCGAGGTCAAAGAACGTAGAAACAACCTCGTCCACGACGCGCAGAAGCGTGCAGGCCTTGACGAACTCGAATCGCATCGTGAAGTCGCACAGATCCTCGAACAGACTGATCGATGTGCGTCCGTCCTACTGACGATCTCGGGAAAGAACATCGAGTCAGTCATCGCGAAGCGGGGGTGTGAGCCCTATATCGAACACGCTCAATCTGAGGCAGTAGCCGACACAATCACAACCTGGGAACAGGAGAATCCAGAGCGCCTATCGAGACTTCACGACTGTGAAAGAGCGACCATCGAAGAGATTCGCTGGGATACCGAAGAGAGTGACCCTGGGAACAACATCACGGAGGGATTCACGTTTGATGGCTTTGATGACGAAGATCTGTATGAGATACTGCTGGAGTTCGTCGGTGATGCCTCAGAAGCGTTCCTCGACCGTATTGATGCCGATGCGAACGAGAGCAATCTCGATCGCTTCGATTTCGCGTTGATGGTGCTGCTCTGTGCTGGCCACAGTTACGAGGATATTGCCCGCTGGCTGGATACCGACGAAAAGTACGTCCAGCGGAAGGAGAACGTGATAGCATGGAGAGCTTCGAAGTTCGAGAAGGGTTTGGTAGAGGAGATCCCCCGCCCAGAGGGCCCAACATGGTCATCTGAAACGGAATCAGATGATCAGGATGGTTGCTAGCCTGATAACAGACGGGTCATCGTCGAATAGTTGTGATTCTCTCAGCGGAAGGCACAATTGGACAAGACCGAGCGTGAGCATCTCGAAGACCTCCTCGACGTGGAGGGCACAAGCCGGGATCGAGAATACTCGCTCGTCGATTCGGCAGCGGCGTCGTCGATGCAGTGACTGTGACGCCGTCACCTATCAGGATCTGAACTCACCGAGGCCCGATTGCTCGTGATCCAGCGGCTCGATAACCTGGGGACCGTCGTTGCCGGGGTTGTTGACCCGCATCGAGATCTCGTAGGCGTCCAGATCGTCCTTCGGGTACGGCTGGCACAGTTCCTTGCGGGTGTCCGGGTCTGCAGCAAGCCAGTCAGATTCCACGTCCTGCGGGAGAACGACCGGCATCCGGTCGTGGATGGAGTTCCTCACGTTGTTCGGCTCGGTCATGAGAATCGTGACGCACGGGATCGTCTCGTCGTCGCCCTCCCAGACGTCCCAGAGACCGACCATCGCGAACGCGGGGTCGCCCTCGCTCACGAGGATATCCAGACCTACGGCGCCTCGTACTACGAGACACAGCTGATCCGAGCTGTCGAGAGCGTGCTGTCAACATTCGGATGGGATTGGACGGAGATTCGTAGGGAACTTGGGGAGACACGGGTGCAGGAGTTGACAGCATTCACAGATAGGGAGTAAGATTAACCAACAGAAGAGCCGTTTAGAGTGAATTTTGTTGGTTAACATAATCCACAAAAGGTCGACCCCCACACCCGTGTGCGATATGAAGTTGGGAAGACGATGGGTGGGAGGGGTCGAATAGAGAGACAACGAAACAGCGAAAATTCACGATTTTACGGAAGATAAACCTCAAGCATGGCAATCTCGAGACAACCGCGAAAACGTATCGATCTCGAAGTATTTCAACAGAGCCGATGGAACAGTTAATATGCTTGTGGTTTTCAAATTCACGCCGATTTACACGCTTCGACGACAAGCTCGGGCGCATCAACAAGCTGGTTCACTGTATGAGCGCCCTTCCCCTTCCCCCGGCCCTTCCGGTCCTGCTCAATCAGTGAGAGAAACGCCAGCTCTGAGAGGAGATCTCGGACACGACGAATTTTGAGCGGGTCAGTCCCCTCGCGTTCACAGACGACTTCATACGCTGAATAGACCTGCTTCGAGGGGATCATAGCATCGGGTTCACTTGATTGTTGCATCTGGAGAGCAAGTCCTTGAAGCAGATACTTCGAGTGTTCGGGTTGCTTCCCGATGAGTTCGGCGAGCCGCGCCTCTTCTTCGCGTTCGTGGGCTTCGTCAACGTACTCGGAGCGGACGTGGTCGTCACCGTGTTCGTCGGCGATCTCCCCGGTGTACCGAAGGATGTCGATTGCCTTCCGGGCGTCACCGTGTTCTTTCGCTGCGAGGGCGGCCACCTTCGGGATCACCTCGTCATCCAGAACACCCTCTCGGAACGCGTCCGCCCGCGATGAGAGAATCTCACGGAGCTGATTCGCGTCGTACGGCGGGAACACGAAGTCACGCTCGGAGAGGCTTGATTTGACGCGCTCGTTGAGCGATTCCTTGTAGCGGATTTTGTTGCTGATCCCGATGATGCCAAGCGTGCTGTCGTCCACCTTCCCGGCTTCGGCCGCGCGCGAGAGTTGCATGAGGACGTTATCGTCTTCGAGCTTGTCGATTTCGTCAAGGATGATGATCCCGACGTCTAGGCAGGCGTCGAGAATCTTCCAGAGCCGACGGTAGTAGTCGGACGTCGAGACACCAGATGCCGGGACTGTCACGTTCGTCTCATCGGGATCGTTGAACAACTCGGCGATCGTGCGGACGGTCTGTGTCTCGGTGGAATCCTGAAAACAATCGACGTACGCGACGTCAACGTTAACGTCGTTCTCAGTGGCGGCTTCGGTCAGATCCTGCGTGATGTACTTTGAACAGAGACTCTTTCCGGTGCCCGTCTTCCCGTAGATCAACACGTTGTTGGGCGTCCCTCCGCGTTGGGCATCCTTGATCGCGTTTGCGAGGTTGCGGAGTTCCTCTTCCCGACCAATAATACGGTCACCTTCGGGGAGATGGCTCACACGGAGGAGTTCCTTATCTGCAAAGATGGGATCGGGGTCCCCGAAGAATGACTCCGTATCGCTCATGGGACGTTCCACTCGGGCAACCTATATCAACCTTCGGTACCGGCTTGCCGCTGTAAACTTGTCTCATTCCAGTTCACACGAGGAAGTTCGGCAATATACTGGGGTTTGACCACGGTTTGAGAATATCAGCTTGATACCGGACCCCTCATTGCCGCTGTAAACTGGGATCAACGGCTCTCCCACACCCCACGTTGCCGCTGTAAACACGAATCCCGTGTGACCTCGACGTGAAGGAAAGGATGCTGTCGGTAATTGTCTCGGAACCGTCGTCTACTGGGGGATGTCACGGGAGAGATATCAAAGAGATAAGTAACGGTTCGTGTCTTCGACGCCAAAACACTATGCCGTCTCAGTATGCCAAAAGCGTGGTGCGGGAACAGACAGCATGGAAGGTAATAAAGCTATTGCTAGGACCGTAGAGAGGTATTCGCTTGGAATATTGTGAACCACGTGATTTCTTGAGTTTGAGGGCGTTTCCCGTGGTCTTACAGCGGCAACGTGGGGTATGGCGCAGACCCGCTGGAACGACTCACGGATCAGATGTTTACAGCGGCACTCCGGGGTGACCCATCCAGCGCTCGTTACCTCTCGTCTCGACAGCGGGCGGTTCACTTTCACTTCCACCACGCCTCAGGCAGAGGAATAAGCCTGTTCTGGGGGTAGGTCGACATGCGGCCCACGGGTCACTCACGGCACAGCCCCCTTTCGGCCCTATTAGTCGTCGACAGCACTTTTCTCATCGTCAACGTCACTCCTGCCGCCCACTTCCGATGTATGTGTTCACGACGCTTATCGAGAGACTGTCCGGTGGTTGCGAGGTTCCTCGTGAACCATGATCAACAATCGATCGCTGCCCCCGAGCGCGACTAGGCCGACGAGACGACCGTTGACGAACTGCTCGCACAGAGCCGGCGGAACGACGCCGCGTATCTAATGCCGTCCGACATCGAGAAAGTTGAGTGGGTTGCCGACCTCACCTCACTTGCCGATACACCCCTCGTTATCAATGTGTAAATACGCTAAAACTGACTGTTATTGCGGCTAATACCCAGATTCTAACTAAGATCCCCCCGGTCAGATTTTTCGCGGCAATCGGCAAGTCTGCTATTCGTCAGGGTTGACCGGTCCTTTATAATCCGACTTCACTTTGTCACCTTCCCGCCACTACCAGTAGTAGTAGCGGTTGTCGTTGATCTCCTTGATCGTAATCGTCGCCTTCGCCGGCACGTCGTCGGGGAGGTCATCGGGCCGCTCCTCGACGTCGGCGTCGTCCGCATCCTCCTCGAGACGAGCTTCCCGCTCTTTGTGTTCGGCCAACGTCTCGACGTAGCTGGCAACATCTCGGAGCTGCTCCGGATCCGACTCGTTGAGCGTGTTGACGATCTCCGTCGGGAGGTTCGCCGGTGGGGCCGGGGGTTCGTAGGACATCGGCTACTCTCGTGTTAACCAACACGGCCCACGAACCCATAGTTTTGTTGGTTAAGACGATGGAGACGGCTCTCGTGCCTGCTGACTGTAACACTACTCGAAACTTCTTTATATACAAGTTTCGTACTATGTTACACCGTGCTCCGGCGCATCGAACTCGAAGTCCTCGCCACGGTCGACCGCGGCGACACGATCTCCGAGCTCGCGACGAAGCTCGACCACAGCGAGAGCTACCTCTCTCGTGCCGTCGGTGACCTCGTCGAGAAGGGGCTCGTCTACACGGAACGCGACGGCCGGCGAAAACGAGTCGTCCCGTCGGATGCTCGCGCCGTCGAACTCTATCGGGACCTCGTCCGCCAGCACTCCCACATCGAGTTCCCCGAGCTGCTGACCGGGAAGGCACTCGAGGTGCTGTACTACCTCGACCAGCCACGAACTGTCTCCGAGATCGCCGACCGGAGCGACAACTACCGCAACACGGTTAACCGCGTCCTCAAGCGGTTTCGGAACCGTGGGCTCGTCGGGACAGCCGACGGCCGCTACGAGTTCAACGCCGACTTCGACCGCCTCCACGAGTTCGCCCGTGAAATCGCGCACCATCTCCATCGCCAACGCCTCGAAGCCGTCGCCCCGAAGGGGACGATTCTCTGGGAGGACTACGACGAATTCCTCGCCCAGGCCGAGACGGAGATCGACGCAGACGGGTTCCACGAAACCGGGCTCGCTCGATTTGCGGCCTTCGACCTCCAGTTCCTGCTCACCGGCCATCGGTACTACTTCTACTCCGAGGAACTCGACGAGGTCTCGCCGGCGGAGCTCTGCTGTCACACGCTGCTCATCGACGACGGCAGTCGCCACCGCTCGTACTGTCTCCTCCTGCTCAGCCACGTCGACGTCGACGAGGAGGACCTCCGAGCGCAGGCGGCGAAGTATGGACTCGAAGACGAGATCGACGCCTTGCTCCGCTACCTCGAGACGCACGGCGAGGTCGACGACAACCGGCTTCCCGCGTGGTCGGAGTTCCAGAAGCTGGCGGGTGAGTACGAAATCGAACGGTGATCGAGTACTGAGACGGAGCTAATTCTGTAAGGGTTACGCGTCGTCCGGGCGAGGGGAATTCTCGTACTTGACCATCTTCTCGGGCTTGTCAGAGATGGTCTCGTAGATCTGTTGGAGGGTTTCCTCCGCGGCGAGGAGATTGTGTTCGTCGAGGAAGGTCCGGCCCTCCTCTGTGAGGCCGTAGAACTTCCAGGGATATCCCTGCCGGCGCTGGTCATCGTCTAGGGCGACCTCCTTGACGATACCGGCGTCGATGAGCTTCTGAATGTGCTTGTAGACGGTGGCCTCGCTCACGCTGGGGTTGAGCTCCTCGAGCTCGTACATCGAGGGGAGTTGCTTGGGGTGCTGGAGAATGTTGTTGATCAGCGCGAACCGCGTCTGCTGCGTCACGAAGTGGACGAGTTCGCGGGGCTTTGTTCCTTCAGCGGTCCCCAATTCGGTACTCATACCCTTTGGTACACACTCTGGCAGCAAGTAGTTTACTCTTAGGTAAACCACTCTGTGGTAAACAACATATGCGTTGAGTGAGTGATTTACTCCATAAACTATACTCCACGCCGTTGAGAAAGAGATGTATGTCCGACGAGGAGCCGCCGATCCCTGGAGAGGTCCTGACGAGCGCAAAGGGTCAACTTGACGAGGAAGAGATTACGCTGGCGGACAACGAGGGGATTCTCCACGCCCTGAGCGAGTTAACGCCGGTTTACGAGAACGACCGCTCGTACTTCGTACTGGGCAACTACGATCGGGAACCGATTCGTCGGCTCAACCTTGTAGTCGACCGTCTCAACCGTCGACAGGATGCCTACGCCTTCAGGATGGTTGATATTCGTGGTGAGTGGGACAATAGCATCCAGAAGTTCTGTCTGATCGGCGATATCGTGACCTTCCTTGTCGGCGTCGCCGAGAAGGATCCGAGTGACTTCCTCGTTGAACAGGGGCTACTCGTCGGCACGACGGAGTTCTTCGCGAAGAGTCACGTCCTCAAGCGAGAGTACGAGGACGAGGAGCATCCGTTCGGTTGGATGCAGGACGGCGTCTTTGAGTTGTTCGACCAGGATGGGCGGCTGTATCGCTGGCAGACCGAAGAGGAACTGGTTGACGCCGCTGAGGAACTCCCATGAACTGTTGTAGCTGCTAGGAAGAGTTCACAGCCCTCTACCGGCGGTCTTCTTTCGCTAGCCCATTTTGCAGACGGGGTAGGAGTGGAAAGCGGGGTAGGAGTGGAAAGCGACGCTACTTAAAAACGCCTACGTGGGAAGTCGCCCATCCGGCCGGGGAACACATCCGTGCTTGATCTCGTAGTCGACTCGGCGGAGGTGCTTGCAGCCGCCATCGGGCTTGCGGTGCTGCCAGTCGGGGCAGGTACAGGTGGTGGCGACGACGTCGACGTCATAGACGTTTCCGGACTGTGAGCGGACTTCGTAGCGGCCGCCTTTCGCGAGGAGCGAGACGTCCATCGTCTCGTCGAGTGCGCGCCGCGTCCGTGCTTCGAGGCCGGTCGGTCGTGTCTGGTCGGTCACGGCTGCCCGCGCTCGGACGTCGCCCATCTGCCCACCATCAGGCACAACGGTCGTCGTGTCCTGGTCAAGCCGCTCGTCAAGTTCGTCTTCGACGGGATGGCCGATCGGCCAGCAGTAATGTGCTGTGTTGAATAGCGGCCCCTGAGCCAAGGTGAAGCGACACTGATTTTGAGACCACTGGCATCAGCCCCTGGCAATCCGACTGAAATTTCGATCGTCCCGGCCAACACCGCTATTCAACAGAGCACAGTAATGGACTTCGCGACGCCCACGGTAATCGTAGGCACCGACGTTGAGGGCGTCGCCCGACCACACACGCCACGCGCCGAGCGCGCTCATCAGGTCGACAACTGCTTGCGGCACCTGACCGACGTTGTCGGGGTAGAAGACGCGGAAGCGCGTCCAGTCCTCCTGGCCGGGAAGCTCGTCCCACCAAGAGACTGTCGCGCGCCAACTCTCCGCCATTGCCTTGTCCCGTCCATACCCGACGGTCACGTCGACTGTCGGTGAGAGCCGCTCCGTATTGCCTTCGAGGAGTCGGAGGACGGCGTACCGCAGATATTCATGGAGCGAGTCATCGACGCCGTTCGCGACTGCTGGGTAGTCGGTTGCGACGTGCGCCGCTTCGTCGAGGAGTGTGTTGAGCGAGTCTTCAACCATCGGTCGGAACGGGGCTCTGTGCGCCCCGCCCCTCACGGGCGCTAACAAACTTTAACCAACGCTAACGCCATTACTTCGCCTATTGTTGGTTCACAATCTCTGGGAGTGTGATTTCGGTCTCCTGTCTAACTCGGAGAAGTGAAGCTCAGAGTTCGTTAAGTAGGCCTGCACGTGCTGTCGTGGTATCGGGGGTGATGTAATTAAAGTTGATTGGGCGTCTCCAAGTGGGGGTTCAGTGATCGATTGTTGAGCATGTGGTGCAATATTGCGAGGAGAGTTCCTCCGCTCATTAATACCAATATTAACGTGTCGTCGACTCCGCGAGGACGGTATGCATCGTTGCGTCGGTAAGGTACGGAGCCAATTACTTGAGAAATCGCCGACGGAATTCGAAACGTTCGTCGCGACGCTATGGGAGCAGCAGGGGTGGGACACCACCGTGACCACAGCGTCCAACGATGCTGGTGTCGATATTATTGCTGAACGCTCTGGCGTCCACGATGAAAAAGCCGCGATTCAGGCGAAGAAATACGCGGGTTCCAACAAAATCGGTCGACCAGACATTCAGCAGTATGATACCCTCCGACGGCAGGACTCCGATGTTGATTTCGTCATAATCGTCACGACGAGTGGCTTCACGCAGCAAGCGGAGCAGCTTGCGAGTCAGCTCAACGTCAAGCTGGTTAATGGCGAGGCGCTCGCTGAAGCGGCGCTTGATTCACTTGCTGAGAGTCAGCTATCCACGCTTCTGAGTCCAGATCGACAAGATGGCAATACGGAACCAACACCAGAACAGGGTGGTTCAGCGTCTCTAACGGAGCCCGAAGAACGACCCAAGCCGGAGAAACTGTCGGTTTCGGAGCTTGCTGACAGTCTTTCTTCCGAGCTCACAGAGAGCGACCTGACGGAGAAAGAGGCCCAATTGGCGAACCTCTACGAGTGGTACTGGGACCAACGTAATACAGATTTCAACGGGACTGCCGGTTCGTCGCTTGTGTTCGAATTCGACGCTGTCGATAGTCTGGAAGTTTATCAATTTCTGGTCGGCTTACATAGTATTGAGTTCACGGACACAAAGCGAGCCCGGCAAGCGCGGAAGACTGCACAGCAGTACAATTGGGATATTGATAACTGGGAGCCAGTTACGCGTGCAGGGGCACTGTTGAATTTGAAGCCGAACGGAAATATTGGAGAGGCATTTGATCCAGCGTTTGAGGCCCGGTTTACTCGGATTGTGGTTGAGGGATTTCTGGATACTGACCTGCATACGGTTCGCTTGATTGAGCAGAATCCTTTCGATGGGATGACTGAAGCCAGGACCCTCAATTTGAGCGAATTCAAGTAGGCCGGAAATGTTGAGTTCTTATATTATAAAGTGTGCTGGATTCATGCGCTGTATCCACCGGCGAATTCACCTGATTCTGGTTGAAGGGACTTAATCTCACCGACTGATGCAGTACGGACGCCTTCCGCGACTGCTTCAGGACGTAGCTGAGGCCGCCCTACAGATCGACGTACTGGGTCTCCCACTCGCGACGCGCTTCGATCTCGCGCCGGCCACGTCGCGTGAGGGCGTAGGAGTTAGTGCGTTCGTCGATTTTGCCTTTCTCGACGAGGCCTTTCTCGACGAGGGTGTCGAGGTTCGGGTAGAGGCGGCCATGATGAACCTCCGTCTCGTAGTACTCCTCGAGTTCGTCCTTGATCGCGAGGCCGTGGGGTTCGTCGAGGCCTGCGATGACGTAGAGGAGGTCTCGCTGAAAGCCAGTCAAATCGTGCATGGAGAGTATTGGATATGTTGACGTATGAGCGTATCGGATCTCGTGTTCTGGCCGTCCCTCTTCTCGTATCGAGCCACACTCGACTATTCTGGCTTCAGAATATTGAACAGAATGAGCGAGGGAACCGTCCTCGGTCTCAGTCTTCGCCCTTGGTCGACCCGACGACGTCGATGAGCTGCTGCGCCGTCTGGCTAATCCGCCCGAGTCGGTCGCGAATTGCCTCCGGGTCGTCGCCGGCCCAGGCGGCGAGGTAGAACGAGGAGTTGCTCGTGTCGAGACCACAGTGTCGGCCGACGATGTACGCGACGGCTTCCACCTCAAGCTCTTGCTCCGAGCGCGCTAGCGGGTCGCTGATGGCGCCGTGGAGGAGGGCGTGTGCGAGTTCGTGGACGAGCGTCACCGCGAGGTCCGCCTCGTTCTCTCGATCGCGAACCTCGACAAGTGGTCGTTCATCCGCGCCACGGGGCTTGCAGATGCCCTCGGCCTTCCCGTGGAGCCACTCGTTGCCGTCGACGACACGCACCGCGACGTCGAGGGTGGTAGCTGCGTCTTCGAGGACGTCGACGAGGTCGCCGGCGTCGCCCGTCGCCGCGGTATCGAGGTCGGGCAGTGGCTCGCCGTCGGTCTGTGAGACGTCGAAGACGGATGCGGGCTGGAACCCGACGAGTCCTTGCTCCCACTCCTCGGGTGGTGTCTCGTCGTAGTCACAGTCACTCCCCTCGTGGTAGCTTGGCGCGTTCCCGCACTCCGGACACTGTTTGGAGATGATCGGCGCCCAGATCCATATCGCACTCTCGCCGGCCTGGACGTGCCGGTCGAACTCTTCTTGCCACGTCCGATAGCCCGCGACCTTCGTTGCCTCGGGACACTGGAGGGTGATCAGGAGCGTGTTCCGATACGAGTAATCGTGGAAGCGACTTTGCACGTCCAGCCACTCTTGGAACGCCTCGCTCGCCTGCGCTTCGTCGACCTGGTCAACGAGGTCGTCGATCCACGCTTCGATCGTACTGTGCATCTCCTCGGACCGCTGGTCGGAATCCCCGAAGGACGCCGATGGCTCTCGGTCTGTGGACTCACTCATGATGTACTCCGCGACGCTCACTTCAACGCGCGCCGCACCCTTCGGGGCGCAGAAAAACCCTACTGCGGTGTTCGCAGCGCTCCCTGCTCGTCGGCGACACCAAGCTCGACAAGATACGTGAGAAAGGCATCGAACTGCTCGGCGTCGCTCGCCGCATCGGTCGCTAGGTGGCGCGTCCACTCGACTGCCCAGCGGAATGCCGGATCAGTACCGCCTTTGCCGTGGATGTACCACCAGCGTGCGGCCTTCAGCACGACCAAGGGGTTCGTTGGTGGCTTGTCGCTAGCGAGCGCTCGGGTGAGTGAGTCGATTTCGTCGGCGATCTCCGACGGGTCAACCTCGTCGGAGAGCGACTTCGAAACATCGACTGGGATTGGATCGATCGCGACGTCGTCTCGCTCTTGCTTTTCATTCATGGAACTCGAGGGCTCGATCAAGCCCTCGCCCCCTCCCGGGGTCCGATAGACGAAGCAGGCTGTTCTACTAAACCAACGTTCTTCTTAAGTTGGGGCTCTTTATTGGTTAAAGATGATCTCAGCCAATCAATCACCGGAGAGATAACGCACCGCAGCGGCTTCGTCAGTCAACGTCTGTTGGTCAGCGTCCGTATCGGCGAAGAAGGACGTCTGCTCGTCTTCGTTGATCGACGTCTGTACCTCTGGTCGGTCGTCGACGCCGAACTCGCTCGCTTCCGGACGATCAATTCGTGACTCGCGTTCGCGATGGTCGACGTCGGCGCCGTAATCCTCGAGAGATGTCTCGACGCTCGATTCCTGTACCTCTAGCTCACCATTTTCGCTAAACACTGCTTGGTGGTGGACATTCGGGTCTGGTGTGTCGCCCATCGGTGAGAGCCTCCACCCGCTCCTGAGGCTCAATAAACTGCGCCTGCCGGGGGCCTTTGACGATGACGGCTCGCTACTCGCGCCCAGCCGTGTCGTCGTCTTTCACGGCCGCGATGTCCGCAGCGACGTCCTTGACGTGCTGTTGATGCTGCGCCGATGTCCCGACGCGCTGTGCCGCCTCAAGTTGGTCGTCGACGACCGCGTTTTGCTGGGGCCCCCAGACTTCAGGCGGTTCTGATTTGATGTAGGCCACCCAGCGTTTGACGGCCTTGATGCGCTGCTCGCGGTTCCGCTCGTGCTTCTCGTTGAGGGCCTCACGCACGTTTGAGTCGCTCATATTCCTCCGTCACGTCGAGTCGCGATACCCACTCTTCGAGGCGCCCGACACTAAGGCTTTCCTCGAACATCGTGTAGAGGTGGACGGCGTCTTCGAGGTCCTTCTCCGCACCGAGGTAGAGCTTGTACGCGATCTGGAGTTCGAGTGGCCCGATCGGAACCGTCTCGTCACCGATCCGTGCCGTAATTGCGTTCTCGAGGGAGGCCCAGTCGAACTCGTCGCGAGCGAACTTTACTTCGAGGTGGGGTGTGGCCTGCCCATCGGGTGCAACCCAGATGTTGTCGCCGTTCGCGAGCATCTCGTAGAGAGAATCGAGTGGCATTGCCGCCCCCAGAACCCTTCGTCAGCGAGTGCTGACGCGAGGTCGTCCGCCGTCGTTTCGTCATTCTCCTGGATGAGGACGTCGACGCCCTCGGTTGAGCGGGCGCGTCCTGCGAGTATCGAGACATAGCCGGCGATGTAGACATGATCAATATCGAATCGCTCAAGGAGGTTCGAGAAGCGGATTGCGAGCTCGTCCAGGTGATTCGGCTCGCGGCCGACCACGAGTACCCCATCCCGGAGCTCGATTCCACTCATACTCGTTTGTGGAGTGTCACTCGCATAAATCGTCTGCTCCGTCCTCTTCTGCTCGGATTTCGTTCGCTCGTTCAGCGAGCTGTCTGAGAATCGGCTGTCGGTTCTGATTCGCGTTCTCGTGGGCGACGCACTCTTGAAGCGTCTCCATGTCATGGATCGTCACGAGACTCGCTCTGAGCAAGTGAGTGTTCGTCGGCGAGAGACGTTGTTCAGGAGTGAGTCCGCTCGACTCGGTAGTTTTGGCATGCTCGGCCACGATCAGTCGCCTCGCCACTCGTCGGCGACGATAAACCTCCTAGGGGCCGTTAGGTGTCGTCGCCGTCTGACTGGATGCGACGCGTCTCCTCGGCGAACCCGTGCAGGTACTCACGAAGTTCGTTCATGTCTTCTCGTGCCTCGTCGAGCGTCGCCGCCTTGACCTTTGCTTTGAGCTGGTCTTAGAACGAACTCTGCATCGTATCGTGCCCAACGGCCTGCGTTACTATTCCAGTATTTGAGGGCTCGTGAGACCGCATCTCCGAGTCAGTCGCCGGGGCAGAAGAATTTGCGAATCGTGTACCGTTCGCCCGTCCTCCTCTCGATTTCGCGCCTGAAACCCTTCATGAAATGGTAGATAGTCCACGCACCGCCGAGAAGGAATGAAACGAAAGCCACGCCAGTGACGACGAGAAGACTGTACGGCATCGTCACTCCCCCACTCTGATGGGTCCGTCGCTGCTACTCACCGGCACCGGCCTCCGCGGTTTCAAGCTGCCAGTGAACGGCGCGGCCGATGGCGTGCACGACACGCTCGAACGTCTCGAACGAGTCGTCGTCCTTCGTCGTAATAGTGATGCCGGCCGTAGAGATGCTGGCCGTGCCCTCCTCGCCCGACTCCTGGTCGGTGACCCGCGCCGTGACGGAGAACTCGTACCACTTACTGCCGTTCGACGTCGTCGAGTCCCAGACCGCGAACGGAGACGCGTCGAAATCGCGGAGGATAGCCTCGGCGTCCGTCACCGCCGGGTTGCTCGCGTAGTCAAACTGTGCCGGCGTGCACGACGGAACATCAAGCGGTCCCGATACCGCGACCATCTCGAAGTCCATCGCCTCGTACGCGTCGCGCAGAGTCCGCTGAGCAAATCCACCGCAACGCGGTAGGATTTGGCCAGCTAAATGCGGAGTGCATACAGCGTGAGCATCTCCTACTCGACGAACCGGCCGACCCCGAAGGGGGTGGCGGGTTCGTCTGGGTTAGCGACAACTGATTTAGCCGTAGCGACCGTAACACGCGTGAAGAGACGGAATTCCGATACCAAAGCATTCTGTTTCTTCGCTTTCTACGGCAATAACGCAGTCGCGGCGTCTCCGTCTAGCGAAACTACAGAGCCGAACACTTCATTCATCTCTTTTTACTAGTCACCACAATGACCCACATTTAAGGAGGCACGACACCGATTCCTTAATAGGAAATAATTCCCTCTGCCATTATGACTCAAAACTCATCCTCCTCTACCGACAAACGAACCGAACGAAAATACTCTGACAACCTCTTCTACTCTGCCCTCAAACGCGAAAACGGAGAAGCCGACACCGCCACCATCGCCTCACACGTCGGCTGCACACGCCGAACCGCACACAACCGCCTCAACCTCCTCGCAAACGGTGACGAACTCTCCAAACGAACCGTCGGCGGCGCAATCCTCTGGCGACTCGACTCCCTCGCGATCCCCCAAGTAGACACCAGCGACCTCGATCAAACCTGGCGCTCCGCCCCCAAACGATGGTCTGACAGCCTCCACAAAATCGCACCCTACGTCGGCGGATTCCCCGCCTCTCTCGCAAACTACTTCATCAAACGCTTCACAAACTCCGGAGACGTCGTCCTCGATCCCTTCTGCGGAGGCGGCACAGCACCCCTCGAAGCCCTCTTCCTCAACCGCACTGCATGGGCCAGCGACGCCTTCAGCTACGCCCACACCCTCACTACCGCCAAATGTGACCCCCTCCCCCGCGACGAACTCACCACCTACCTCGACCAAAAACTCGACGAAAGCGACACAATCGACAACACCAACTTCCGCCTCCTCGACAACGAAGACCTCCACGTCTTCTACTCCGACTACACCCTCGACCAACTCCTCCGCCTTCGCGAAGTCCTCGCCGACGACACCTCCCGCGAAGCCATGTACCTCAAAGCACTCGTCTGCGGCGTCCTCCACGGTCCCTCCGAAATGTTCCTCTCCCTCTCTACCCGCGATACCTTCTCCGGATCCACCGACTACGTCCGCCGATACGCCGAGAAAAACAACCTCGAACGCCCCGAACGAGACATCCGCGACTCTGTCCTCCGGAAACAAGACCTCCTCGAACGCGACCCCTGGCCCACAAACCCAGACAGCAACGTCGTCAAAGCCGACGCTCGCGACCTCCCCTTCGAGAACAACAACGCCGACCTAATCCTCACCTCCCCTCCCTACATGCGCGTCCTCGATTACGCCTGGAACAATTGGATTCGCCTCTGGTGGCTCAATGATGACCGCGACCAAGAACGCGATAAACTCGACATCACCGCCTCCGAATCGAAATACCGTGATTTCGTCCGTGAGACTCTCCAGGAAATGGAACGCAAACTCGCCCCCGGCGGCTACATCGTCTTAATCGTCGGTGACGTCCGAAAGAACCTCACAAACCACGTCGAATACATCAACACCGCCTACCTGATCGCCGAAGAAGCCGCCGACCACACGGATCTCATCCCCCGACAGATCATCAACGACGACTACGATCTCGATCACCGAAACTACGCACGCGCGAACCGCCTGCGATATGACTATGACAAAGACACCACTGAAGAAAAAGCCATGAGCCGCCTGGATCGCTGCCTCATCCTCTCCAACCACGACCACCAACTCCCCGATTCCGACACCGTCGACCTCGCCTGGGACGCCTAACCCCAACACCCACCCTCCAACATTCCACCAGTCTTAATCCGTTCTTGAATCCTGTATAGAACCGCTCTCTCCCGGTGACTTCTATCACCGGCTGACGCCGACGTTGGCGGAATACCTCCGCGACTTCGTTGAGCATGGCCTCGACGAGGTCGCTGTTCCCGACACTGTTGACGCTGATATCGACCGGTTCAGGGACGTGATGATCGCTGATGGATCGGTGTTGCGGTTGCACGAGTTCCTCTCTGATGAGTTCCAAGCCCGTCACGAGGAACAGGCTGGAGCGAAGCTCCACCTGCTCCACAAAGCTACCGATGAGGCGATTGAACAGATCGACGTAACGGATGAGAAAACGCATGACTGCACGCTGTTCAAGTCGGTTTCGTGACTCCAATGGCGGCTCGTTCTGCTTGACCTAGCGTATTTCGAGTACCGTCGCTTCGCGTTGATCGACGAGAACGACGGCTACTTCGTGAGTCGGCTGAAGAAGAGCACGAACCCGGTGATAACAGAGGAATCACGGGAATGGCGCGGGCGCGCCATTCCCTTGGAGGGCAAGCAGATCAACGATGTAATCGATGATCTCTCGCGGAAGTACATCGACGTCGAGGTCGAAGCGGAGTTCAAGCGAGGCCAATACGAAGGAACGCACTCGCTGGATACGAAGCGATTCCGCGTC
>NZ_BATA01000023.1 GCF_000474235.1 Halarchaeum acidiphilum MH1-52-1
ACTACGAGTCCGACGACCTCGCGCAGTTCGTCCGCGTCGGCTTCGCGCGCTACGATCGCACCGAGGACGACGAGACTGTCGCGTACTACACGCACCAGTGAACCGCCTCGGGTCAAGTGGTTCGAGACGCCTTCGGCGTCTCGTCATGGCGGGAAATCGAAGATTTCCCGCTTGCAGTCGGGAAGCGGACGCGTTCCGACGGCATCACGAAGACCGGCGGTCTTCCGGACGACCCCCGAGGCACTCGGCCTGCCCAGCCTGTAGAACGACGCGCGCGTCCACTCCTCACCGCTGTTCTTCGTCTTCGTGTCGCGCGCGTTCCGCGCGCGCCGCGTCGCCGCCCCACGCCTCGCAGAGCGGTTTCAGCGCGTCGCCGAACGCGCGCATCGCCTGCCCGGTCGAGTGATAGCCCAGCGAGTCGGCGACGGCGTCCCACGAGCGACACTGGAGGAGCTTCAGGACGAACAGCCGCTCGCGCCTGTCGGCCTCGTCCGCCGCGTCGCCCGCGTCGTCCCCGTCGCCCGCGACGAGCGAGGGGGCGTCGTCGCGGACGAGCGCGCAGACGGCGAGTCGGCGGAACGGCGCTGGATCGACGCTGTACATCGCCGAGCCGTAGGCGGAGCCGGCGACGACGCGCCACCGGTCGTCGGAGAGGGCGGGCGCGGGCGTGGCGTCGCAGGCGGCGAGCGCGGCGCGCGCGACGTCCGGATCGAGGTCGCGGAGGGCGTCGACGAGCACGTCCGCGATCCGGTCCGCGAACCACGACTCGTGGCGGGCGGCGAGCGCTTCCCCGTCGGCGCTCAGCGGATCGAGCATGAGGACGGAGTACTCGCCGCTCGTGTCGTTGCGCGTCGTCGAGAGGTGGACGGTCGAGAAGCCGTTGCGCGCCCAGAAGCGAAGCAGGTCGGCCGTCGCGCCGTAGCCGACGCCGAGCCAGTCTCGATCCCCGAACTCCGCGCGGACGCCGTCGAGGAGCGCGGATCCCAGCCCGCGAGAGCGGGCGGCGTGGTGGGTTGCGATGCGGACGACGCGCGTGCCGACGGGTTCGGCGGCACGCTCGTCGCGCAACTGGCTCGTGAGGACGTCCGGGAGCATGTTGCCCTTCACGCGTCTCCCGGTGTACATCGCCTCTCGGGTATCGGCGTCGAGACCCCCCTCGCGCGCGAGGAGGGCGACGGCGACGACGTGGCCGTCGTGTCGGAGGGCGCGCACCGAGAGGTTCGGCGCGTCGAGCAGCCGGGCGAGGTCGTCGGGTTCGGTGCGGTAGTGGGCGGCGACGAGGAGACCGAACGCCTCGCGGAGCAGAGTCTCGTCGGCGGCGAGCGTCTCGCTGTCGAGGGCGTCGTACGTGCAGGTCTCGGGGGTGGCGTCGGCGACGAGCGGCGCGACCGGTGGTCGGGCGTCGAGCAGGAGCGCGCGGAAGGCCCACACCTCAACGGGGTCGCCGGCGGCGTACCGGATCGGGTCGTCGAGGCGGACGTCGGTGACGTCGATGTCGCTCTCGGCGAGGACGTCGCGGAAGCGGACATCGAACCCGCGGCCCGCGCCCTCGTAGCCGTGGACGGTCGTGGTGAACGCGACGGCGTCGGCGTCGAGGCAGCGTTCGAGGAGGCGGACGGGGAGCGCGGCGGCCTCGTCGACGAGGAGGACGTCCGCCTCGTCGGTCGCATCGACGGCGTCCGGGGGGCGCGCGTAGCGGATCTCGCCGCCGGCGTCGAGAGCGAGTCGCGTGTGTTCGGGACGCCGGTGGTCGACGTCGAGATCGTCGAGCAACGCGTCGGCGCGCTCGTAGAGTTCGCGGACGCCGCGGAACGACGGCGCGGTGACGCGGACGTCCAGTCCGTCGGCGGCGAGGCCGGCGGCGGCGAGGCCGGCGGCGCTCGTCTTCCCGCGGCCCCGGTCCGCCTCGCAGACGACCGCGCTCCCGGGATCGCGGAGCGCCTCGAAGGCGCGGACGGCGTCGACCTGATCGGGGGTGAGACAGGCCTCGTACGCGGCGGCGGGGAACGCGTGCTCGTCGGGGACGGACGGGGCGGGCTTCGCGCGGCGCGGGGCTGGATGCGTGAGTCCGTCGTCCTCGATCGTGACACCGTTCGGGGCGTCGCCGCGCCGATCGCCGTCGCTCGAATCGGTGAGGGAGACGACGGCGACGCCGCGGTGCGCGCGGAGAGTGGCGACGAGACGCGCGCGAAAGCGGCCCGCCACGTCCCGACGTCGAACGGGGGGACGGCCATGCTCGAATCGAACTCGTCGCGGTGCTCGGGCCAGTCGTCGAGGGGCGGCGTCACGAGGACGAGGAGTCCGCCGCCGTCGACGGCGCCGGTGATGCGGCCGAGCGCGTTCGGGCGACACTCGTCGCGGGCGTCGTAGACGATCGCGTCGCGCGTGGTACCGAGGAGGTCGCCGGTCCCGCGAGGGTCGAGGCGCTCGCAGCCGAGACCGTCGCGGTGGCCGACGAGCGTCGTCGCCGCGCGCTCGATGTCGGCGGCGTCGAGGGCGGTCGCGGCGGCGGCGAGACCGTTGTCGCGACCCGGCTCGCGGTCGCCGTCGCGGTCCTCGATGTCCGCGTCCGGCCCGTTCCCGCCCGGTCCGTCGGCGAGGACGAGCAGGCGGCGCTCGTTCGTCTCGCGGGCCTCCGCGCGGAGCCGACTCGCGACCTCCGAGAGCGTCATCGCCGGCGCTTCGTTCGGCGAGGGCAAGGGCGTTGTCGTTGCCCGTCGACGGCGGGATCGCGCGGTCACCGGGCGCATCGGTGCCGGTGGGACCGTCGAGCGCCCGGAACCCGGCTCTCGGGGCGCGTGTTTCGCGTTCGCACGCCCGAGGGCTTTGAAAGCGTTTTTAACGACGGGGAACGGAAGACGTGGTACAGCCTTCGGGGGGTCATGATGCTTCGAGTCGCCACGGGAATCGCGGTCGGCGATGGAGCGCAAGCCCGCCCGAGGGAGTAGGTGAACATAAAAATGCCAGTCTATGTCGATTACGACGTCCCGGCCGACCTCCAAGAGCGAGCGCTCGAATCGCTCGAAGTCGCCCGCGACACCGGTAGCGTGAAGAAGGGTACGAACGAGACGACCAAGGCCGTCGAGCGCGGCAACGCGGACCTCGTCATCATCGCCGAGGACGTCTCCCCCGAGGAGATCGTCCTCCACCTCCCCGAACTCGCGGAGGAGAAGGGCGTCCCGTACGTCTTCGTCGAGACGCAGGACGAACTCGGCGTCGCGGCCGGCCTCGAAGTCGGCTCCGCCGCCGCGGCCGTCGTCGACGCCGGCGACGCCGACGAGGACGTCGAAGACATCGGCGCGAAGGTCGAGGAGCTGAAGTAACACCATGAGTGCCGAGGAATCGGAGACGGAGGACTCCACGTCCGCCGAGGTCATCGAGGTCGTCGGGAAGACCGGGATGCACGGCGAGGCGATGCAGGTGAAGTGTCGACTTCAGGAAGGTTCCAATCAGGGTCGCATCATCACGCGCAACGTCCTCGGCCCCACGCGGGTCGGTGACGTCCTCCAACTGCGCGAGACGGCCCGCGAAGCCGACTCCATCGGAGGTCAGTAAATGCCCCAGACCCGAGAGTGTGACTACTGTGGGGCGGACATCGAACCCGGCACGGGGACGATGTTCGTCTACAACGACGGAAGCACCGTACACTTCTGCTCGTCGAAGTGTGAGAAGAACGCCGACCTCGGTCGCGAACCCCGCGAACTCGAGTGGACCGAAGAGGGCCACGCGGGCGGTGGGGAGTAGATGAGCCACCACGACGAGCGGACCTTCGTCATGGTCAAGCCCGACGGCGTCCAGCGCGGTCTCATCGGTGAGATCGTCGGCCGCCTCGAGGACAAGGGCCTGAAGATGGTCGGCGGGAAGTTCATGCAGATCGACGAAGCGCTCGCCCACGAGCACTACGGCGAGCACGAGGACAAGCCCTTCTTCGAGGGTCTCGTCGAGTTCATCACCTCCGGACCCGTCTTCGCGATGGTCTGGGAGGGCGCGGACGCGACGCGACAGGTCCGCCAAATGATGGGCGCGACGGACGCCAAGGAGGCCGCTCCCGGCACCATCCGCGGTGACCTCGGGAACGACCTCGGGCACAACGTCATCCACGGCAGCGACCACGAGGACGAGGGCGCCAACGAGCGCGAGATCGCTCTCTTCTTCGACGAGGACGAACTCGTGGACTGGGACGCCGACGCGGCGACGTGGGTCTACGAGGACGCCGGCGACCACTAACGCGGCGTTCTCCCTCTCGTTCTCTCAGTGCGCGTAGCGCCGCGGCCGATCGCGACGACAGCGTCGCCGGCTGAACCCGACCACGACATGTAAATAGGCAAATGGGCTACGGGTCGCTGTGACGCGGGCAGAGCCGATCGAGTTCGAGGAAGACGAGGGGACAGTACGGATACACGATCGAGTGATGGACACGGCGTGTCGTGTCACCGCCGATGGATCGATCGATCCGTCCGGGTGTCGAGCGCGCGCTTTCTCTTCCCGGTCGATGCCGCCGTCGCCTTCGAGACGTCGTCGCTGTCGATGCCGGCGAACGCGGGCGCATGCGTTCGCACCGAGCAGGGGGACATCGAACGGCAACTCACCGAGGAGAGGGTGTCGTTCCCGCGCGGACGTACTACCTCGACGTCGAGGCGAACTGCAAGGTCTACGTGAAGGTGTTCGACGCCGCCTTCGAGGCGATGACGGAACACCACCACGGGCCGGACGCGGCGACCGTGGCGTTCGACGAGCCGGCCCGGGTGGCCGTCGGTGCGCGCTCGCGACACGAGCGGCCGGCCGGGGCGATCACGGTGCCGGATGATCCGTCGGCGCTGCTGGAGGCGCTGCCCTATCTCGCGTCCGCGGTGAAGGAGTGGTCGCCGGAGCGCTCGTGGCCGACGCTGCGCGGGCACCCGCCGCGGATCGAGCGCGGTGACGAACTCTCCGTTCCCGCGTCGCTCTCGCGTCCCGAAACGGGCGTGACGCTCGCCGTCCCGGCGACCTACGAGTCGCTGTACGCGGTCGCGCCGCTCGCGTACTATCTCGGCGCGGACGTGGTCGAGGCGAGAGAGCCGGAACTCCGCCTCGACAACGGATATCACCGATCGCTCGGCGACGGTGCGGTCTCGACCGACGAGGCGACGGCGCTCCTCGAGCGCTGTTTCTTCCTCGATTCGCTCGTCCGGACGGCCGGCTACTACGACATCCCGCGACAGGAGTACGAGGCGGTCGCGGGCGCGCTCTCCTTCTACCCGCCGTCGGTGTACGAGCAATCGGTCGTCGAGCAGCTCATGGAGTACCTCGAAGCGCCGCGCTCGGCGTTCGACGAGTACGTCCCGCGGGCGCGGTACGCGGCCGTCCTGCGCGACGAGCCGACGGACGCGCCGCTCCTCCCGTTCCTCGCTCGCGACCTCGTTCCCGTCGCGGTCGGCGACGATCGGGGCGCGACGTCGCGGGCGCTCGTCACCGGTCACAGCGCGCCGCCGATCCCGGACGGCGACACTCGACTCTCCGTCGCGGGGTTCGAGCACGCGCTCTCGAAGCCGACGCGCGACGTGACGGCGGAGCGAATCGCCCTCCTCGGCGTCGACGACGCGGCTCGGGAGTCGCTCTCGACGGTGTTGATCGGCGAGGAGCACCGGGACGTCGACGAGCCGTTCGAACTCGACGCCGCGGCGCCGACGACGGCGGCCGTCCGGGACGCCCTCGAGAGCGAGTACGGATTCGTCCACGTCGGGGCGCCGCTGACCGACGCCGGGTTCGCGTGTCGTGACGGCGTCCTCGATCCGGCGAGCCTCCACGCGATCTCGGCGCGCGTCGTCTCGGTGGTCGGGGACACGGACGTCGGCGGTGCCGTCCTCGATGCGCTGATCGAGCGCGGGGCGCGTGCGGGCGTGGCGTCCCCCTCGTTCGATGCGCGCGCGGTCGGGCGAACCGTTGGACGCTTCCTCTCGGGCGCGCCGATCGAGCGAGCGGTCGGGTGGTCGGGCGCCGACGGGCCGTTCCGGTTCGCGGGCGACGTCTCGGCGTGTCCGGTCGTGCTCGGCGGCGGCGTCCCCATCCCGCAGTACGTGATCCGCTCGTCGGGGTTCGATCGCCACCGACTGTGGACTCGAGCGTGGTGGTCCGGGTTCAACGTCGCCGGCGGCGTGACGGCGCTCTACGGCGAACACGTGGCGGACCTGTATCGCCTCGTCGGCACCGAGGTCGAGCAGCCGCCATCGCTGTCGAGCGAGGAGGTCGCGGCTCTGTGCAACGAGCGCGACGCCGTCTACGTGCTGAACGGCGACGTGTACCAACACGGTCACGGGGTGACGCCGGACGAAGTGCGCCAGTCGGCCGCGCGAGCGCTCGCGGATCGCTCGTCGGAGGGGACTGACACCCAGTTCTGAGACGCGATTCAAAACCGATAAGCGACGCGGGCGCGGAGATGGACGTATCCGTGACGAACGCACAGGTCACCCTCGTCCAGTTGGACAACTACGGGCCGTGGACGGTGACGCCGGAGCCGCGCCGCGAAGCGGACCTCCAGACCATGCAGTCGCGTCTCTACGCCGACCTCTCGCAGTTCTTCGGCACCCGCGACGGCTACGTCTTCTTCACCCGCTTCGACAACATGATCGCGGTGACGAACGGCATCGACCGAGCGGCCCACGCGCGCCTCCAAGAGTCGCTGCGGAACCGCTACCCCGTCACCGTGAGCCTCGGCATCGGGGCGGGCGCGAACCCGGCGGACGCGCTCGTCGACGCCACCGCGCACCTGCAGGCGGCGGGAAGCGCACAGGACGCCGAGCGCCGCGAGGTGCTCGCCGGCGACCCCCTCGACGACGACGAGCGCACCGACGACGACGTCCACATCGCGCACTTCGACGTGAACGATGCGACGGGCAAGTACACGGACGAACTCGACGCGTTCTCGACTTTCGTGCGCATCGAGCAGGGATACGCGTCGCTGATGCGCGCCCTCCACGACGACCACGACGGGCTCGCGTTCTTCGTCGGCGGCGACAACGTCATCGCGCTCGTCCCCGAACTCGCCCGTGAGACGTACGAAGCCGTCATCGAGCGCGTCCGCGAGGAGGCCGATATGTCGCTGAAGGTCGGCGTCGGCGCGGGCCGCACCGCGACGGACGCCGGGATGGCCGCCAAGCACGCACTCGAAGTCTGTCGCGAGGACGCCACGACGGTCGAGGGCGACGTCGCGATTCGAAATTAATTCGAATCGTACTCCCCGATTTTGTACTCGCTCGGTACTCACACCACGTTTTTACTTCCGGCGATCATGGGACCAACCATGCAGTCAATCGACGTCCCGAACACCCTGTACGACGCGCTCGGCGAGCCGTCCGACGACGAACTCGAGCAGGCCCTCTGGGGACTCGTCTACGAGCAGGGCCGCGACACCGAACACTAGGTCCTCCGACGCGCGAATCGCGCTCGACGACTCGAATCCTCGGCGAACCGAATCTATTCCCGTCGCGCACGCGTACGCCGAGGTATGACAGCGGGCGCCGACTACCCGGCACCCCGGAGCCCGCCGAGCGCATCGTCCTCCACGTCGACATGGATTGCTTCTACGCGAGTTGCGAGCGGAAGCGCGAGCCGGCGCTGCGCGGCGAGCCGGTCGTCGTCGGGATGGGGTACGAGGCGGGCGAGACGGTCGGCGCGGTGGCGACCGCGAGCTACGAGGCACGCGCGCACGGCGTCGAGAGCGCGCAGGCCATCTCGACGGCGCTGGACCGTCTCCCTCGGCGCGCCGACGACCCCGACGGCCCGAGCGCGCACTACCGGCCGGTGGATCTCGACCACTACGAGACCGTCGCGGCGGACGTGAAGGCGATCCTCCACGACCTCGCCGACACCGTCCGCGAGGTCAGCATCGACGAGGCGTACCTCGACGTCACGGAGCGCACCGCGTGGGACGTCGCCGAGGGGTTCGCGCGCCACGTCAGACAGCGGATCGCGCGCGAGGTCGGCGTCCCCGCGAGCGTCGGCGTCGCGCCGGACATGAGCACCGCGAAGATCGCGAGCGACCACGACAAACCCGACGGCCTCGTCGTCGTCCCACCCGACGAGGTCGAGGCGTTTCTCGCGCCCATCGACGTCGCGGACGTCCACGGCGTCGGACCGGTGCGAGCGCGCGAACTCCGCGAGATGGGGATCGAGACCGCGGGTGACCTCGCCGCCGCCGATCCGTACGAGCTGACAGATCGCTTCGGCGAGCGCGGCCGCGAACTCCACGAGCGCGCGCTCGGACGCGACGACCGCCCGGTCGAACCGACGGGCGACCCGAAGAGCCTGAGTCGTGAGTCGGCGTTCGACGGCGCGATCGACGACCACGCGCGCGTTCGCGAGCAGGCGCTGACACTCGCGGACGCCGTTTCCGACCGCGCACGCCGTCGCGACGCCCTCTACCGCACCATCGGCGTCAAGGTGGTGACGCCGCCCTACGACGTTCATACGCGTGCGCGCTCGCTCCCCGGACCCGTGGACGAACCCGACCTCGTCCGCGACGTCGCCGACGACCTGCTCGCGGAGTTCGCGGACGAGCGCGTGCGAAAGGTCGGCGTCCGCGTCTCGAACCTCTCCTTCACGGCGGACGAGCAGGCGAAGCTCGGCGGCTTCGGCGGCGACGGCACGGCGGCGAGTAGTGAGGACGCGAACGCGAGCGCGTCCGGCGACAGCGCGAACGCGAGCGACGGCGGTCGCGACACGCAGGCGTCGCTCGCGGATTTTCAGCGCTAGTCGCTCGTCTCGTCCGGGTCGACGAGCCGTTCGCACTCGACGACGAACCCCGCGAGATCGCTCGCGGCCTCGCGTTCGAGCGAGAGCACGACGCCCGCGGTTGCGGACTCCGCGACGACGACGACGACGCCGTGCTCGTAGAGTTCGACGACCGACTGGAAGTCGCCCAGCGGGTTACCGGGTTGGCGCAGCGGCTCGCGCTCGCGCACGCCCTTGACGATGGTCGCGGTACGGTGTTCCGGCGGGTCGTCGGGGAGGTCGTCGCGCCGGTAGATGATCTCCCAGTCGTCCGCGGTGTAGTGGACGGCCGTTCGAAAGAGCCGTCGCGCGCGGCTCCGAACGAACTCGACCAGCTCGTAGTGGCGCCTGTCCGGCATGGCTACCCGGATCAAAGAGGGGACGTGTCTTAGGTCGTTCGCGAGCGTTCAGGCGAGCGGGGAGACGAGATCTTCGAGCGCCGCCTTCGGGTCGTCCGCCTTCGCGACGCCGCTGGCGAGGAGGACGCCGCTCGCGCCGAGATCGTCCGCGGCGTCGAGGTCGTCGCCCGTGGAGATGCCGGCGCCGCAGTAGACATCGATGTCGTCGTCGACGGCCTCGGCCGCGGCGACGGCGTCCGTGACGATGTCGGGGTCGGCCGACGCCACGGAGACGTCGCCGCCGATGAGTTCGGGCGGTTCGACGGCGACCGAGTCCGGGCCGAGCGCCGCGACCGCGCCGATCTGCGCGGGGGTGTTCCCACAGACGCAGGTCTCGAGGTCGGCGCGCTCGGCGGCGTCGAGCGACGCGTCGATGTCCGCGAGCGTCATGCGCTTCTCGGAGTGATTGAGGAGCGTGCCCTCGGCGCCCGCGGCCGCGGCGCGCTCGGCGAGCGTGCTGCCCGTGTGGCTGCCGTGCTCATTCGGGCTGACGTGTTGGGCCCACGTCTCGACGCCGGTCTCGGCGACGGCGGCGAGGTCGGCGGCCTGCGGCGCGACCGCGATTCGGACGCCGGACGACCCGGCGACGTCGTGTGCGGCCTCCGCGACCGCGACGGGATCGCAGGGGTACGCCTTCAGATTGACGAGAACGAACATGCACTCGCGTCTTCGTGAACCCTCGGATTACCAGTTTCGAAAAGCGGGAGGCGAACGGTCTCGTGGGATTCGCCGCCGAACGACATCGAGGGGATCGCTAGTCCTTGCGTTTGACCATGTCACCGAGGGTCAGCCCGCCCTCGCCGGAGCCGCTGTCCCACTCCTCGTCGCCCTCCACGGCTTCAAGGAGGCTGATCCCGAGCTTCTTCTCCAGTTTCTTCCGAACGTCGTCGCTCGGAAGGATGTCGCCGCGTTCGAGCTTCCGGACGAGACTCGCCTTCTCGTTGAGTTCGGAGGCGAGGTCCTCCTGACTGTACTCCCCCTGCTCGCGCGCGTTTCGAATCCGATCGTCGTAGTCGGACGCGAGCTCCTGCATCTCGTCGAACATGTCGCGGCGACGGCGTCGCGATCCGCCCGAGGAACCCCCGGACGAACCCGAAGAGCCGGAGGACTCCCCGGAGGAGGACGTCGAATACTTCGTCGAGGTCGTGGAGGACGACTCCGTCTTCACCTCGGTACCGAACTCCGTGCAGTCGTCGCAGACGTCGAGTTCGGCCCCCTCGACTTTGATGGTCTTGGGGTTCGCCGTTTCGGCCCCGCACATCTCGCACTGAACCATACGCGTCCTAGCCGTGCCGCGTGTATAAAGCACACGCCGCCGGCGGTCCCTCGCGACGCGCGTCGTTTCGCGGCGACGCCACGCCGCTCACGCATCACGTCCGTTCCGCGCTCGCCGAAACGTGGCCCCTCCCTCTCGGTCGGCGCCACGCCGCTCGCGTGTTCCGCGAGTCCACTACGCGGACTCGCGTAGATCGCCCCACGCCCCCCAGAACCGCTGGAGGGCGGTGAGGTGGCCGACGACGGCGAAGAAGCCGAGGAGCCACGCGACGAGGCTGAAGCCGCCGACGACCGGGATGACAGATGATAGAACGCCGACGATCCCGACCAAGGCGAGGCGGTCCGCGCGCCCGAGGAGGCCACCGTACTGGCGTCCGAGACCGACCGCCTGAATCTGCGTCCCGAGATAGGAGGTGAGGAGGACGCCCGTGACGGCGGCGAAGCCGAGCAGCCACGAGTCGACGCCCGCGGCGAGACCGGCGAGGATGACGACGTCCGCGTACCGGTCGAGGACGTGATCGAGGAGGTCGCCCCCCTTCGAGTCCACGTCGGTCTCGCGGGCCACCGCGCCGTCGAGCAGGTCGAGCCATCCGTTCAGGAACACCAGCACCGCGCCCGCGACGTCCCACGCGGCGCTGCCGGCGTAGAAGGCGCCGGCGGCCGCGACGGCGAGGACGAACGCGAGGACGCTGATCGCGTCCGGGGTGAGACCGAAGCGCACGGCGAGAACGACGAACGGCCGGAGCATGCGGGCCGCGAGCGGGCGGAGCCGATCGAGCGTCACAGCAGGTACTCCGTGAAATCCACCTCGCCCGCGCTCGGCTCGCGCTCGCCGTCGATCACGGCCGCGATCTCCGCGGCGACCTCGTCGGGCGTCCTATCGGTGGTGTCGACCTCGTAGACGCGCTCCCGTCCGTGTTTTCCGACTGCTTCACCGAGGATGACGTCGAGCGCCTCCGACTCCGCGTTCTCCCGGGCCTTCGCCTCAGACTCGTCGCGCTCCCGGAGGCGCTCCGCCAGCGTCTCGGGCGCACAGCGCAGGACGACGACGCGATCGGCGTCGTCGAGGTGGTGTGCGAGGTGGCTCTCGACGAGGACGTCATCGGCGTCGGCGTACGTCTCCACGAGCGCGTCGATGTCGGCGACGAGGCTGTCGCGCTCCTCGTCGCGCTCCGTGTAGAGTCCCTCCTCGCGGATCACGTCGTTCAGGTGGACGACGTCGAGGTCGGTGTCCAATCGCTCCGTCGCCGTGGTCTTCCCCGTGCCCGGTGTGCCGGTGACGACGACCCTCACTCGGCGAGCACCTCGTTGAGTTCGCGGACGGCGCGCTCCGTCTCCGCTTCCGTGCCACACGTGATGCGCACGCATCCCGGGAGACCGAAGCTCGAACAGTCGCGGACGATGACGCCGCGCTCCTGCATCGCCTCGGCGACGGCGCTCGCGTCGCCCACCTCGACGAGCAGGAAGTTCGCGTGGCTCTCGTACGTCGGCGCATTGAGATGCTCGGCCATGTACTCGCGGCTCCACCGCGCGGTCTCCACGGTCTGTTCGACGTGGGCGACGTCGTCGAGCGCGGCGAGACCGGCGCGACACGCGATGAAGCTCGTCGCGAACGGCGTGTTCACGCGCGCGTAGGCGTCGCCCCACGCCTCGGGGACGAGCGCGTAGCCGAGCCGGAGTCCGGCGAGCCCGTACGCCTTCGAGAAGGTGCGTAAGACGGCGACGTCGTCACGCGGTGCGTGACTGGCCGCCGGGTGTGACCCGTCGACGTCGGCGCGGTCCCGCAGGAGTTCGAGCGCGCTCGGCGCCTCGGTGAACTCGCCGTACGCCTCGTCGACGACGACGAGCGTCTCCTCTCGCGTGCCGTCGGCGATCGCCTCGATCGCGTCGAGCGTGAAGCGCCCCCCGCTGGGGTTGTGCGGGCTGGTGAGGTAGACGATGCGCTCGCCGTCGTAGGCGTCGAGGACGCGCTCGGCGGTGAGGGCGAAACCGCCGTCGTCGCCGGGCGAGACGTCGTACTCGCGCACCTCGCCGTGGTGGAAGCGCGCGCTCATCCCGTAGTAGGCGAAGCCGGGGTCGGGGACGAGCACGGCGTCGCCGGGTTCGAGGGCGGCCCGCGAGAGGTAGTCGAGCGCGCCGTCGCCGCCGTTCGCGAGCCACACCTGCTCGCTCGCCACGTCCCACGCTTCCGCGAGGGCGGCCGTGAGATCCTGCTGGTCGGCGGTGGGGTAGTGGTGCACTTCCGACGCGCTCGCCTCGATGGTCTCGACCGCGGCCGGACTCGGCCCGAACATGTTCTCGTTCGACGCGAGCTTGACGAACTCCTCGGGGTCGCGGCCGAGTTCGCGCGCGACTTCCTCGATGCCGCGGCCCGCGCGGTACTCGACGTGGTCCGAGAGGTCCCGTGGTCGCATATCCCGAGAGAACCGCCGCCGTGACTTAAACCGGCCGGTGCGCGGTATCGCCGTCTACCACTCGTCCGGGACGACGTCGTTCTCCGGGACCCCGCCCGCGAAGACACGCGCGAGGTCCTCGGCCACTGTGACGTTCGCGTCGCGCTTCGACTCGACGGAGAACCACCCCGAGTGCGGGGTCGCGATCACGTCCTCGCGCTCCAAGAGCGGCGACCCCCACGGCGGTTCGCTCTCGAAGACGTCGAGACCCGCCGCCGCCACGCCGCCGCGGTCGAGCGCCGCGCACAGGGCGTCCTCGTCCACGACGCCGCCCCGGCCCGTGTTCACGACGACGCCCCGCTCCGGGAGGGCGTCGATCCACTCGACGTCCACGAGCCCGCGCGTCTCCTCGGTGAGCGGCGCGTGGACGGAGAGATGGTCGGCGCGCTCGCGGAGACCCGCGGCGTCCACCTTCTCGACGCCGTGGTCGGCCATCGCGTCGGCGTCCACGTAGGGATCGTAGGAGATCACGTCCACGCCGAACCCCCGCAGGCGCTCGGCGGCCGCGCTCGCGATGTCGCCGAAAGCGACGAGGCCGACAGTGTCGTCGCGGAGGCGGTGAACGTCCCGGCCCGCCCGGTCGTCCCACGTGCCGTCGCGGACCCGCCGGTCGTGCGCGACGACGTCCCGGACGCAGGCGAGGAGGAGCGAGACGGCGTGCGTCGCCACCTCGTCCACGCAGTATCCCGGCGCGTGCAGGACGGTGACGCCCACGTCCGCCGCCGCCTCCACGTCCACGTTGTCGAAGCCGATCGAGGTCTGCCCGAGCACGGAGAGCGAATCGAGGCCGGCGAGTACGTCCGCCGTGACGTCGATCGCCCCGTTCGTCACGACCGCCTCCGCGTCGCGCTCGCGGACGGCGGACCGGAACGACTCGGCGTCCGGCATCGACGCGACGTCGACGTCCGCGTCCAGCCGCTCGCGGAAGCGTTCGGGCTCGATCTTCGGGTCGTCGTCGAGAACGACGCTCGTCATGGTCGCGGCTACACGGAGCCTCTACTTGGGCGTTTCCGCTGGCGGCCCGAACGCGCTCGGCCGGTCCCTCGACCGCGACCGTCACTCCCCGTCCCGCGGCCGTCACTCCCCGTCCCGCGACCGCTACGCCTTAGGACACGCCGACCGCACGGGCGGGTATGGCGACAGCACTCACCGCGGCGTTCGCGATCCACCTCGTCTTCGGCGCGCTGTGGACCGGGAGCGTCTGCTACTTCGCGTACGCCGTCCTCCCGCTCGGGCGCGACGGCGACCTCTCCGCCTCCGCGCTCGAATCGACCACCGGGAAGCTCACCACCGTCTCGCGCCTCAGCGCGCTCGTCCAGCTCATCACTGGCGGCTTCATGGCGAGTCCGATGGGCGTCGCGGCGAGCACGGGCTACTGGTCGAGCACGAGCGGCTCCCTCGTCG
The DNA here is from genome assembly GCF_000474235.1 of Halarchaeum acidiphilum MH1-52-1. Lineage (GTDB taxonomy): Archaea > Halobacteriota > Halobacteria > Halobacteriales > Halobacteriaceae > Halarchaeum > Halarchaeum acidiphilum. The sequence goes on from NZ_BATA01000023.1 coordinate 14,279, forward strand.
CCGCGATGGTCGTTCTCTGGCTCGCGCTCGCCGCGCTCACCGAGATGGGCGCCTCGACGCTCCGCGACGGCCTCGCCGTCGATAAGGTCCGCACTCCCGCGCGCGACGCCTCGACGCGCCTCCGCGCCGCGAGCGTCGTCGCCCTCCTCCTCCTCCTCGACGCCGGCGCGCTCGCCGCCGGACTCTGAGGTCGACACCCCCGGATCGATCCCCCACCCCGTTCTCGCCTCCGAAGTCGGCCCCGACGCTTTTCCTCCCCGCTCTCCTTCCGCCACCCATGGCAAGCGCACTCGGTTCGCTGATACTGTTCGTCATCAGCCTCCTCGTCGGCGGCCTCGGCATCTACGTCGGGGCGCGCGTCGTCACCGGCGTCGAGGACTACTCGCACGCCGTCGTCACGGCCGTCATCGGCGCCGTCGCGTGGGCGGTATTCTCGTGGATCCCACTCATCGGTGGTCTCCTCGCTCTGCTCGCGTACATCGCCGTCATCAACTGGCGCTACCGCGGCGGCTGGGTGAACGCCGTCCTCATCGCGCTCGTCGCGTGGGTCGCCACCGCGATCGTCGTCTTCGTCCTCGGTTCCCTCGGCGTCCCGGTGTCGGGAATCGGCGTCCTCGGCGTCTGAGTCAGTCCCGCCGGACGTCGTGTTCGAGGGTGCCGACGCCCTCGATCTCGGCCTCGACGCGATCGCCGTCCTCGAGGGGACCGACGCCCTCGGGCGTGCCCGTGATGATCACGTCGCCTTCTTCGAGCGTCATGTACTGGGTGATCTCCGCGATCAGCTCGGGCACGGAGAAGATGAAGTGTTCCGTGTTCGAGGACTGGCGCGTCTCGCCGTTCACGCGGAGTTCGACGTCCGCGCCCTCCGGGACGTGCGCGGGATCCGCGAGCACGGGACCGAGCGGGCACGATCCGTCGAAGGCCTTCCCGCGCACCCAGTTCTGTTCTCTGTCCTGATCGTCGCGATTCGAGACGTCGACGGCGGCGGTGTAGCCCGCGACGACGTCCATCGCGTCCGCCTCCTCGACGTGCCGGCACTGCTCGCCGATCACCACGCCGAGTTCCACCTCGTGCTCGACGTTCTCCTTCCGGCCGGAGCGTCACCGTGTTCCCGTGGCCCGCGACGGTGTTCGGCGGCTTCAAGAAGAGCAGCGGCCGGTCGGGCACGTCCTCGCCGCGCTCCTCTGCGTGCTTCGCGTAGTTGCGCCCGACGCAGACGATCTTCGACGGCTCGCACGGCGCGAGGATCTCGACGTCGTCGACCGCGTAGGAACGCCCGCCGAAGGAGACGGTCCCGTCGTCGTGGTACTCGCCCTCGCGCACTGCGCCGGCCTCGTCGCGGAATCGAACGTGTCGCATACTCCCGCGATTCGCCGGACGGAGAGTAAGCGTTGGGGTCGCGGTAGCGCCTACCAGCGGTGGTGACCGTACTCCTTCACGTACGCCTCGTCGAGGAACGCGACGGCCGACTCTGACCGCCGACGCGGCCGCGGAAGGGAGGCGGCAGGATCCACCCGGCCGACAGCTTTATCAGTCATCCGCGAGTAGTCGGGGACGTCATGGAAGTCACTTGGTACGGCCACTCCACGTTCGGTGTGGACGTCGACGGCGAGACGCTCCTCATCGATCCGTTCTTCGACAACCCGAAGACCGACACCGATCCCGAGGAGGTCGATCCCGACTACGTGCTGATCACGCACGGGCACGCCGACCACATCGCCGACGCCGATCGCTTCCGCGACGCGCACTTCGTCGGCACCCCCGAGGTCATCAGCTACCTCACCGACGAGTACGGCATCGAGGACGGTACCGGCATGAACCTCGGCGGCACCTTCGAAACCGAGGAGACCTACGTCACGATGGTCCGCGCCGACCACTCCAACGGTCTCGACACCGACTACGGCGCGACCGGCGGGATGCCCGCCGGCTACGTCGTCAGCGACACCAAGCCCACGCAGGTATCCGACGCCGAGTCCCAGACCTTCTATCACGCCGGCGACACCGCCCTCCACACCGAGATGCGCGACGTCGTCGCGCCGTATCTGGAACCGGACGTCGTCGCCGTCCCCGTCGGCGACCACTTCACCATGGGCCCGTGGCAGGCCGCCGTCGCCGTCGACTGGCTCGACGCCGACTACGCCGTCCCCATCCACTACGACACCTTCCCGCCCATCGAGCAGGACACCGACGACTTCGTCCGCGAAGTCGAGGCGACCGGCAGCACCGCCGAGGTGCTCGTCCCCGACGGCGACGAGCCGATCGACCTCGACGACCTGCTCGGGTACTAGACGACTTCCCCTCGTTCTCCCGCTCTTTCGCGGATCGTCAGTGCGGCGTGTGCCCCAGCAGCCTCGCGGTGGCGCTTCGCGTGACAGGCGTGACGGAGCGCCGTGAACGGCGGAGCGTCCCACCCCAACGCGCTCCTGTCGAACCCGACCGGCGATCAGAACTCGGACGCGACTTCCTCGATCGCGGGTCCGATGAGTCGATGGAGCGTGGAGAGCTCGTCGACGGCCGCGGTCGTGGCAGCCGTCGGATCGTCAAAGGTGAGCGGGATCGACTTCCCGACGAACTCGTAGGTCCCGTCGACGGTTCCCAGTCCCTTGCCTCCAGCTCCGACATCCCCGTGCGGTCCAGTATCGCGTCCCGGACCGCGTCCTTCTCTCCACCTTCGACGTCGAAACGGAGCCGAATATCGGCCGGTTTGGATTCGAGGTCGATGTGCGGTTCGTACTCCATGTTCACGCCGTTGTCGAGCGAGTGCCACCTCGGCTTGTAGAACTGGCTGTAGCTGAGCGAGTTCGTGATCTTCGACTCCCACTGTTCTCGAGTGGGTCGAAATCATCATAGAACGTACGTACGAGGTTGTTATAGAGGGCCCGCCAGTCCTTTTCGTGCGCATCCGTGAGGCTATGTATCGTGTCCGCGTACTCCGCGTACAATCGCGTCTCGTCCGAGAATTCGGTGAAGTCGTCCATTGGAAGCTCTCGTCGGACCGTGGTGATAAAGTCTGACAACTGTACCCTGCTCCGTTCGGAATATTCCGTCCCGGAGTCCAGCACCGACTCGAAATAGGGGACGAGCGTCTGCCACGAAAGGGTCGTGAACCGTTCCGAGGCGGGTGGGCCACTCGAGACGGGCGCGAGGTAGACGTACTCGCCCCGGTCGTACCGCTCGGTTTCGATATCCCCGATCCGGGACGCGTTCGCGTACCGGACGGTCTGACGGTTCGTCTCGCTCGCGTGGATTTTCAGCTCGATACAGAGGAACCACGAGGGGGGATCGTAGACGAGGATGTCGGCCGGACCAGTCGCCGTCTGCGCTTGCGTCGTTACACGAACGTTCTTCGGTTCGACCGGCGTCGGGATGGAGACCTCGGCGGTGGGCCGAGCAGCGCCAAGGAGAGCGTTCAACAGGTCGGCACCGAAGTCGTGGGGTGTCGTCGGATCGAGAAAGTAACTGAGATACCGCTCCCAGTACCGTTCTCGTCCGGTTTCGCCGAGGATTTCCAAGGCGGTACGCGGCCCGTCGTCTATATTTTCACACTGTCGCTGCATCTCCCGTAATCGGTCTTGGATCATGGTCTACTCGCGTACCCTCACTCCGCTGCAATAAGATGTCGGACGAGAGGGTATCCGGAGAGAGGCGTGTGCGATACCGGGACTCCGAATGTCAGAAAAAGATTATGGACTCGCCGGGATTTGAACCCGGGGCCTCTCCCATGCCAAGGGAGTGATCTACCACTGATCTACGAGCCCGCGAACGCATCTCCTCGTACCCGGGGGACGTAATTGAACCCTTCGATCCACCCTCGACGGAAGTGGAAACCCTTTAGCGTCCGAGACGCCCAGTGATCCGTAGGGAACTGCACGGCCGCATATCCGACGCGCCACGCGTTCGCGTGGCTTGGGAGTGTGGCAGTGCTCGGGCGCACCCGCGCCCAGCGCCGCACAGCGGTTCGTGTCGTTCCAATTCACACCATGGCACGAATGCATACCCGCCGTCGCGGCTCGTCCGGTTCGGACAAGCCGGCGGCAGACGAACCCCCGGAGTGGAGCGACGTGGACGCCGACGCCGTTGAGGAGCGCGTCGTCGAACTGGCCGAAGAGGGGTACGACCCCAGCCAGATCGGCATGAAGCTGCGCGACGAGGGCGTCCAAGGGACGCCGGTCCCGGACGTGAAGCTCGCGACGGACAAGAAGGTCACCGAGATCCTCGAGGAGAACGACGCCTCCCCGGAGCTGCCGGAGGACTTCCGCAACCTCCTCGAGAAGGCGATTCGACTGCGCGAGCACGTCGAGGAGAACGGGCAGGACCACCAGAACCGGCGCGCGCTCCAGAACACGGAGTCGAAGATCCGCCGGCTCGCGGACTACTACCGCGGCGACGAACTCGACGAGGACTTCACGTACTCGTACGCCGTCGCCGTCGAACTCCTCGAAGAGTAAGTCGATGTCCACCACGGGCCGTCCGGAGTCGTCCGACGCCGCCGCCTCGCTCGCCCAGCAGCTGCGCGAGGCGGCGTTCGTCCGCGTGATCGCGCGGGCGGACGGCGACGCGGTCGCCGCCGCGGGCCTGCTCGCGCGGGCCTGCGCGGCGACGGATACACCCTATCAGGTGAGCGTCGCGGCGACGCGCGGCGCGGCCGCAGAGCGCCTGTTCGCCGGCGAGGACGCCGACGTGACGGTCGCGCTCGGCTTCGACGGCACGCCTGCGGACGCGTCGATCGGGGGCGAGACGCTCACGTCGACGGCGTTCGCGGCGGCGCGTGACCTCCACGACCCGGACCGGGCGCTCGCGCTTGCGGGCGTCCGCGCGGCGGGCGACGTTCCCGAGGGCGACCTCGCGGCGTCGTTCGAGCGGCGCCCGGGCGTCGGGCTGCCGGTCGCGGATCTCGCGGACGGCCTCGCACACACGACGCTGCTGCACGCCGACTGGTCGGGCGACGACCGGCAGGCGGGGGCGCTGCTCGCGGAACTCGACCTGCCGGCGGAACTCGACGACGACGCGCGGCGTCGGCTGGCGTCGCGGGTCGCACTCGACGCGACCGAGACCGCCGCGCCGCGCGCCGTCGGGGCGCTCGCGAACGTCCTGCGACCGCACGCGACCCCGGACGCGCCGTTCGAGACGGCGGAGGGCTACGCGGACGTCCTCGACTGTCTCGCGGTCGGGAATCCGGGGCTTGCGTCGGCGCTCGCCATCGGCGTCGCGGATCGACCGGCGGCGCTCGACGCGTGGCGCGAGCACGCGAGCGCGACGCACGTGGCGCTCCGGACGGTCGACCCTGCTCGGTACAGTGGTCTCGTCGTCTGCGAGGTCGACGCCCCCGCGTGGCCGCTCGCGCGACTCGTGCGCGACTCCCGCGCCGACGAACCCGCGGCACTCGTCGTCGGGACCGACGGCGCGGCGCTCGCGACGACACCGGACGGGCCGGGCGCCCGCGAGACGCTGGCCGCGGCGGTCGGTGACGACGCAGTCGCGGGGACGGCGATGCGCGCACGGACGAGCGAGACGGACGCGGACGCTCTCGTCGAGGGCGTCAGGGAGGTGCTGTCGGAGTGACCGACGGCTCCCCGAGCGCGACCGTCCGCACGACGCACGACGACGCGGCGTTGATCGCGCGCTCGGTTCGGCCGGACAACACCGAGTCGATGACGACGCGCGTCGAGGGCGACGCGGTCGTGACGACCATCGAGCGCGACGACACGAGCGGTCTGCGCGCGACGGCGGACGACTACGTGGTGAACCTCACGGTGGCGGCGGACGTGGCACAGCACGCGAAACGACACACGACACACGACACATGAGCGAACGTTCAGTATCCAAGCAGAACCAGCAGAAGCGATGGTACACCGTGCTCGCCCCCGAGCAGTTCGACCGGGCGGAGCTCGGCGAGACCCTCGCGGACGAACCGGAGAAGGTGCTCGATCGCACCATCGAATCCACCCTCGGCGACGTCACGGGCGAGTCGGGCGGTGAGAACAACCTCAAGCTCACCTTTCAGGTGACGGACGTCGGCAGCGACTCGGCGTACACCGAGTTCGTCGAGTCCGAGCTGACGCGCGACTACCAGCGCAGCCTCGTCCGCCGAGGCTCCTCGAAGATCGCCGCGGTCATCACCGTCGAGACGACGGACGACTACCGCGTGCGCCTTCAGCCGGTCGCGTACACGACGAAGAACGCGGACGACAGCCAGCAGAAGGCGATCCGCCGCCTCATGATCGACCTCGTCGAGGACGCCGCGGAGGAACGGACCTTCGAGGGCCTCATCGACTCGGTCATCGAGGGCCGGCTCTCCAGCGCCATCTACAGCGAGGCCAACACCATCTACCCGCTGCGCCGGGTCGAGGTGGAGAAGGCGACGCTGGAGGCGCACCCCGAGGAGGTCTACGAGGAGGAGGAGACCTCCGCCGTGGACGCCGAGGAGTAACGACACACCCTTCCGTTCTTTCGACGCGCGACGGTCCGTCAGCGGCCGCGCCGTCCCACCTCGTCGCGTGGCGCGTCCCCGCTCTCCAGCGGATATAAACACGTAAGGACGCGGTGGTCGTCGCGTGGGGTATGCCTCCCGGGTCCGACGACGGCCGCGACGCGCGCGTGCGACGCGTGTTCCGTCCTCGCTTCGCGGGCCGCCTCGGCGTCGCGGACGTCGCGACGGTGGCGAACGCCGCGCTCGGGTTCTGCGCCGTCGTGGCCGCGAGCGTCTCCCCGGTGCTCGCCGCGCGCGTCCTCCTGCTCGCGGCGATGGTCGACGCCGTCGACGGCATCCTCGCGCGCCGCTACGGCGGCTCGACCGTCGGCCCGTATCTCGACTCGCTCGCGGACGTCGCGTCGTTCGGCGTCGCGCCCGCGGCGCTCGTCGTCGCGAGCGCACGCACCGGCTGGGGCGGGACGCGCCTTCTCGTCGCCGTCGCCGTCGGCGCGTGCGTCGTCGCGATGGCGGTGGTCCGCCTCGGTATGTACACCGCTGACGACGTGGGGAACGGTCTCACCGAGGGCGTCCCGACGACGCTCGCGGGCACGCTCGTCGCGGCGACGGTGCTCTCGGGCGTGGTGGACCCGCTCGTCGTCGTCGGGCTGGGCGCCGTCCTCGCCGCGGCGATGGTGACGACAGTCCCCTACCCCGACCTGCGGGTGCGCGACGCGCTCGTGATGGGCGCGGTACAGGCGCTCGCCGTCCTCGCGCCCACCGCCCTCGATCGGGTGTTCCCCCGGGCGCTCCTCGCGTTCGCGCTCGCCTACTGCGTCCTCGGCCCGCGCTTCTACCGTGGCGGGTGAAGGGAAACGCTGATAGGCGCGCTGGCGGAAGACTGACGCATGAGTGACGGGGACGACGAGCCGGCGGACGCCGCGGACGAGGCGGAGCCGACCCCCGACGAGTCCGAGAGTGCGGACGCGCCGGAGGAGCGAACGGAGCCCGCGGCGGACGCGCAGGACGAGACGACCGCTGCGGACGGGGACACAGCGGAGGAAGCCGCCGAGAGTGACGAGAACGAGAGCGAGGACGGAGATGGGGGACCTCGGCCCGAGGAACGCGATCGCTACGAGACCCTCCGCGATCGCCTCGCCGAGGCGGAGGACGCCCTCGAGGCCGCCGAGACGGAGGCGGATCTCGACGACGTCGAGGCGTCCCTCGACGCGATCGAGTCCGACATCGAGGACGCCGACTTCACCGATCCCGAGGAGTTCCAGCCGGACGAGGAGGAGCTGGACGAGGACGAGGAGGTCGAGGAACTCCTCGACTTCGAGGAGGAGTTGACGAACGAACTCCAAGATCTGCAGGACGAACTCGAAGAGCAGCGCGGGCCGTACGGCGAGGACGTCGTGAGCGAGATCGAGGCCGCGAAGTCCACCGTCGAGAACACCCGGTGGACGGAGACGGGCGACGAGCAGGTCGCCGCGGCCATCGAGGCGTTCACCGGCGACGTCGCCGCCGAACTCGAGATCGACCTCGCGGGGGTCGACGTCGACGCGCTCGACGCGGCCATCGACGCCGTCGAGGCGGCCGGACTCGACGCGGACGCGGACGCGGACGCCATCGCCGCGCTCCTCGACATCGCGGACGACCTCCAGTCGGGGATCGAGGACTCGCAGGCGTTCGCCGACCTCTCCTCTCGCGCGAAACTCCAGTACGAGGGGTTCTACGACGTCCTCGGGAAGCACAAGGACTACCCGCCGGAGTGGTCGGCGGTGAAGGAGTGGACGAAGCGGAACGACGCGGAGATGGTGGCGCTCTGCATGGAGCACTTCGGCGACTCGGGCTACATGGAGGAGCACTGTCTGGAGGCGTTCGTCCGCATGGGGAACCCCGAGGCCATCGAGACGCTGAAGGGGAAGGCCCAGCGGCGCAACCTCACGGCCGTCGAGGCGCTCGGCAAGACCGGCCACCCGGACGCGGTCGAGGGCGTCGCGGACTACATCGACTCCGACTCGAATCCGGAACTCCAGAAGACGGCGCTGCGGGCCGTCGGCGAACTCGGCGCGACCGAGTACACCGAAGACGTCGCCCAGTGGCTCGTCGCGGAGCGCGAGGACGTGCGGAGCGAAGCCGCGCGCGCCCTCGGTCTCCTCGGTGACACGCGCGCCATCGAGCCGCTCGGCGACGTCCTCACGGACGGCGGGGAGACGGAGGGCGTCCGCGCGAGCGCGGCGTGGGCGCTCTACCAGATCGGCACCGCGGAGGCGCTCGAAACGGCCGCCGAACACACGGACGAACGCTCCTTCCTCGTCCAGTCCGAGACGGAGCGCGCCGCGGCGGCACTCGACTAGAGGAAGAAGGCGAGGAACTCGACGGCGAACCCGGCCGCGGCGAAGAGCGCGCCGAGACGGCCGATCCACGTGTGCTCGCGGAGCGCCGACGGCGAGATGTCGATCGAGTAGTCGTCGAACTCCGGATCGTAGCTGACGTAGCTCGGCTGCTGGAAGAACTCGAGGAAGACGAGGAGCATGCCGAGCGTCGCGAGCGCGTATCCGGCCATGCGGGCGCCTTCGACGAGCGTGAACGCGACCATACGCCGATTTCGGGCCGCCGGTCGCTAAAGCGTGCCGACACCGATCGCTAGGGCGCGGGTTCTTCCGCGATGCCGACGCCACCTCGCGGTGTGACGCCACGGACGCGCCTCGCCGTGCGGATCGCCTGCGTCCTCTTGCTCGTCTGCTCCGCGCTCGTGGCTGGCGCGGGAGCGGACGACGCGAGCGGCGCGCACGCGAGCGACGGGACCGCGAGCGGCGCGAACGCGGCGTCGGGCGCGCCGCGCATCGTCGCACTCTACCCGAACCCGGTCGCGCGGAACGATGCCGGCGAGTTCGTCACACTCTCGCTTCCGAAGGCGGTCGCCCTCGGCACGTGCGCGCTCGCGGACGACGAGGCGAGCGTCCCCCTCCCGAACGTCACCGCGGGTGGGCGGGTGACGCTCAGCACCGCACCGGATCGGACTCGACGCCTCGTCGACGGCCGCGTGCTCGGACGCTCGCTGCCGACGCTTGCGAACGCGGGCGAGCGGCTCGTCCTCGTCTGCGGCGGTGAGGTCGTGGACGTCGCGAGCTACGCGGACGCCCCGGAGGGCGAGCTGTACGAGAACGGGACGTGGCGTCCGCTCGGGCGGACGGCGTTCCCGATTCGCTCGGTGACGGACGCGCCGACGACGGTGTTCGCGCTCCCGGACGATCCCGGTTCGGTAACCGACGCGCTCCGCGGCGCGAATCGCCGGATCCTCCTCGGCGGCTACACGTTCACGTCGACGCGCGTCGCGACCCTCCTCCGTGACGACGCCAGACGCGGCGTCCGGGTCGGCGTCCTCGTCGAGGGCGGTCCCGTCGGCGGCGTCTCCTCCCGCGAGGCGCGCGTCCTCGATTCGCTCGCGGCGACGCCGAACGTCACGGTGACGGTGATCGACGGCCCGTACGCGCGCTACCCGTTTCACCACGCGAAGTACGCCGTCATCGACGACGCGGCGCTCGTCACGTCGGAGAACTGGGATCCGAGCGGCGTCGGCGGTCACGCCACCCGCGGGTGGGGCGCGCTCGTGCGGAACGCCACGCTCGCCGCCGACCTCGCCGCGGTCTCCCGGGCCGACAGCGGGTGGATCGACGGCGTCCCGTGGGCGAAATATCGAAGGAACGCGACGTTTCAGCCGCCGCATCCCGCGAACGCGACGTACCCGCGCGCCTTCGCGCCGCTGAACGCCACGGCGGATCGCGTCTCGCTCGTCGTCTCGCCGGAGAACTCCCGGCGGGCGCTGGTCGGCTTCGTCCGAAACGCCACAGACACACTCGACGTCGAGCAGATGGAGTTCAGCACCGACACCGCGCTCTGGAACGCGACGATCGCGGCCGCCGAGCGCGGCGTCCGCGTGCGCGTCCTACTGAGCGGCGCGTGGTACGCCCGCGAGGAGAACGCGGCGCTCGTCGCGCGCCTGAACGATCGGGCGCGCCGAGACGGTCTCGACCTCCGCGCGAGGCTCGCCGATCCGCGGGGGCGCTACGGCCACCTGCACGTGAAGGGCGCGATCACGGACGGCGAGCGCGTGCTGGTGGGGAGCGTCAACTGGAACGCGAACGCCGTGACCGCGAACCGCGAGACGGAGCTCGTGATCGACGATCCCGCGATCGGACGCTACTACGAGCGGCTCTTCCGCGCGGACTGGCGCGGCGGCGTCTGGACGCTCCCCCTCCCGGTACTCGTCGCGGCGCTCTGCGCGCTCGGGGTCGTGGTGTGGTATCTGCGACGGGCGGTCGCGTTCGCGGACTCGGAGACGGACTCGGAGACGGAGGCGGGGACGGGGGCGGGGGAGAAACGTCTCGGGTGGTCGGGCGAAAGAAGGGAGGACGTCGAGTAGGGCGGCGTCAGCGCGTCGGCGTGCTGTGCAGTTCCTCGTCGATCTCGGCGTCGGCCATCTTCGCGACGAGGGCGTCGAGCACCTCCTCGCGCATGCCGTTGACGAAGCGGATGGAGCCGACGACGAGGTGGCCACCGCCGGAGACGCCGGCGCCGGGGAACTCCTCGTTGAGTTCGGTGACCATCTGCGGGATGTCCATGCGGACCCCATCGGAGCGGAGGACGGCGAAGTCGGGACCGTAGCCGATGGTGATGACGGGTTCGCCCGTCTCCTCGACCTTGCGGTCGTGGATCTCGCCCGTCGTCTTCCCGGGCGCGGGGTACGTGAAGCGGTGGGCGTGGTTCTCGACGTCGATGCGGTAGAGGTGCGCGCCGGACTCGACGGTCTCGTGCTCGACGTGCGGCATGGCGGCGTCGAGTTGGAGGTCGACGTCGCGCTCGGCACGCTCCGCGAGCCACGGCACGAGTTCGCGCTGGCGCTCCTCGTCGCCGCCGACGTTCAGGACGTCGTTGATGAGGTCGCGGCCCGCGCTGTATCGGAGCCAGAACGCCTCGTAGTCGAGGGCCTCGCTGACGTCGTGGAGGAACTCCTCGTCGTAGCCGGCCTCGCGCGCGAGGTCGAGGTAGTCGCTCATCGACTCGGCCTTCGAGCGATCGGAGAGACCGGCGACGGCGGGGACGTGATCGAGGTCGTCGGCGATCGAGGGCGCGATCATGCGCGCGAGTTCGACGCACATCATGCCCGTCGTCACCCGGTAGTCCTCGCCGTGGAGGTAGGGGTTGACGTGCTCGTCGACGAGCGGATCGACGGCGGCGTGATCCGGGTGGTGATGATCGACGACGAGGATCGGGATGTCGTAGTGGCTGAGCGTCTCGTAGGCGGGCGTGTCCTCCTCCGTGGAGCCGTTGTCGAGCATGAGGAGGAGCGGGAGCTTCTGGCCGTGGCGCGCCTGATCTTCGAGGGCGAAGTTGAGGTCCCGCGTCGCGTCCTCCATCTCGTAGTAGGGCGCCTTGCTCGGCAGGCGCTTGAGGAGGTGGCGCTTGGCGTCGGGGTCCTCGTGGGTCTGCTCGATGAACCGTTCGAGGGCGAGCTGGACCGGGACGCTCGCGCACATCCCGTCGCCGTCGGCGTGGTGGCGCATCCGGATGGGACGCGATTCGAGGACGGTCCGTCGGAGGCGGCGGGCGACGGCGCGGAGGTCGGGGTAGAGTTCGCGCATCGCCGGCCAGTCGACGAGGGGATCGACGTCCGCGGGCGTCGCGCGCTCGGTCGTCGAGGCGTCGAGGCGGGCGCGGACGTGCTCCGCGGTGCCCGCATCGAGCGTTTCGAGATCGGCGATCTCGACCTGCACGGCGCCCTCGCGCTCCTCGACTTCGCCCGTGACGTGGACGACGTCGTCGATGGCGATGTCGGGATAGGCCCGGACGCCGGCCTCCTCGAAGGCGGTGCAGGGGACGGTCCCGCTCTCGTCGCGGATCCGGAAGACTGTCGGGCCGCCGGTCTGCTTGACTTGGACGACCTCGCCCTCGATGTGGACGGTGTCGCCGACGCGGCCGGCGAGCGCGCCCGCGGCGACGCGGTCGTAGGAGAACGCGCGCTCCTCGACGGCGTAGTCGTCGCCCTCGAAGCGCTCGAAGCCGAGGTCGCCGTTCTCGCGGATCTCGGTGAGTTCGACGACGACGTCGTCGCCGACGTCGTACTCGGCGTCCGCGGGGAGGACGGACTCGTGGAGCAGTCCGGAGATGTTCTCTGAGAGATCGACGAAGACGCCGTAGTCCACCACGCCGTTCACGGTCGCGGTGTACCGCTCGCCCACCTCGATGTCCTCGACGGTGCACGCGGGGGCGAGCCGGTAGACGACGGGCGTGGCGCCGTCGTCGGGGGAACCGTCAGTCATGCATTCGGTTTCGACTGGCACGGTGTTAAACTACCTGATAGCGGATTTCCCACGCCGCCCGACGCAGGTGCACGGGGGGATATCCCGCCGCACGGGAATCCCCGCACTGGAGCGGGGCGGCCGGCGGAGTCGGGTTCGCTGGTCTGCGGTGGTGTCGGAGCGTCCGGGTCGTCCCGCCCTCGAAAGGTTTAGCACGCGCCGGCGACCACCGTCAGGCATGGCGTTCCGCTCGCGGCCGGTGCTCGGCATCGCCGGGGAGACGCTCGATTTCGCCCTCGAAGCGGCCGAGGACACCCACCCGAACGAGTATCTCGGCGTCCTGCGCGGGACCCCGGCCGCGGAGTACGACCTCGACGGCGAGGGCGATCTGATCACGGACGTCCTCTTCATCCCGAAGACGTCGTCGAGTCCGGTGCAGGCCACCCTCCAATCCGATCTCGTGCCGAACGACAGCCACACGGTCGGGACGGTCCACTCGCACCCGAACGGCGTCCTCCGGCCGAGCGATCAGGACGAACAGATGTTCGCGCGGGGACGCGTCCACGTCATCCTCGGCGCGCCCTACGACCGGACGTGCTGGCGCGCGTTCGACCACGAGGGCGGCCCCGCGGATCTCGACGTCTACGACGTCTCGCTCCCCGATCCCGAGGAGTTCTTCGACTTCACGCAGGAGGACATCGACGCGGAACTGGAGGAGGAGGAGCGATGACCGAGCGCGTCGTCGCGCAGGGGACCTTCGACCTCCTCCACCCCGGGCACGTCCACTACCTCTCGGAGGCGAAGGCGATGGGCGACGAACTCCACGTCATCGTCGCGCGCCGCGAGAACGTGACGCACAAGGACCGGCCCGTCCTCCCGAATCGCCAGCGTCGCGACATGGTGCGCGCGCTCGATCCGGTGGACGCGGCGCGCGTCGGGCACCCGAGGGACATCTTCGCGCCCATCGAGGACATCGACCCCGCGACGATCGTCCTCGGATACGACCAGCACCACGACGCGGCGGCCATCGAGGACGAACTCGCGGCGCGCGGCGTCGACTGTGACGTCCGGCGGGCGTCCGCGCGCGACCCGACGTACGAGGACGAACTGCTCTCGACGGGCGCGATCGTCGATCGCGTCCTCGAACAACGCGCCTGACGCGGAAAACGGCGTTCTCGTCCCGCGTCACGCGCTCCCGTAGCGCTCGACCGCGTGGCCCCAGACGGCCATCGCGGACGGCGTGACGACGACGGAGAGGACGTAGGAGATGAAGATGCTGAGCGCGGTGACGGAGCCGAAGTCGCCGAGGATGGGCGTGATGGCGAGGACGAGCACGCCGATGCCGGCGACGGTGGTGAGCATGCTCCCGGTGAGCGCCCCGCCCGTCCCGCGGACGGCGACGTCGATGGCGTCGTAGAGGTCGCGCTCCTCGTACTCGTCGCCGAAGCGATGAACGATGTGCGAGGAGTAATCGACGCCGAGACCGATGCTGATCGAGAGGACGGTCGCGGTGAGCGCGTTCAGCGGAATGCCGAGGTAGCGCATCGCCCCCGCGAGGAGCGCGACGGTGACGACGATCGGGAAGAGATTGACGAGACCGAGCGTCGTGTAGTCGCTGAACACCCGGAAGCAGAGCAACAAGAAGAGCGCCGTCGCGAGGAGCGCGACCGCGAGGCTCTTGACCGCGGATTCGAGGATCGTGTCCGCGATGTACTGGAAGACGACCGGCTGGCCGGTCGCGATCGCGTTGAGCCGGTAGCGGTTATCGACGTTGTGGGCGTCCGCGACGACGTCCGCCTGACTCGCGTTCCCCTTCGTCGTGAAGACACGCGGGTCGCGCGCTCGTCGCGCGAGAGGTACTCCCGCGCCTGATCGTGGTACGGGGAGTCGAGCAGGCGGTCGTAGATCGTTCCGAGGTCGTCGTCGGGGATGCCGTTCCCGTTCACGTCGTTCTCGCGGACGAGGTGCCGGAACGACGCGTCCCGTTGCGCGTAGCTCCGGATGACGTCGATGATGCTCCGCGTGTTCGCGTAGCGCGAGGGCTCCGACGTCGCGAGCGTGCTCGAATTGCTGATGACGAACGAGTCCGGCGGGTCGTAGGACGCGTGATGGATCGATTCGAGCGCGTAGTCCTTGCGCAACGGCCCGCGTATGTACATGGTCACGGAGCCGCCGCTGCCGCTCGCCGCGGTGAAGTGCTCGTCGAGGTAGTCGAGCGTCGCGGTGGTGTGGTACTCGTGGGGGGCGAAGGGTTCGGGGAGCGTGTGGTACCAGCCGGGCGTCTGCGACGGCGGGAGGAAGTCGTCCTGACTGAACGACGTGTTGACGCCGGTCCCGTAGCCGGCGGCGACGGCCGTGAAGATCACGACGAGCGCGAGGAAGACGTACGGCGCCTTCCGCGCGACGAGTACGGGATAGGGGAGGAAGCGCCCGATGAGCGATCCCTCGCCGCCGAGGGGCTGCATCCCGAACTGCGGGATGTCGTGCTCCTCGCGCCAGCGGTCGGTGTAGACCTTCGCGGCGGGGAGGAAGATCCCGAAGATGAGGACGGTGAACGTGATGCCGATGGCGGAGACCAGCCCGAGGTCGCGGATCGGCCCGAGGCTGCTCGTGAGGTTCGCCAGAAAGCCGAGCACGGTCGTCCCGGTGACGATGAAGAAGGCGACGAGCAGCTGGTCGGTCGTCGTCTCCATGGACTCGACGACGCCGTAGCCCTCGCTGCGCTCCTCGCGATAGCGGTTGATCGCGTGGATCCCGAAGTCGATCCCGACTGCGAGGAGGAGGGCGGGGACGACGACGAGCATCTGGCTGAACGGGATGTCGGCGAGACCGAGGAATCCGAACGTCCAGATGATCGCCATGACGAGCGAGACGACGCCGATGAGGAGGTCGAGCGGGTCCCGATAGCTGAAGACGAGGAAGAGCAGGATGAGGATCGCGGCGGCCGGAACGACGATGAGCAGCGAGTCGGTGATGACGTTCCCGAACTCCGCGGAGAGGATGCCGCTCCCGAAGACGGTGACGTCGGACGTTCCGCCGCGCTGGACGACGCTCTGCACTCGCTGTTGGACGGTCGTCACGGGACTGCTCCCGCCGCTCGTCCCCGCGGATGAGGAGTCGGAGCCGGGGATCTCGTGGGTGACGACGCCGACGGTCGCGCTCGCGCTCGCGGCCTCCGGGTTGAAGTCGTTACTCAGCGACCCCGCGAGACCGCCGCCGGCCGCTCGCTTGACCGCGGCGTCGATCTCGCTCGGCGTCGCGTCCTCGACGGTGTCGATGCGCTCTCGCTCCGTTCGCGCGCTCGGATCGAGCGTCGTCGCGATGGTGTCGGCGACGCTCGACGTGGCGGCGACGTGCAGATTCTCGCGCTCCCGGACGCGTTTCTCCGTGCGCAACATCCGCAGGAGCGCGGGCTTCGCGAGCACGTTCTGGTCCCGCTGGATGAGCTGCGTGCTCGCGGTGTCGGTCCCGAAGGACGTCCCGAACTTCTCATCCACCTGATCGAGCGCCTGCTGCGCGGGGCTTCCCGAGGTGAACTGACTGGTCCCCGAGGAGGTCGAGATGCCGCCCAATCCGGCCGCGAGACCGGCCGTCACGAGCAGGAACACGAGGATGACGGTCCCCGGGCGCTCCCCGACGAGGTAGTCGATCCGGTCGATGACGGCCTGATAGTCGAGATCGACCATCAGCGGCGCTTGTAGTAGACGTACCCGCCGCCGACCACGAGCAGGAGGACGACGATGCCGCCGATGAGACCGAGCGGCGGCCCGCCGCTTCCGCCGGACTCGTGGACGGCGAGCGGGACCTGATAGTAGTCGGAGAGCTTCGTCTCGCCGTCGGTGTCGTCGTACTGGAAGTCCATCGAGACCGGGTAGGTCTTCGACAGCGCGCTCCCGGTGGCCGCGAAGGAGAACGCGATGGTCTCCGTCTCGCCGGGCGCGAGCGACGAGACGAACGCCTCGTCGTCACCGGTCGAGATCGGGTCGTCGGCGTACACCTTCGCGTTCACGTTCGTGACCGGCCGGTCGCCGTTGTTCGTGACGTGGAAGCGGACCGTCCCGCTCCCGCCGGCCGAGAGCGTGCCGTTGACCGGTTCGACGACGAAGCGATCGCGCTCGGCCGCGACGGGGACGGTGGCCGGGAGGGGATCGCTCTGCTGGCTGTCGTTGAACTGGTTCTTGTAGGAGACGGTGAAGTCGAACTGTCGGGGACCGGACTCGGCGCTGTCGCTGACCTCGACCGGGAAGGTGACGGTCGCGACGTCGCCGACGCCGAGGCGCCCGAGGGCGTACTCGTCGCGTTGCGGCGTGATCGCGTCGTCGCTCGTCGCGAGGCGAACGGTGGCGTGATCGATGGCGACCGGGCCGTCGTTCGAGACGACGACGGAGACGTTGCCGTCGGTGCCGACGCGCAGGTCGCTATCGACGTGGCCGACGTCGAGGTCCTGCTCGGGCTTTGGGCGGAGCGTCGAGACGAGGCGGTTGGCCTCGCGGGTGACGCCGTCGGCGTCGGCGAACGTGATGTGCAGCGGGACGGAGTAGTCCCGGACCGACGTGGTGTCGGCGATGGCCGCGCTGTACGAGAGCGTCTTCGTCTCGCCCGGCTCCCACGTCGCGACCGACGTGCTCGCGCTCTGGCCGGTCGAACCGAACGTCAGCGCGTCGGTTCCCGAGGTCGCTTCGGCGACGACGTTCGTCGCGACCTCGCTCCCCGTGTTCTTCACCGTGACGTTGTAGGTGCCGCGCTGATTCACCTGCGCGTTCGTCGTCGAGTTCACGACGCTGAACGTCGCGCGGTCGCGCACGACGACGGGCACGCGGAACGTCTTGGTCTGCTGATAATCGACGTATTCGGGCTGTTCGGGGTCGTAGTTCACGGCCCCGGTGTACTTGTACTGGGCGCGGACGTTCAGGTAGTAGGTGCCGGGCTTCGTTCCCTCGGGAACGGTGAGCTTGATCGAGTAAGGACCGTTCGTTCCGTCCACGATGTTCCCGGCGGGATACTGCTTCGTGTGGACGGTGATCGGGCTGCTCCCGCCCGAGATCGAGAGCTGCGTCGAGCGCGCGGTCTTCACGCGCTCCTGATACTCGGCCGCTCCGCCCTGCGTGAGGACGCCGTCGTTTTGCACGTAGAGGTCGAGCGTCGCCTCCGTTCCGGTCGTGAATTCGTTGTCGGTGACCGAGGCGTGGAGGTCGGGGTGGCCCGCGACGGTCTTGTTCGCCGCGGAGACGGAGACGACCCCGAACGCGCTCGCGCCCACGAGGAGGAGCGCGACGAGCGCGACGCCGAGGCGCCGGTCGCGAGTCATTGTCGAACGCCCATGGGTGCCGTGAGCGAAGCGATGTCGTCGGTCGGTCGGTGCGAAACGAGTGCGTACACGAGAGTCTGACCGAACGTTCAGTCGCCTCCCACATAAATCGTACCACACGGCGCTCGGCGCGTCGCGGAGCGGTGGGTCTATGCGTCACAGCGTCGTTCGTGCGACAAGGATGCGAACGCGACGGGATGTGCTCGCGACCGCCGGCGCGGCGTGCGCGGGGCTACTGGCCGGTTGTACCGGGACGAACGGCGGCGGGAGTGGAGACGGGACGACCGAGACGAACTCGACGACGCGGACGTTGACCGACGTTGACGTCCCGGACGATCCGGACGTCACGACGGTGGACTCGATGCCGACGCCGGTCCGCGGCGATCCGGACGCCGACGTGACCGTGACGGTCTTCGAGGACTACGCCTGCCCGCACTGCGCGCACTACGCGACGGAGGTCATGCCTCGGATCGTCGAGAACTACACGAAACCCGGAACGGTCCGCTACGAGCACCGCGACTTCCCGATTCCGGTGAGCGAGGAGTGGTCGTGGGCGGGGGCGAACGCGGCGCGCGCGGTGCAGGACGCCCTCGACGACGCGGCGTTCTTCGAGTACACCCACACGCTCTTCGCCCATCAGGACGCGTACGTCGATGCGGGCGCGCGCGGGTACGACTACCTCGGGACGGTCGCCGCGGATCTCGGCGCGGACGC